>JAMPEA010000023.1 GCA_023665365.1 Bacillota bacterium
TATAATAATATGTACATAGAACAGTATATTCTATGTATATTTTAGCTTCAAAATTTAAGAAAAAATAATTCTCCGAATTGCTTCGTCGCTTCACTCCTCGCAATGACGGCTAATGAAATATTGCAAGCAATATGAAATATCTTTGATATGAAATTGCGCTGACGCGCAGTGAAATAAAATTCGCCTCAATATGCGAAGCATACTTCATATCCCATAAGGGATACTTCATAGCAAAGCTACTTCACTTGCCGATAGGCGAATTTCATTGAAAAACCAGCGAGCAACGCGAGTAACACCAAGCAAAAGATTTTTGCGTAACGTTTGAAAAACCTTAGCAAAAATCTTTTGCGCGGTAAGCGACGAGAAAATGCGCTAAAAGGGTCGCCGCATTTTTCGTATGAAAAATGCGCACCCATAAGTGCGCATTTTCGAGTGGTGCGGTCACCGGGACTTGAACCCGGATGTCATAGACATACGCCCCTCAAACGTACGCGTCTGCCAGTTCCGCCATGACCGCAAAGCAGTATTGTTATTATATGATTTCAGCCCTTTATTGTCAAGAAAATTTATCACATTTTTTGCTTATAACATATTTTATTGTATGGATAATTTTCGTGACGTAACTTTCATCGCAAGCGACATTGCGCAAAGCATAAACCGACTGTGCCCTCTCGATTGCAATATTGCCGCAATGCTCACGGCGCAGTTGCTCGCCGACGGGAAAAGCAAAATCGAACTTAAAAATCTGTGCCACTTTATATCGCTTATACAATCCGCATTAAAAACGTATCTCGAATGTTAGAATATAAAAGCCTGCAAAAAAAACAATCTCACTTGGGTGGGATTGTTTTTATACAGCGTAAATATTTTGCCATTCGTTTAAAAATATGTTTTTGCGGAAAAAACAAGCTCAGTCGTTAACAAGTTTGTTTTTACGATCGCTTATCTGCATAAGCGCGCTTCGCATCGTCTTTTCAACGTCGTTGAGCAAATCAAACGCAAGCACGCGCGCGTCGTAATCCATCTTTTGATAATGCCCTGCCGCTTCGTTTTGCATTTCCTCCGCCGACTCCTGCGCGCGACGGACAATCTCGCTTTGCGAGGTCAACTCCTTGGCGTCGTTTTCGGCTTTATCCATAATCTGCTCCGCATAGGTCGTGGCTTGCGCGATAATATCGTCGCGCTTTTGGCAAATCTTGTTCGCCTCTTTGAGCGCGGTCGGATAGTTTGCGCGTATGCGCGAAAGCAAATCGAGCACTTCGGCTCTGTTTATCACTACGTCCGTGCTGCTGAACGCCGCCCTTTTAGCTTTGAGAACTTCGCTTTCCAACTCGTTGATGAGCATTTCGATGGTTTCCATAGCACTCTCCTTTTGTTTTTATCAGTATATTGCATTTCTTAAAGTATTTCAAGATTTTTTTATATTTTGTCGAAATTTGCCGAATTTGCGCTCTTGTACTCCTCGCTCGCAAGCAGAGGTATTGTAGCCGCGGGCACGCGGGAATAGTCGCCCGCTTTCAACTGCTCGCGCACCGCCGTCGAACTTATATCCTCTAAGCCATCGGGCGTGACGAACACCGTTTTAAAGCCGCATTCGGCATTGTATTTTGCCATAGCCGTTTCGTATTCGCTGTCGCTCTCGCCTCTAAGCCCGCGCACGAGCGCGCACGCGCCAACCTCTTTTGCGACCTCGACCGCGTACTTGTCGGAGAATATCGCCCGAGCGCCATTCTTGTCCTTGCAGACCGCCTCGACAAGCGCAAGGCGCATTTCGCTATTAAACGTATAGGTCTTGTCGGGATTGATGAGGCAGGCTACGACCACTTCGTCGAATTGCCTTAGCGCCTCGTCAAGCACCGCTTCGTGCCCGCGCGTTATCGGGTCGAAACTCCCTGCCATAAGCGCAATCCGCTTGCGCGAGATAAACTCCGCCGTCACAGTCCCCATCTTTTTCGTGCGCTGTTTAAAGCGCGCGTCCGCAAGCGCGTAGGTCTTCTCCGAGCCGTGCTCGAATACGATTATCCCCCTTTCGCTCAGCAAGTCGTACTCGATTATCTTGTCTATCGCAAGCTCCGCAAGGTTGCTCGCGTAAGGCGGGTCTAAAAAAACTATATCGTATTTTATTCCGCTGCGCGCCGCGTCGCCGAGCACCGCCATAAAATCCGATTGCCGAACGGAATAGTATCCGTCTATCCCCTTTAAATTTTCGCGGATAAGCGCTATGCTGTCCTTGCTTTTGTCCGCAAACGTCACGTGTTCCGCCCCGCGCGATATGCACTCTATCCCGAGCGACCCGCTCCCCGCAAACAAATCGAGCACACGCGCAGACGGGATTTCCCACTGCAATATATTAAACAGCGTCTCCTTTATGCGCGTAGTCGTGGGGCGCACGTCCTCGCCCTTGGGCGACAAAAGATTTTTGCCTCTGTATCTGCCGGCGACAACTCTCATTCTCTTTCTCCGAATAGGTTTTTGCGCTCGCCGTCGCGCGTGATTATACGCTTCTCGGTCACGAGCAGGTCAAGCGGAACGTCAAACTCCTCAACTTCTAAGCCCTCAACGCTCTGACAGTCGAACGCCACGCCGATTTTAACGCAGTCGTGCGACGATAAAAATCTGTCGTAGTATCCGCCGCCGTGCCCTACGCGCTTTATGCCGTCAAACGCCACGAGCGGTATCACCGCTACGTCTATATCGTCAATCGCGCGTCCGCCGACGGGCTCTAAAATATTCCATCTGTTTCTCTTGAAATTGGTGTATGGGCTGATGGCTATCGTGTCCATATCCCGCCCATTGACCCGAGGCACGCTCACGGTGCGTTCGAGCATAAGCGCAAGTCCGACGATTTCCTCAGTGTCGGGTTCGGTGTCAGTGCCCAAAAACACGAATACGCTGTGCGCCTTGCAAAATTCGTCCATTCCGCTAAGCGCGTCGCATATCGCGCCGCTTGCCCAATCCTTATCCTCAACGCTCATCGCGGCGACGGCTCGTCTCGCCGTCTGCCTCGCCTCCGCTTTCGTCATAGTATATCCTCTCTGTGCGCCCGCGCCAACAGGTCATTAGCGTGTATTCTATGCTTCCGCGCTGTTTTGCAACATCGTTTATATTCTCGCCGTCCAAAAGCACGGCTTTTTCGCCGATATTAGGCAGAAAATCGCCGCAATCCACGACCGTCATATCCATGCAAACTCTGCCGAGCGGCTTGCACTCCCGCCCGTGTATATACACTGCCGACGGGCGCTCCCGCGCTACTCCGTCCGCGTATCCGCCGAACACCACCGCGACGTTAGTATCTCTTTTCACCTTAAAATTGCCGTAGCTGACGTATTCGCCCGCCGCAACCCTGCGCGAGGCTACAACCTCGCTTTCCACACTCATTGCTCCGAGATATGCCGATATGCCTACGCGAACCATATCGTATTGCAGGCTTTTACATTCGAGCGAGCGGCTCGCCGCAAGATGCCTCGTAATGTCGGGATAAGTTTCGCGCACTTTTTTGCACATTCTCTCAAACGCCGCTATCTGCGCGCGCGACCTGACCCGTAAATGCGAATACGCGCCCTCTAAGTCTATGCCCGCCGCCGAGAGTCTTTTCAGCACGCCGTCCAACTGCTCAAAGCCGAGCCTGTGCATTCCGCTGTCGAGCGCGATATGCAGTTTTACATCGTCCGCGCTTAATCCGCTTGAAATAAGCCGTTCTAACTCGCTGAGTTGCGCCTCGTTTGAAAGGCATATCGTCAGTCCGCCGTCAATCGCATCTTTTAGCTCGTCTACGCAACAGACGAGCAAGAGTATAGGTTTTTTTATTCCGCAACTTCTAAGCGCTAACCCCTCTTCGAGAGTCGCAACGCCGAAGCCGTCCACAAAGCTCTCGGTTGCGAGCGCAACCTCGCAAAGCCCGTGTCCGTACGCGTCCGCTTTGACCATAAACAGTAGCTTTACGCCCGCGCGCGTGCGTGCGCGTACACGCTTTATATTGTTTATTATTATTTGCAGATTTATATATACTTTCAGTTTGATACGCCACCTCGCTACGCACAAAATATGCGGCGGGGCGCATCGAGGTTAATATCCGTAAATTATTTGTCCTTATTCTTTTTCTTGGGCTTGGAAAACATTTCGACGGTGACGTCGGGGATATGCACTCTCATCTCGGCAAGGAACGCCGCCGACTTGGCGGGCGACACGTTGACTTTTAGCGCAATCTGCGACTTAACTGCGGATTTGGATTTGTCGTTGACAATCAAGTAAAGCTCGCTTGTTTCTATGTCCTGTTTTAGCATAATCACGTCGCCGTAAGCGACCTTATCTGCAAAAAAGCCGAGCATAATCGCAAAGTATTCCTGCTTGAAGCCGTAATAACTGTTTAATAGCAGAAGCGCGCAGGCTATGCCAACAAGCAGCGCCGCGACCATAGACACCGCGGGGACTGCCGGCGAGTTGATGTCAAATCCGTTTGCGCCGGCGAGTATCGCAATATCGAGCGCAACCACAGCGAGCACTCCCGCAAACACGACCGCGATAATAACGGTTTTCAAAATGCCGAAATTCATTCTTATTTTCATAATTCACCTATTATACGAGTTGATTTTCGTCTATTTCAGACGTGACAATATCCGTGTCCTGCTTTAAATTAACTTCGGGTTCACTGCCGACGGCTTTATTTTCATCGGACAAATCGTCGGTTTCGACGGCTTTCTTATCCTCCGAATCTTCTTTTGCGGGCGCGTTCGAGCAATTTTCGCAATCGAGATTTATACAGCGACTGCAATCTCTGTCGCGGTAGCCGTACTCCACCGTGTTGACGACGGTGGACCTATCCACGTAAAAGCTGAAATGTTTCGTCCTGTAATATCCGACGAGTTCCACCGCGCGCGAGAGAAAATAGTATATCGACGGAAGCACCAAAATTATAATTCCGCCCGTAGGCACAGAGAACACCGCGGCTATTAGATACACGCAGACGAACATCAAGAAATACGCCTTGAAAAGCTCGCCGAAGTTGGATTTTACAAACGTGAACGAGCGCGAAAAACTTGTAAACAAACGCTCCTCGGGATGATGCAAAATCCTCGGCAGCCACCCGCTGAAAAGCATAGACCTGAGCGTGCAAAACAAGATGGCTATTATAAGTATAATCGGCAGCGTAAACAGCTTGATAACCGTGAAAAGCCCGTACGCGAGAAATACGCCGATTACAAAGCACACGAGGTCGATAGGCAACGCGATGAGCAGGCGCGCAAACGAAAATCTGCAACACTTTTTAAAGTTGAGCGCCATATTGCTTGCAAAGCCGAAGCGCAAATTGGAAGCCATGAGTTTGTTTATAATGTCCGCAACTGTATAAAAGGACATTCCCGCAAGGAAGCTGAAAATCGCATAAAGTAGTATAATCGTAAACACGAGCCCTGTCATAGCGGCGGGATTTGAGGCGAGCGCGCGCAAAACGCCGATGATTTGCGGCACTAAATCGAATATTGCGACGCGCAAATTAAGCGAACCGCTCCAAACTGATTTGACGGTTTGCATCAGTACGTTTCCGAGCGCAACGACGTCAGTAGTTGAGGCGAACACCTTCCATAGAGGAATGAGTATTGCCGCGCCGACCGCGGCGGTGATTATCAACGAAATGATAATCCAAAGCAAAATCTTAACGACGTAGCCGATATTCGTAAATAGTATCGTCAAAGCGTTTCTAAATTCCATACAATCTCCGCGGACAAATTATTTTTTTGCCCAAATGTCCTTCTTTTTGAGTTCTATATCCATACGCTCGGTGCCCGTGACCTCGTAAAAGGTGTTGTACATGAGCGTAAAATAGTAAGGAATGATTATCGCGTAGGCTACCCCGTCGAGGACGACGCGGCAAATTACGCCGAGCTTGAAAGCGGCGGTTATTATCATCACCGCTTGAAAGAAAATTATCGGCACGCAGATTGAAAACGCAGTCTTAGTCAAACGTCCGCCCATACTGCTAAAAGCCGACTTGAACGCCGAGGACGATTTCAGTCCCGTATGCAACATAAACGGCGGCCAAAGTATAAACCAGCACATTGTGTAAATCATAAGCACTTCGACAAGACACATCGTGCCAATCGAAAATACGAGCGTCGCGGCGTAGCTTTTGAACACCGTCGCCCAAAGGAAGTACAAAAGTATGGCGACTATATCGAAAAATACGAGGATTATAACCGTCGCAATTACGAATTTAAGCGCGGTGAGCAGATTGTAATTGAGTCGGGATTTTATCCGCCTCGGGCTCAGAGTAAACTCGCCCACTTTCATATGTCTGTCGATTACGCCGAAGGTGATTGCCGACGTAAAAACCAACAGCGCCAAGCCGATTACACCTATATACCAATAGGAATAGACGGGTCGCCACATATACTCAAACTGGCTCGCAATGCTGTGGATATTTAAAAACTCCATATCGAAAAGATAGTACATAGCCTCAGACGGCGACAGTACAAAAGGCAACATCAACGCCGGCACGAGGTTTATCAAAACGAGATAAAACCCCTTGTCGCCGAAGTATCGCCAAGTGTTTTTAAAGCAATTCAGATTTCTTGCGCCGTCTTTTACAATCATTGCACTAACCTATAATCACTCGAACATTACGTACTTATCTTTTAGTTTTTCGAGCTTTTCGAGAGCGTTTTTGAGTTTTTCCCTCTCGTTGTCAACGAGCTTTTGAGGAGCGCGGGAAACAAACGCTTCGTTTGCGAGCAAGGCTTTCGTCTTGTCGATGACAGCCTGCGTCTGCGCAATATCCGCGGATATGCGCTCCTTTTCCTTTTCCGCGTCCACGAGGTCGCCAAGAGGAATCAATGCCTCGGCGTCGCGCGAGACCGCTACGCTCACCTTGCAGTCCACCTCGCTTTTATCCTTGACAAAAGCGATTTCGTTCACTCCCGCGAGTTTTTGGATATACGCCCTCGCCTGCCCGTAAAACTTTTCGTCGTTTGCGATGATATATACGTTTATCTTTTTGGAGGGCGGCACGTTCATCTCGTTGCGGATATTGCGGATTGCGCCTATAAAGTCGCGCAAACCCTCGAAATTCGCCTCGTCGCGCCTGTACACTCTGTGCTTGTTGTACGTAGGCCACTCCTGCATCATAAGTATCTCGCCCTTGGGCGCGAACTTGGAGTATATCTCCTCCGTCACAAACGGAATGAACGGGTGCAGAAGTTTGAGTATCTCGCTAAGCACGTGCGTAAGCATAGCTATTGCGTGCGTGCGCTCCTTTTCGTCGCCGCTGTAAAGCGGAGCTTTGCTCATCTCGATAAACCAATCGCAAAACTCGCTCCAAACGAAGTCGTACAACCTCTGCGACGCTTGCCCTATCTCGTACTTATTGAGGTTTATGGTGACCTCTTTCACTACTTCGTTGAGGCGGGTCAAAATCCACTTGTCAAGCCCGTTGAGACGCGTAGGCATAGCGAGGTCGTCGCCCTCTTTGATATTCATAATCACGAAGCGCGAGGCGTTCCAAAGTTTGTTGACGAAGTTGCGGCAACTCTCCACCTTGCTCTCCGAAAAGCGCGTGTCCGACCCGGGAGCGATGCCCGAAGCAAGCGAAAAACGAAGTGCGTCCGCGCCGTACTTGTCTATGATTTTGAGGGGGTCGATGCCGTTGCCGAGGCTCTTTGACATCTTTCTGCCCTGCTCGTCGCGCACGATGCCGTGTATAAGCACCTCGCTGAACGGAACGTCGCCCATAAACTCTATGCCGCTGAATATCATACGCGCGACCCAGAAGAAAATTATGTCGTACGCCGTCACGAGCACGTTGCCCGGATAAAAATAGTTTAACGCTTTCGTCTTTTTGGGATAGCCGAGGGTGCTGAAAGGCCACAGCGCCGAGCTGAACCAAGTGTCGAGCACGTCCTCGTCCTGATGCATCTTCCCTCCGCACTTGGGACAGACTTCGACGGGAGTTTTGGATACGACCATCTTGCCGCAGTCGCAGTAGTAAGCGGGTATCCTGTGCCCCCACCAAAGCTGACGGGATATGCACCAGTCCTTTATATTTTCCATCCAGTTGAAGTAGGTCTTTTCAAAGCGCCTCGGGATAAACTCAGTCTTATTGTCCTTGACAGCCTTTATAGCGGGCTCGGCAAGCGGCTTCATCTTGACGAACCACTGCTTGGATACGAGCGCCTCGACTGTCTCGCCGCAACGATAGCAAGTGCCTACGTTGTGCGCGTAGGGCTGAATTTTGACCATAAGCCCGAGCGAAGTCAAATCCTCGACTATTGCTTTTCGCGCGCTAAGCCTATCCATGCCCTTGTACTTGCCTGCGTTCTCGTTCATAAGTCCGTCCTCGCCGATGACCGCGATGACGGGCAGATTGTGGCGAAGTCCGAGTTCGAAGTCGTTGGGGTCGTGGGCGGGAGTTATCTTCACCGCGCCCGTGCCAAAGCCTATCTCGCAGTAGTCGTCGCCGACTATGGGGATAACCCTGTCGGTGAGAGGCAACTTGACCTGCTTGCCTATATATTTTGCCATATTCTCGTCGTTTGGATTGACGGCGACGGCTGTATCTCCGAGCATCGTCTCGGGGCGCGTGGTTGCGATGACTATCGCGTCGTCCTCGCCGACGATGGGATATTTATAGTACCATAGGTTTGACTGTTGCTCGTCGTAGGCGACCTCTGCGTCGCTTAGCGCCGTATGGCAGTGCGGACACCAGTTTATAAGCCTGTCGCCCCTATAAATCAACCCTTTTTTGTAGTATTTTACAAACGCATCGAGCACCGCGCCCGAGCAGTTTTCGTCCATAGTAAACGCGAGCTTGGACCAGTCGCAGGACACACCCAAACCTTTGAGCTGTTCGATAATCCTGCCGCCGTACTTCTCGTTCCAATCCCAAGCGCGCTTCAAAAATCCGTCTCTGCCGAGTTCTTCCTTGCTTATGCCCTCCTCGCGCAGTTTTTCGACGATTTTCACCTCTGTGGCAAGCGCGGCGTGGTCCGTCCCGGGGAGCCAAAGCGCCTCGTATCCGCTCATGCGCTTATAGCGTATGATTATGTCCTGCGTGGTGTCGTCGAGCGCGTGCCCCATATGGAGCTGACCCGTGATATTGGGCGGAGGCATCATTATAGTAAACGGCTCTTTGTCGGGATTGACGTGCGCCTCGAAGCATTTGCCTTTCATCCACTTTTGATATACGTCCTTTTCAAAAGCGGGATTATACGTTTTTTCCATTCGTTCCATATCGTCACCTATCTATCGAAAGATAGCAAAAGTCCATGCGTTTTATTCGGTTATATCGTTTAAGTTGCCGCTATTGTCGGCGCAATCGAGGGTTTGAGCCTCGCTGTTATTTTCGACAACGGCTTCCTTTGCGTTTTCATTCATAATCTCGTTGTTTTGCGCAAGAACGTCTCCGTCCTCAGAGAAGATGCCGCCCGTTGCGCCGCTCTTTCTCCTCTCGACAGCCTTTATATCGTTTTCCTTGGCGGTCTCTGCCGAGATAGCCTGCATCTCGCCGCTGGAAATGCGCTTAACCTGCTTCACTACGTCCGCGAGATAGGAGAACGCCGCCGCGTAGGAAAGCACTATGCCCCAAGCGAGTATGCCCCAGTCGGCATACTGTACGTAGTTATGGAAAAATCCGAGTATTACGCCAACCGAAATCGTAAACGACGAAACCTTGCCCAGCCAGTTGGCTTTGACGGTCGCGCCCTTTTTTATGACGTAAAACGCTATGCAAAGCTGAATAAGCTCCTTTGCCACGATGAGTATCACAAACGCATAGTGTACAAACCAAGGATTTGAAAGCACTCCCTTTGCAACGAGGTCCTTGCCAAGAGGCGTAAGCCCCGTGCACAGCGACAGACACGCAAGCACCGCGATATGCATGAGCTTATCCGCAACGGGGTCGAGCGCCATGCCTATGCCGCTTTGCATATTGAATTTTCTTGCAATCCAGCCGTCGATGAGGTCGCTTCCCGCCGCGACGAAGAACACGCCGAGCGCGATATAAAACAGCGTGAAGTTCGACTTAATTCCGCCTATCGCCATAAGCGCGACGAACGCCGGCACGCACAGAACGCGGAAATACGTGATGAGATTGGGAATCGTAAAGAGTTCCTTTGAGTCGATTTGACCGAATTTTATTGACATAAAATCTCCTTTATGCTTGCGCGTACACGCGCAAAATACAGTAGTCTTGATAATTATATCAAATAACTTGGGATAAGTAAACGAAATTTTCATCAAAGTGAAATCCGTATAATTTTCCGCGCATATTCCGTAAAATTCGATTTATTGCACATAATATTTTCGTAGCGAGTATATTGACGTAAAGGCTGAAAATATGAAATCCTGTTTGATTATAATAAATAAATCTGCCGGCGGAAGCAGTAAAATATCCTTTGAAAAGGTGGAAAACTGCCTCGGCGACGGCTACGAGTATACGCGCCTCGCTATCCCCGACTGTCCCGACCCCGACCCTGCGGGATACGACGCGGTTGCGGTGTGCGGCGGCGACGGGACGCTAAGCTCGATACTGAGCAAGGTGTACGACAAGCCCATCGACCTATGGTATTTCCCCGTCGGCACGCTAAACGACAGGGCTAAGGCGGAAAGATACCTGCACTCGAAAACCTCCTGCCCCTCCTGCGGAGGCGCGCCCAAGGGCAAGCAAGTCGTATTCGGCAGATTTACGGATAACGCCGAGCGCATCTTCGCCTACGTATTCGCCGCGGGCGCGTTTACGCCTATCGGTTATACTGCAAAGGTCGAAAAGAAAAAGAAGCTCGGCTCGCTCGCATACGTCGGGCAAATTTTCAAAGAATACAAAGTCCATCGCATGAACGCAAAAATAGACAGCTCTGCGGGAAGCTACGAGGGCGAGTTTTCGCTGATAATGTTTTTGAAATCTCCGCGTTGCTTCGGCTTCAATTTCAACAAAGCCTTCGACGAGGAGAGTACGAGCGGACATCTGCTTGCCATACGCTCCCCCAAACACGACGGACTGATAGGCAAAATCGAAATGTTTTTTCCGTTCTTCCGCGCGTTTTTCATCGGACTTAAAAAGGAGCGCGGCGGCAAAATCATCTTCAAGCGCGTATACAGCGCGACCGTCAGACACGAGGGCGAGGTCGTATACTGCCGCGACGGCGAAAAACAAGCCGTGGACGGCGGCGAGTTTAAAATCAAGTTTATCCGCAGTCTTTGTAACTTCAACGTGATAGAAAAATTTTGACGGACGCTTCGCATCTTTTGAACTGCAAGTCCGCTTAAAAAGTAATCGATAGAAACCGATAGAAACCTATATGAAGCGATATAAACGATAAAAAAAAGCCTCGTGAGCTCCGAGGTTTTTTCATTTGGTTTTGCTTATTTTCTGCTTATTTTCCAAGCGCGAGCTTTAAAATATCGTTGGGATTTTCGAGCACGTAATCCGCGCGATATTTTTCAAATTCCTCTCTGTTTCCGTATCCCCACATGACAGCGGCGCAATCCACCCCGCACGCGTGCGCTCCCTCTATGTCGTAAAGCCTGTCACCGAGCATAAGCGCCCTGCTTTTATCCGTGACGTTCAAATTTTCGAGCACGAGATTTATCACGTCGGCTTTTGTCTCGCGGCTTGCGTCGCAGGACGCTCCGCCTATAAAATCGAAATACTCGCTAAGCCCCAAGCCCTCTATCATCAGATGAGTGAATTTTAGCGGCTTAGACGTCGCTATCGCAAGGCTTTTGCCCTCCGCTTTTAAGGCTTTAAACACCTCGACCATTCCGTCGTAAAGTTTGCAATCGCGCCAGCCGTCCACCTCGTATTTGCCGCGATAAAGCGAAATAAGCTGCTCTATCATAGGCATATCGAGACCCAAAAATTCCTGCATAGATACACGAAAAGGCGGTCCGACCATCTTGTCGAAGATACTTTCGTCGGGATATTTTATTCCCTTGCCGTCGAGCGCGTACTTTATGCAGGTGATTATCCCCGGCTTACTGTCCGACACCGTGCCGTCAAGGTCGAATAATATATAATCGTAGGTTTTCATACGTATCCTCTGTCATTTGATTTTTGATTATTCTAACCAATTTGCGAGGATATGGCAAGCGTATATGCGGATTTTAAACAAATCTTTTCACAATATCGCCCTCTCCCGCGTACAGCGCGCTTACTGGAACGTCGAGCGCGGATTTTGCACCCCTCTCGCCGAGCGCATATAGATATGCGTTTGCCCTCGCGTAAGCCATAAGCACGGATGCGGTGAAATCGGGATTGCTGTCGAGTTTGAGCGAAAACTCCAATCTCTGTGCCTTGCCGTTCGCCTCGCCCGAGCGCAATACGAACCCCGCGTGCGGCATCGCGCCGTGATTTATCCTAAACTCGTCCTCTGATATGAACTCCACGGTAGTATCGTATGGCTCGAAGTAGTTTGGCATAGTTTTGATTTCGCGCTCTATCCTGTCCTTATCCGCGCCCTCTTTCACGACGACGTAACACTCGCGCCTATGCTTGTCTCTGTCGCGCAACGACTCTTTGCCGCCCTCTCTTGCAAGCGCGAGCGCCTCGGGCTTTGGCACGGTGTACTGCTTTGCGTCAAGCACTCCGTCGATTTTGCGGATAGCCTCGCTATGCCCTTGCGACACGCCTCTCCCCCAAAATGTATGAGTTACGCCCTCGCCGAGCACGCCCTCGAATAAGGCGCGCATAAGCGAGAACAGCCCGGGGTCCCAACCGATGCCCACAAAACACAGCCGCCCGTTTTCCGCCGCCGTGCGCGACATATCGGCAAAATAGGACGGCATCTTTGCGTGCGTGTCGAAACTGTCCACCGTGTTGAACCTGCTTGCGAGCTTTACTCCAAGCTCGGTCACGTCGTTTGCCGACCCCGTGCATATCGCTGCAACGTCAACTGCGTTTTCAAACTTGAAAATATCCTCCTGTCTGAAAAAGGGCGTGCCGTAGGGCGACGTAAGGCTATTCGGATTTCTGCGCGTAAAAATTCCGACGAGTTCAAAATCTTTGCTGCTTGCGGCAATACTCTCGCAGGCTCTGCCGAGGTTGCCGTATCCAATAATTGCAATCTTTATCATTGTACAGCATATTATCCCTCGCGCCGATATATTCCGTTTGCAACTTTGCTATTTTTCGCCGCATAGGATACAGAGGGATAAAATCTCGAATATTTGACAATAATTTGCGGTATGGATATGGTGAAACGCGGTGATTTATATTATGCGGATTTAAGCCCCGTGGTCGGAAGCGAACAAGGCGGGGTGCGTCCGGTGCTAATTGTGCAAAACAACGTAGGCAACAAGTACAGCCCTACCATTATCGCGGCGGCGATAACCTCTCAACTCGACAAAGCCAAACTGCCCACGCATATAGCCCTGCCGGCAAACGAATACGGCTTGCCCAAAAACTCGGTCGTTCTATTGGAGCAAATCCGCACCCTCGACAAACGCAGACTAAAAGAAAAGATAGGGGAACTCCCTATCAATATGATGTCGCGCGTCAACGAAGCGCTCCTCGTATCACTCGGATTTTTTGAAACTTAATCTTACTTAAACGCTTTCGTCCTCGACGTCGAAAAGCGAATACACGACAGAGTTTATCACTCCCCATTCAAAACCTTTCTGATATAAAAACGCGCTCAACTTTCTTATGCCTGCCTTGTCCTCTATGCGCTTTTGCTTTGCGTATTTTTCGGCAAATTCGCGGCAGATTTCCGTCTCCTCCTCGTCGGGAATGAAATCTGCAATGCAGTTTTGCACAAGCGTTTTATCCACACCCTTTTCGCTGACGAGTTTATATGAAAGTTTCTTTATTCCGTACTTGTTCTTGTTGAAAATCAAAAAGTTGCGCACGTACTCAGCGTCGTCTATATAACGATAACTTTTTGCTTTCGATATGGCAAATTCGACCTCGTTTTTGTGATAGCCCTTAGAGTAAAGTTTATCTATGCACTCCTTTTCGGAACGCTGACAAATCGCAAGATATTTCACAAGCGCGCCATATGCTTCGTTAGCACGGTTTTCATCGAGAGTATATTCCATAAATCACTCCGAAATCGGCAATCTAACCGATTAAAATCATAAAATGCTTTGATATGCGACTTCATTTGAAACGCGCGTTTTCGCCCTGCCCGCGCTAAGCTCGCGCACGTCGTTCAAAAACTTTTCGACTCCGTCGAGCGGCACGTAGACGCTTGCAAAAACGTCGTCGCCGTAGTTGACGTTATATAGAAAACATTCGGCTTTGCGGATATACTTTTCAAGCGCGGCGAAGTCGGAATATCCCGCGCATATTTCAATCTCCGCACACTCCGTTTTTTGAGAGATTTTCGCGCTTTTCACAACGTCGGAAGCCGCGCCCGAATATGCGCCTACAAGCCCTCCCGCGCCGAGCTTCACTCCGCCGAAATACCTCGTTACGACTATTGCCGATTTGACGAGCCCCTGTTTTTTAAGCACGTCCAAAATCGGTTGCCCCGCCGTTCCGCTCGGCTCGCCGTCGTCGCTGAACCGCGTGACGTTGCCAAGCTCGTCTGATATATATGCGTAGCAGTTGTGCGTCGCGTCGGGATAGCGCTTGCGCACGGCTTTTACAAATTCCTCCGCGCTTTCAGCGTCGACCTCGCCTTTTGCGGCGGCTATAAACAGCGAGCGTTTTATCTCGCTTCTCACCTCGTATTCGCCGTCGATATAGCGATAGGTTTTCACTTAACGCTCACCTTATAAAAGTTTTTCTTGCCCTTTTGCAAAACGAATCCGCTTGCAAGCTGGCTGTCCGTCACAGAGGCGAATATGTCCGTCACTTTTACGTTGTCAACGGATATTCCGCCGCCCGCGATAAGGCGCTTTGCCTCTCCTTTCGACGGCACTTTCGCAACCGCTACAAGTATGTCTGCAATCTGCGTCATGCCCGCGGGGATTGTCGCCGACGGCATATTTTCGCTGTCACCCGAAAACGCTCCTCTCGCCTTTTTGAGCGCTTCGTTTGCCGCGTCCTCGCCGTGCACCATGAGAGTAAGCTCGTATGCAAGCCTCTCCTTCGCCTTATTGATGCGCTCGTCTCTGTATTTGGTCAGTTCCTCGATTTCATCGAGAGGCAGGAAAGTAAGGTATCTGAACACCTTTTCAACGTCCTCGTCGGCGATATTGCGCCAGTATTGGAAGAAATCGTATGGCGAGGTCTTTTCCGCGTCCAGCCACACCGCCCCTTTCGACGTCTTGCCCATCTTTATGCCCTCTGAGGTCGTAAGAAGTGCGAACGTCACCGCGTACGCCTCCTTTTGCTCCTTGCGCCTTATGAGGTCCGCGCCCGCAAGCATATTCGACCACTGATCGTCGCCGCCGCATTGCAGAACGCACCCGTACTTTCTATTGAGCACGAGAAAATCGTACGCCTGCATAAGCATATAGTTGAATTCGAGGAAAGTAAGCCCCTTTTCAAGCCTCTGCTTATAACATTCGGCGGTCAACATTCTGTTCACAGAAAAGCTCGCGCCCACGTCTCGCAAAAAGTCAACGTAATTCAAATCGAGAAGCCAATCCGCGTTGTTGACGAGGATTGCGGCGTTCTCGCCCTCGAAGCGAACGAACCTCTGCATCTGCTTTTTGAAGCACTCGACGTTGTGATTTATCGTCTCCCTCGTCATCATCGAGCGCATATCCGTGCGTCCGCTCGGGTCGCCCACCATAGCAGTGCCGCCGCCTATCAAGATGATGGGTCGGTGTCCCGCGTCTTGCAGACGCTTTGCTACTATCATCTGCATAAAGTGCCCCACGTGCAGGCTGTCCGCCGTCGGGTCGAAACCTATATAGAAAGACTGCGAGCCGCTATCGAGCAATTTTTTGAGTTCTTCCTCGTATACGACTTGTTTCAAAAGTCCGCGTTCTTTCAAACTGTCAATCACATTTTGCCGCGCCATAACCGTACTCCGAATCATTGTAGAATAGTAATTTTATAAATTATAACACTCTCCCAGCCATTTATCAACTTAAATTTGCCGCCTCGTCCGCGCAAAATCTTAGCGTTTTCTATTGATAAATAATCCGAATTATGCTATTATACACTAAGAATTTATTAAGGAGGTTTTCCGATTTGCATTAAATTTATGCTCTGAGGAAAAAAAGACTATGCAATATTCACGCGAAATCGACGAAATGTGCTGCGTAGCAAAAGGTCCTAACCACGGTCCGGCTCCCATTCCCGAAGAGGGCAAGTGGGTTCAGGCTAAGGAGATTAAGGACATCAGCGGCTTTTCACACGGCATCGGCTGGTGCGCTCCCCAACAAGGCGCTTGTAAGCTCAGCCTCAACGTTAAAGACGGCATCATTCAAGAAGCCTTGGTTGAGACTATCGGTTGCTCGGGCATGACCCACTCCGCCGCTATGGCTGCGGAAATCCTGACCGGCAAGACAATCTTGGAGGCTCTCAACACCGACCTCGTTTGCGACGCAATCAACACCGCTATGAGAGAGTTGTTCCTGCAAATCGTCTACGGAAGGACGCAATCCGCTTTCTCTGAGGACGGTCTCGTTATCGGCGCGGGTCTCGAAGACCTCGGCAAAGGTCACAGAAGTCAAGTCGGCACGATGTACTCCACCCTTTCAAAAGGTCCCCGTTACCTCGAAATGGCAGAGGGCTACGTCACTCGCCTTGCTCTGGACAATAACGACGAAATCATCGGCTACGAGTTCTGCCGCCTCGGTCAGTTTATGGACGCAATCAAAAAAGGCGTAGACGCAAACGAGGCTCTTAAAGAAAACACCAAAACCTACGGCAGATTTAAAGCCGAGGACGGCGCGGTCAAGTGGATTGACCCCCGCAAAAATTGATCGGAGGTGTCAATATGAGCGTATCATTTGAAGGTTATGAAAGAAGAATAGACAAAATCAACAAAGCCTTGAAAGCCAACGGCATTGCCAATCTCGAAGAGGCTAAACAAATCTGCCTCGACCACGGCATCGACTGCGAAGCTATCGTCAAGGGCGTGCAACCTATCGCCTTTGAAAACGCAGTTTGGGCTTATACGGTGGGTTGCGCAATCGCAATCAAAAAGGGCTGCTCAAACGCCGTAGATGCCGCCGAAGCTATCGGCGAGGGCTTGCAGTCATTCTGCATCCCCGGCTCCGTCGCGGAACAGCGTAAAGTCGGTCTCGGGCACGGCAATCTCGCCGCAATGCTGCTTAGAGAGTCCACTCAGTGCTTCGCTTTCCTCGCCGGTCACGAATCGTTCGCCGCGGCAGAGGGCGCAATCGGTATCGCCAAAACCGCTAATAAGGTCAGAAAAACTCCCCTCAAAGTCATTCTCAACGGCTTGGGCAAGGACGCCGCGTTTATCATCTCGCGTATAAA
Source organism: Bacillota bacterium (assembly GCA_023665365.1). Lineage (GTDB taxonomy): Bacteria > Bacillota > Clostridia > Christensenellales > CAG-917 > CAG-475. Next base: position 17,330 of record JAMPEA010000023.1, read on the forward strand.
CGGCTTCACCTACGTGCAAACCAAGATGGACTACTTCACGGGCGAGGTCAAGGTCGTCAAGGAAACTCCTTACAGCACGGGCGAGCGCTCGGCTGTCAGAGTCTACGGTGCGGACGACGTGACAGAGGGCGTTGCGATTATGCGCCTCGAAGACGTTGACGTGTCTATCACGGGCAACTCCACCAACCCCACCCGCTTCCAGCATCCCGTCGCAGGTACGTACAAAAAATGGTGCGTAGACAACGGCAAGAAATACTTCTCGGTTGCGTCCGGCGGCGGCACGGGTCGTACCCTCCACCCCGACAACATGGCGGCAGGTCCCGCGTCCTACGGAATGACCGACACGATGGGCAGAATGCACTCCGACGCGCAATTCGCCGGCAGTTCCTCCGTCCCCGCGCACGTCGAGATGATGGGCTTAATCGGCATGGGCAACAATCCTATGGTTGGCGCATCGGTTGCGTGTGCTGTGGCTGTACAGGAAGCATTAACAAAATAACTACTGCACACGCAAGCGAGGCTTTTGCCTCTGCGTAGCAGAGATAAACCAAACTCAAAGCACCCTCGCGGTGCTTTTTGGTTTATAAAAAAGTGTGGCTTGCGCAGTTGCTGTACAAGAAGCACTTACAAAATAAAAACTCTTGCAACAAGCAAGCCAAACTTGATAAAGTTTTGCGCAAGCAAAACGTGAACCAAACACTAAAAGGCACTGTAAAGTGCCTTTTTTGGTTCTTATCAAAGTGCGTGTGCAGTTGCTGTTCAAGAGGCACTTACAAAATAAAAACTCTTGCAACAAGCAAACAAAAAAAATTGTCATTGCGAGGAACGAAGCGGTGTGATTTATCACACCGCTTCGCTATTCGTTTTTTAATGTTACTTCTTTGCATTTACTGCTTATCTTTTGCTTAAACTTGTTGCAACCTTATCGCGCGTCCACCCGTAAGTGCAATCAACTTAACTGCCGTCAAGGTAAAGTCATTGGCTACGATGATAAGCGGTTTTGTGAGGCGCTTGTCTGCGGTTACAGTGTAGCCTGTGCAGTTGTCGCTTACAAGACCGAGTTTGCGGAGTTTTTCCAAAGTTACGCGGTTGCCGTCTTGGAAGTTTGCGTCGATGTCATCGAGTTTCACCGTTTCTATTACGCTGTCGTCAATGAAGTCTACGTTCTTGGTTTCTATACACTTCTCCGCCGTTTCATCGTCGAGGACGTCGCAGTCGTGGACGTGCATAACTTCGCACAAGTTTTGTTTATATTGCTTGTTCGTAAGTAGTCTATTGTGTTTAAGCGTGAAGATAAGCTCTTGTA
>JAMPEA010000024.1 GCA_023665365.1 Bacillota bacterium
AAAATCGACCGATATTTTGTTATTGCGTTGGATTTTAGTTGTTTCTCGATGGTGTACAGTTGAAAATTGAAACAATATGAGTTATAATCAATTTGTTCAAACGGACGACAAACAGTAATTTATAAGGCAACTTTATGGGTAATTTGGCATTAAGCGCAGATGGTGAAATTAAACTTTATCACGTCAATCAAGAAATTTTAGACAATTTCGATGATTTGTTAGACGAATTTTATGATTGGAAAAAGACGAATTGTTATGACGAACAACTATTCGTAAAGTTTTTACAAAACAAATTCGGCGCAAATTCCGTTCGATTTGTCAAAAATTTAGGTTGGGATTTACCCAAAGAATATGAAAATGTTCGGTGGTTTAATTTTTAACGCAAAATTATAATTTATCAAGGAGAATTATGAGGATTGTAGTAATAAACGGAACCGAGAAACACGGTGTTACCTATAAATTAAAGGAAAGTTTTTTGCAAAAATTCAAGTCGGCAGATATAATCGAATATTATCTGCCGAAGGACTGTTCGTCTTTTTGTGTAGGGTGTACAAGTTGTTTTATGAAAGGTGAAAACACTTGCAAGGACTTCGAGTACATAAACTCAATCGAGAATTCACTTTTGCAAGCCGATTTGATAGTTATGACTTCTCCTGCCTACGTTATGCACGCGACGGGCGCTATGAAAGCGTTTTTAGACCATTTGGCTTATCGATGGATGCCGCATCGACCCGCGAAAGAAATGTTCGGCAAACGTGCCGTTATTATTACGCAATGTCTTGGCGCAGGCGCGAAGTCGGCAGCAAATGACATTAAGCACAGTCTGTCTTGGTGGGGAATATCGAAAATAGGCATATTTGACTGTGCGCTTATGAGCGATATTGTATGGGACAAACTTCCCGAAAGCAAGCGGAAAAAACTTGCCGAAAAAATCGACAAACTTGCCCGTCGATTTGCTAAGATTGATTATACAAGACCTGCGCACACAACGTTTGTTACCAAAATCAAATTTAGGCTTTGCCGTTCGATACAAAAGAAAGTGCGCAAAAACGGGATTGCGAATATTGGCATAGCAACGGTTGGCTTGGGAAATACCGTCCGTGGAAAAGTTAATTGCAATTTATAGATAATCGGATTATTACAAAATGCGAAACAAAGCCCAATTCCGACAGCGTGAAATAGGGCAAGATATTGGCTATATTGTTTATATTGGACGGCAGACAAAAGATTTTCTGTTTGCAAGATTGAAAAGCGAAAGTTAAAACGCGAGTATTATAGGTTTAAGAGAGAATCCGAACTTTAATAAATCAAAGTAAAGAGCGCACGCTAAAAAGCGGCGCTGATTTTGTCTTTTTTTGCGTGTTTGCGATATGCGCAGAATCAACTTCATATAGTCTAATATGTTTGACGGATTGATAGTCGGCGGACTTGCAAGAGTCATCGCCGAAAGCGTACAGCCCGAAAATCTTATAGAAATTCGTTTGCGAGTGGGCAGGCGATTATTGTTGCTTACGTCAAAATCCGCGCGCGTCTATCCGCGCTTTGCGGGCGGAGCTTATATAGTCACGAAAGAGGACGTTGACGGCATAGTCGCACGCGCTACAAATATGTCGCCGTACTCGGTCAGCGACGAGATGATAAAGGGATATATTCCCTACAAAAGTCTGCGCATCGGAGTGGGCGGCGAGGGCGTGTCGGAGGGCGGAAAATTGCTCAATTTGAAAAACGTATCCTATCTTACTATCCGCATCCCTCATCAGATAAAAGAAGCCGCGGACGAACTTATAGACAGCGTTTTTGAAAATGCCGAAAACAGCGCGAATAGCGAGGTTTTAAACACTTTGATAATATCTCCGCCGGCGGGAGGAAAGACGACGATACTGCGTGAGCTTGCGCGCATAATTTCCGCAAAAAAGAACGTGGTGGTGATAGACGAAAGATACGAGCTTGCGTGCGTGTGCGACGGCGCGCCTACGCTTGACGTAGGAGATTGCGACGTGGTTAGCGGAGTGCCTAAGGCGGTGGCATACGAAAACTGCATAAGGGCGATGAACCCCGACGTGATAGTGACCGACGAACTCTTCCGCACGGCGGATGTAGCCGCTATATGCGACGTGTTAAGAAGCGGCGTGAAGGTGATTGCGTCGGTGCACGGCGACGGCGTGGAAGCGCTTGCAAATGCAGAGTCTTATGCGGATTTGCTGAAAAAATTCGATTTGGCTGTCGTACTCTCTAAAAATCCCGTCGGTCAGATAAAGGAAAAGGTGCGCCTATGAGCGACATTTTGAGGTTGATTGCGGGCGGACTGCTTGCGCTTATCTGCTGTTATATCGGGTTGCTTATAAAGCGCAGATATCGCGATAGGGTGATTTTTTATAAATCCGCGTGCGAGTACGTGCGCGAAATGTCGAGCGAGCTGACTTTGAACAAAACTCCCATACCCGATATAGCGAAGAAGTTCGCAGCAGGCAGAAGCGGCGAGTTTGAAAACGTACTCACAGAATGTACTGCGATTACGCGGGACGGAAAGGGCTTCGAGTACGCGCTTGAAAACGTGAAAATCGCAAAGTTGAAAGCGAACGAGAAAAAGGAAATAATAGCGTTTTTATGCGGAAGCGGAAAGAATGCGCTTAGCGACCAAATGGCGTTTGTCACCTATCATAAAGACGTATTCGAGCAAAAGCTGAAAAAGTGCGAGGACGACAGCAAAAAACTGGGCGGAATGTACTTCAAACTGTGCGTTTTACTCGGCATAGCGATACTTTTGATATTGGCGTGATGAGTTTTAGGAGGAGTCGATGAACATTGATATAATACTGAAAATCGCAGGAATCGGACTGCTGACTTTTATAGTGTGTATGATACTCAAAAAGAGCGACCGCGACGAGATTGCCACGTTTGCGACGCTTGCGGGACTTATAATCGTGGCGGTGCTGGTGATAGATATGCTCGGCGGACTGTTCGACTCGCTCAAATCAATACTGTCGCTATATTGATTATGATTTTCAAACTTGTGGGAATTGCGATAATAGGCGTGATTGCGGTGTCTTTGCTCAAAACCGCGAAGCCCGAATTCGCCGTATTTGCAACGATTGCGACGGGCGTAGTGATGGTGGTGACTATGCTGTCGTCCCTGCAAAGCGTAATTCTCGCCTTTGACGGAATAGTGAAAAAGAGCGGCATAGACGACGCGGTGTTTACAGCCGTTTTAAAAATAATAGGGATAGGATATTTGACGGAATACTCTGCGTCGGTGGCGACCGACGCGGGTTGCGCGTCTATCGCGCAGAAGTTGCAGTTCGGCGGGAAAATCGTGATATTTCTTATGAGCATATCTATTGTGACCGCGCTTGTAGACGTCGTTTCGACTTTGGTGAACGTATGATTTGCGATGGCGTTAAACTAAGAAAAACGATTTTCGAAAGTAGGCGGAAACCCCGCAAAAAGCGCGTTATTTGCGCACTTTTCGCACTTTTGCTCGCGCTTTTCGGATTGCTTTTTTCTGTTTGCGCAAATCAAAACGTAGCGCTTGCCGACGACAGTAAGAGCGAGGAGGAAGTGTTAAAGGAACTTAGCGCCGCCGTCAACGACGCGATTGACAGACTCGATTTATCCGACTTGCAAAAATTTATAGATTCGCTGTCTGCGCAGGAGAGGGACGCTATAAATATTAACGACGTGAAAGACACCCTCAAAGCGCTTGTAAACGGGCAGTCGGAGGACTTTTTCAGCAAATTGATAAATCTTTTGGCGGGGACGCTCGGGAAGTATTTCGCGGGATTTTTGCCGAGCTTTATCACGATTATAGTGATATGTCTTTTGAAAAATATGCTCGGCAATCTGACGGGGAGTCTCGCGGGCGGGTCTACTACGGAAGTTGTGCACATAGTTTGCTATTGCGCGGTGATTATAGTGCTCATCACGGGCATAGGCACGGTCATCAGCACCGTCACGCGCACGGTTGCGCTGTTGATAGGATTTTCGCGGGCGATATTCCCGATACTGCTTACGCTGTTGAGTATGCTGGGAGGCGCGACGACAGTGGCAACTTACACTCCGCTTATGGCGGCGCTGAGCGGATTTATCATGAAAATAATAACCGCAGTCATAGTGCCGGCATTCATCGCTACAATCGTGTTTTCGGTGGTCGGAAATATCTCGAAAAACGTCAAGCTGGATAAGCTCACAAAGGTTATAAAATCCGCATCGACTTGGCTTATAGGAATTGTGTTCGGGCTTTTTGCGACGTTCTTGACAGTGCAGGGAGTTACGGGCGGAGTGATAGATAAATTCGGGTTCAACGTGGCGAAATTCGCGCTTTCGAGCTACGTGCCCGTGCTCGGCGGATATTTGTCGGACGGCTTCGATTTGCTAAGCACGTCGCTCGTGCTCGTAAAAAACGCGGTGGGTTATACGGGCGCGGTGATACTGATATGTCTTGTGCTTTTTCCGCTTGTAAAGGTCGTGATATTTACGCTTACTTTGAGGCTTACCTCAGCAATAGTCGAGCCGATAGGAGATACGCGTATCTCGGGGCTTTTGCACACGGTCGCGGGCAATATGAATTTGCTCGTCACCGCGCTCGCGGGAGTGGCGTTTTTGTTTTACATATTGCTGATGCTCTTTATCGGCAGTTGCAATATGGGATTGTAGGAGGGCGTATGAGCGCTTGGATAATGTCGATAGTCGGCGTGATTTGCCTCGGCGTTCTGCTTGAAATAGTGCTTCCCGAGGGACAGACGGCGAAATACGTAAAGGGAGCGTTTTCGCTTTTGGTGGTGTTTGTAATCGCCGCGCCGCTTCCCGCGCTGTTTAAAAAGGACTACAAATTTTCGATAGACAGTTCCGCATTCGAGGTGAACGAGGAATATATCGCGTCAACGTATGCGTTTTACACCGAGGGATTTTGCCAAAGGGCGGTCTACGCGCTCAAAAGCAACGGCTACGACGCGGAGGTCGAAATAGAGTTGAGCGAGGATGCGCCCGTCAAAATACGCCTTATCTCTGTCACGGTTTTCAACTTCAAGCAGGAGGTCGAAAAGAGAGTGGAAGCGGACGTAAAGGGCATACTCAAAGAAACTCTCAAATGCGACGAAAGTACCGTCAAGGTCACTCTTGAAAATTCCGCATAACGCCAAGAAGATAACATAAATCGCATTTTAAAATAATAAACATTATGGAGGACGCTATGGATATTCAGGACGAGCGAAAACAGAATACGCCCGTTAGCAGGGGCGGATTTTTCAAAAAACTAAAAGGAATAAAAAACCTGCAAATTATCGTGGTTATATTCATAATTGCGGTTGCCCTCATCATATACTCTACTGTGATGACTCGGGGGAGTTCCGCGAGCGAGCAAACCTCGTCGAACAGCGTTATGACCGCGGACGAGCAAAGACTGAGCGCGATACTGAGCAATATCGAGGGCGCGGGCGAGGTGGACGCGATGATTACGGTTGACGACGGCAAGATTGCGGGAGTTTTGGTCATCGCCGACGGCGCGGACAGTATAACGGTGCGACTCCGCTTGATAGACGCTACTGCAACGGCTCTGGGCATCAGCAAGAACATAGTAAACGTGTTCTGCCGCAAATAATGAAACCATATAGGAGGAGTATATGAAAAGTAAGATGAAGTCAAAAACAAAAAAACTGTTGGTTCTGTCAGTGATGGTAGTCTTGTTGGTGGCAACCGGCGTACTTAACTTTGTGCTTAACGATAAGTTGACCAGCGCAACCGACAACGTGGGCAACAACGTAGATAATACCGTTACGCAGACGTTTTTCGCCGCGGCGCGCAGCGACAGGGACGCTACGAGAGAGTCCGAATTTCTGTGGCTTGACGCTATCGTGAAATCCGATTCGAGCTCCGCGAGCGCTAAGACCGAGGCGGAACAGCAAAAAATGCTTCTTATCAAGCGTATGGAGCAGGAACTCAACCTCGAAACCACAATCAAGGGCAAGGGATTCGAGGAGGCGATAGTCACCATAGGCGACGGCGGAATAAGCGTAGTCGTGGGCAAAGCGGAGCTAACCAAAGCCGAGGCAAACCAAGTGCTCGCCACCGTCGTAACAGAGATGAATTGCGACCCCAACAACGTCAAGGTTATCCCGTACGTCTGATTCAGCGCAGAGAACAACAGCGATATACAAATAAAAAACAAAATTGGCGGAGTGTGTTCCGCCTTTTTTGTTGAAATAATTTAACGCCTGTGCTATAATGCTATAAAATTAACGCTGATTGCGCGGAGGTCGTATGGCAAATAGGGCATATTCTAAAAATCTCGATACTTTCAACAAGGTTATCACTTCGCTCGCAACCGACGCGGTTGCGGATGTGGAAGGTATCAGCTTGCTCGGCACAAAGAAATCGCGCGGGGCGGTTTCCGTCTATTTTTTGCCTAACGAAAAAGTTTCGGTCGATATGTTTGTCGTCATCTCGCAAGGCTACGCAGTGCCAGTCACCGTCGCCGCTTTGCAGGAAAACGTCAAAAACCAAATCGAGCGCGCTACAAAATACAAGGTGCACACCGTCAACGTCCACGTCATGAGCGTCAGTTTGGAGCAGTAATTATGAGAAGAATCGCAAGAGAAGATTTAGTCAAACTCATTTTTGAATTTACTTTTTACGATACGCCCAACGACGATACGCGCGAGCTTTTTATGCTCGACCAATCCCTCGACGAGGACGACAGAGATTTTATAAATAACGCGTATTTCGGCATAATCTCAAACGTAGACCAGCTCAACGATATAATCGCCGCGCACCTGTCGGGCTACCGTTTGGAGAGGGTTTACCGTCCCGATTACGTCATTTTGCTCATCGCAACCTACGAGCTTCTCGAAAAGACCGCGCCCGTTGCTGTCATCATCAACGAAGCCGTCGAGCTCGGCAAAAAATTCGGCACTGAAAAGTCGGGCGGATTTATCAACGGCGTGCTTGCGAAAATCGTGAAGTACGTCGAGGCGAGAGACGCCGCAAGAGGTCCGCAACAGCAATCGTAAAGCGCATTAGCAACTTCTTTTTCAAAATATTTCGATTATGGCAACTTTGAATTTAGAAAATACCATATCAGTCAGCGAAGTCAACGCCACAATCAAGGGCGTTATGGATTCGCCTATATTCAAAGGGCTTCAAGTGTTCGGCGAGGTGTCGGGCTTTAAATTCAGCGGAGCGCACGCCTATTTCACTTTAAAGGACAAAAATTCGCAACTGTCCTGCGTATGTTTTTACGCGGCTAAAACCTACAATCCCAAGGACGGCGAAAGCGTAATTGTGCGCGGAAGCCTCGATTATTACGTAAAAGGCGGGCGACTGTCCTTGCAGGTCAACAGCATCCAACCCGTCGGACAGGGCTTGCTGTATTTGGAGTTTGAAAGGCTCAAAGCCAAACTCGATGCCGAGGGGCTTTTCGCCGAGGCACATAAAAAACCAATCCCGACGTTTGCGAAAAGCGTGCTTGTCGTTACCTCTAAAACGGGCGCAGTCATCAGAGATATAGTCACGACCGTCCGCAAAAAAAATCCCGTTATAAATATAGTCGTGCGCGACGTGCGCGTACAGGGCGAGGGCGCGGGCAAGGATATTGCCGCCGTGCTTAAAAGAGTGGATGCCCTCGGCTACGACGTTATAATCATCGCGCGAGGCGGCGGCTCGCTCGAAGATCTCGCTCCGTTTTACGACGAGGAGCTTGTAAGAGCCGTATATTCGATGAATACTCCCGTAATCTCGGCTGTCGGTCACGAAACGGATTTTTCGCTATGCGATTTCGTCGCCGACGCGCGCGCCGCTACGCCTACCGCGGCGGGCGAACTCGTCGCGTACGACTACTACGCTATGGTTGACGGCGTAAAATCGAATATGCGCAGACTCGCAGTCTCGGCTATAAGAGTTTATAAGAACGCAAGCGCAAACGCGCAAATCTGCTTTGGCAAGCTCAAAAACGTCGCCGCGTCTTTTTATACCGCGCGAGCGCGCAAGGTCGAACGGTTGCTAAACGCCGCAAAAACAAGCGTCGTAAGAAAGTTCGACGGGGCAAACGCGAGGGCGGAAATGGCAATGGACGCGCTTGATAAACTAAGCCCTCTGAAAACGCTTAAACGCGGATATTTCCGCTTGCAATCGGGGGATAAAACAGTCGGGAGCGTCGCAAATATCAACGTCGGCGACAGCATAACGGCTATCGGCGGGGACGGCTCGCTAAAAGCCGAAGTCACCGAAATAATACTCAACGGCGATAAGGAGAACTGATATATGGCAGAGATGAAAAAGTTTGAGGACGCGCTCGGCGAACTCGAAAGCATCGTTAAAAAGCTTGAAAGCGATATAGCGCTCGACGAGGCGGTCAAGGCGTTCGAGCGAGGCATCGAGCTCAGCAAGGTGTGTATCGAAAACCTCAAAACCGAAAAGGGAAAACTCGACTTGCTCGTTGACGATATAAACAATATCACAGAGCAGTTCAATCTCGATTGACGCTATGAAAGTAGCTCAAATCGACAGAACGCAATTTTTAAAGAACTTTGAGGAGTATTTCTCGGAAGTTCTCGGTCGTTGTGAGGGCGTTTTAGGAGAGGCTATGCGTTACGCCGCACTCGACGGCGGCAAACGTATTCGTCCGTTATGCGTATATTTCGGCTCGAAAGCGGTCGGCGGACGCGCGGATATTTGCGATATTTTGCCGCTTGCCTCGGCAATAGAGCTAATTCACAGTTATTCTCTCGTGCACGACGATATGCCCGAAATGGACAACGACGACGTTCGCAGGGGTAAGTCGTCCGTGCATAAAAAATTCGGCGTTGCAACGGCATTGCTTACGGGCGACGCGCTTTTGTCTCTCGCTATGGCGCAGACTTTAAAGACGGACGCGGAGGCTTCTTGCGAACTCGCAAAGTCCGCGCTCGATATGGTCTATGGACAGTCTGAGGAGTTCGAGGGATGCGACGGCGAGGTGCAGTGGCTTTCGATGTATGCAAAAAAGACGGGCGCGTTGATAAGAGGCGCGTTCAGAGCCGGCGCGATTTGCTCGGGCGCGAGCGATTGCGAATTCCTTGCCGTCACGCAATTCGCCGAGTGCGTAGGGCTTGCGTTTCAGCTGTCGGACGATTTGCTCGACGGAGATAAATCCATAGTAGACGTTATCGGCAGGGATAGGGCGCAAATCCTCCTTGACAAACAATTCGTTAAGGCGCGCAAAATCGCCGACGGTTTCGCCGATAAGGACGAAATACTCAAATTCGCCGACGAATTGCAGTTCAGAAAGGCGTAAACGCATCGTGCGCGCGTGTCAGATTTTCCTCATAAGGCATAATGTATAAGGATGCGCGGTTTGCAATTTACAAAATACTTAAAAAATTGTTGCAAAACGCGTCCGACTTTGATATAGTATTAAAGCAATCGTTCGCGGGAGTGACTCAGTGGTAGAGTGTCACCTTGCCAAGGTGAAAGTCGCGGGTCCGAATCCCGTCTCCCGCTCCAAACGGCACCATAGCCAAGTGGTAAGGCAAAGGTCTGCAAAACCTTCACTCTCCAGTTCAAATCTGGATGGTGCCTCCAAATAAGGGCGGTACGCAAGTGCCGCCTTTATACTAAGTGATAAATGCCGCTGTGGTGGAATAGGCAGACACAAGGGACTTAAAATCCCTCGGTAGAAATACTGTACCGGTTCGACCCCGGTCAGCGGTACCATACAAAAGCCGAGACAAACAGCCTCGGCTTTTGTAATTAAATTCGCCCTTTGGGTGAGTGAAATAACTTCTTTATGAAATGTCTCTTACGAGACGTGAAATGTGTTTTGCACGTTGTGGCGAATTTTATTTCACATTTTGCGAAGCAAAATATTTCATACGACATAGCCGTATTTCATATTGCATAGCAATATTTCATTAAAAATCAATTTATCGTTGTAAACTCAAACGATGTTTCGCAAGATATTTCGCTTGGTGGGCGCTTCGCGCGTTTTAATAACGTTTTTATATTTTTAATATTGTCATTTATATAAAATCTGTCTTATTAGAATTTCCTTTATAGACAAATGCGGATTGTTATTGTATAATCGACTTAAATAAGCGTTTCGCTTACTGTGGGAGAGATTATATGGCAAAGATTGCGGTTGTAGGTATGGGGCAAGGCGGCATGGTCGCGGCAATAAAACTTGCAAAGAACGGTCACGACGTCACCGTATACGAGCAAGCGGCGCGCGGCGAAGTCAGCTACGATTGGACGGACGATATTCGTTCGGATGTGTTCGGCATCTGCGGACTGCCTATGCCGAATGAGGACGTATATTTTCAAAAGTGCAAATGGGTATTCGTAAGTCCCAACGAGAAGCACAGATTGCCCGTTCCGCCGTGTCCGCCGATGGAGGAAATCTCGGTCTATCGCCGTAAACTCAGCGAATATTTTGCTACGCAGGCGGAGAATGTCGGTTGCAATTTGATATTTAACAAGAGGATAGAGCGCCTCGTTGTCGAGAACGACGCGGTTATAGGCGTTGAAGTCGATGATGAAAAGCGCTTGTATGACCTCGTTATCGACGCGAGCGGAATGTGCTCGAAGTTCAGAGCGCAACTTCCGAAAAAGTTCGGCGTGCAGTCGCAACCTAAAAACGACGGGATTATGTACGGCTATCGCGCGTTCTTCAAAAAGGTTGAGGGCGCAGAGACGGTTGAAAAAGGCATTGACAGCACGGTTATTCTAAAACAGCTCGGAAGCGAGGGCATAGGCTGGTGCAATCTGTTAAACGACGGTACCGTGGACGTGTTAATAGGAAGAATAGGAAGGCTCGACGAAGCCGAAAAGGATAAAGCGCTCGCCGATTTAAAAAATTACAATCCGATTTTGAGCGATGAGCTGATAAGCGAGCATCGCGTAAAGATTTGCGTGCGCGCGTCGATGGCCCGCGCCGTCGCCGACGGATACGTTGCGATAGGCGACAGCGCGTTTATGACTATGCCGATTATGGGAAGCGGAATCGAAGCCGCAATGAAAGCGGGCAGTATGTTTGCCGACTTTGTTGTCGAGGAAAATCCGAGCGAATTTACGGCTGTCTCAATGTGGAAATTTTACGTCAATTATATGCGCGAGCTTGGAGCGGGCTTTGCGTTTATCGACGTCATCAAGCGTTGGGCGCTTGCGCTAAAAGCAAAACGCATAGACTGGCTGTTCGGAAGCGGAGTTATCTCAAAAGAGGATTTATCGTTTGTAAGCACCGAGGGCGGGGGAAAACTCAAAGTCCGCGCCAAGTCCGTATTGCTTATACTGCTGCACCCGATATTTATGTGTTCGGCTATAAAGCAACTTACAAAAGCGCTTAGGGCGCAGAAGTGCGCAGAAAAAATCCCGAGTGCTTACGACTTCAAAAAGGTTGCAAAGTGGCAGAAGAAATACGATAAATACGTAGGCGCGTAACCCGCGGAGCTTGTTCATGTACAAAGTAGCGCGCGTAGGATTGCATCACTATGAAGAACCTTGCCTATCGGGAGAGAGGGGAAGCGGAACGATATTCTTTTCAGGCTGTAATCTGCGTTGTAGGTTTTGTCAGAATTATGAAATTTCGCACGGCGGAAAGGGACTTGATATAAGCGAGAAACAGCTTATAGACTGTATGCTGTATTTGCAGGATATAGGCGCGCACAACATAAATCTCGTAACGCCGTCCAACTACACAAATCAGCTTGTAAACACATTAAAAATTGCAAAATCTACTCTAAATTTGCCGATTATTTGGAATAGTAGCGGCTATGAAACCGTGAAAAACCTCGAAAAACTCGAAGGGCTTGCGGATATATATCTGCCCGACTTTAAATACGGCGACAACGCGCTCGCTTGGGAATATTCTCATGCGAAAAACTATTTTGAAGTCGCAAGCGCCGCTGTATTCGAGATGAAAAGGCAATGCCCGAAAGACGAATTCGATAGCGACGGAATGATGAAAAGGGGCGTAATAGTGCGCCATTTGGTTTTGCCCGACGCACTCGATAACACAAAAGCCGTGCTTAACGAGATTGCAAGGATAGATAAGAATATGTTTGTAAGCCTTATGGGGCAGTATTTTCCGACTCCCGCCGTTGAAAATGACAAGACGCTCGGTCGCAGACTGTCGCAGGAGGAGTACGACGAGGCGACCGACGCATTTTTTGCAGTCGGACTTACGAACGGATTTTGTCAGGAGCTTGAAAGCGCAACGGAAGAATACGTGCCGAATTTCGACTTGGACGAGCTGAAAAAGATATTGAAATCGATATAAGTATTATAAAAAACGTCATTTTTTGTAAAAGATTTCAAAAAATGTCAAAATAAAATTATAAACGGAGTTTGCTTTATGAAAACGAAAGTTACCCTGCTTGACGAGATTACTCTCAGTCGCGCAATAGCGAGAATGTCGCACGAAATCATCGAAAAGAACAAAGGCATCGAGGACGTTGTGCTTGTGGGAATTAAGACGCGCGGTGTGCCAATGGCTAAATGCATAGGCGAAAACATCAAACGCATCGAGGGCGTAGACCTGAAAATCGGCTCGATAGATATTACGCACTATCGTGACGACAGGTCTTGCGATGGCGAGCGTACTTCGGTCAATGCCACCGAAATCGATTTTGATATACAAAATAAAAACGTCATACTCTGCGATGACGTTCTCTTTACGGGCAGAACGGCGAGGGCGGGGATTGAAGCGCTTCTTCACGTAGGCAGACCTAAATCCATTCAGCTTGCGGTGATTGTGGACAGAGGTCATCGTGAATTGCCCATACGCGCCGATTACGTCGGCAAAAACATTCCCACGTCTATGCATGAGCAAATCGAGGTTATGTTTGCAGAGACCGACGGAGATAACGGCGTAGTTTTGTGCGAGGTATAACTGCCGCTGAATAAAAATCCGCCTAAACGTTTGCCTTTTTGATTTTGTATTGATATAATATTATCAGTGAGTAGCATTTAAGGTGCGTAAGTCCGACTGAGGACTTGCGCACTTATTTTTTTAGCGAGGAGAAAAGTGGAACAGCAGGGCAAAAATAAAATGGAAACCGTAGCTATGGGCAAGCTCATTTGGAAAATGGGAATGCCTATGATAGTCTCTATGATTTTGCAGTCCGTATATAACATAGTGGATACGGCGTTTGTAATAAATATGGGCGACAGCGGGATTGCGGGCAATCTGGCGTTGACGTATGCGTTTCCCATACAGCTATTGATAATTGCCATCGGCGTCGGTACGGGCGTAGGCATAAATGCATTGCTTTCAAAACAGTTTGGCGAAAACGACGGCGCAGGAGCTACGAGAACGGTAGGCAACGGCATATTCCTTGGGATTTGTATTTATATAGTGTTTCTTTTATTCGGACTATTCGGGTGCGAGCGATTTATATCTATGCAAGCGGGTGAAAATTTGCAAGCCGCGCAAATGGGCGCTCGCTATTTGAAAATTTGCTGTTGCTGTTCGTTCGGAGCAATCGGATTTACCGTTTACGAAAGATTTTTGCAGAGCACGGGCAAGACGTTATATTCCACCGTTTCGCAAATATCGGGCGCGGTGACGAATATCATACTCGATTACGTCTTTATTTATCCCTGCAATATGGGGATAGACGGCGCGGCTTGGGCGACTGTCGCAGGGCAAATAATATCGCTTGTTGTCGCTATGCTTTTTCACTATATTGCAAATAAGGAGCTGAAAAACAGTATCGGAGCATTGAAACCGCAATGGCGCACTATCAAAAATATTTATAAAATAGGAATTTCCGCCGCTATAATGCAGGGGCTGCTTTCGGTTATGATGCTTGGAATGACAAAGATACTCGGCACTGTAAAATCTGCCGAAATCGCGGGCTTGTTGCAAGGGAGTTTCGGCATATACTATAAGATAATGCAGTTTGCGCTGTTTGCGGCTTTCGGCATATCGAATACAATAATATCGATACTGTCTTTCAATTACGGTTTGCAAAACAAGCGAAGGGTCAAGGGTTGTATAAAATTCGGCATACTTGACGCAGTGATAGTGGCGGCTGTAATCACTGTACTTTTCGAGAGCTTGGCGACTCCTCTGGCAAATCTCTTTGCAATGGCGAGCGGCGAGGGCGGCGAAGCGATTAAGTCTACGGTGACGACGGCGATACGCATTGCGAGTATAGGCTATGTGTTTATGGCTTTCAGCGTGGCAGTGCAGGGGGTATTACAGGCGTTTAGATACGCGATTTTCCCTCTTTTAATCTCTTTTTTGCGATTGTGTCTGTTCGTCTTTCCGATAGCGTATTTGTTTACGCTGTCCGATGACGTTACGAATAATCTTTGGTGGACGTTTCCGATAGTAGAAGTCGCAACGGCGGTCGTATCCGTTTTTATTTTGAAGTTCGCCTGCGATAAAAAAGTCAAGCCTATGATTGAAACTTGAATTTTATAAATCGTTTTCCGTTATCACCGTAAAGCCGTTTGCGAGCAGTTTTTCCGCGGTGACTCCGTTGCCTTGGATTTTTGCGCCGCTAAACGTCCCGTCGTAGATAACGCCTTTTCCGCAGGACGGGCTGTTTGCTTTCAATATACAATAATCGACGTCGTTTGCCTTTGCTATTTCCACTGCGAAATCCGCACCGCGCGAGTATTGCTCGGTGACGTCGCTCCCGTCCTTTGCAATCACGCGGTCTCCCACTCTCTCGGCGGGATGGCGGGGCGTGGATAAACCGCCGAGCTGTTCGGGGCATACGGGGATAAGAATATATTCGTCGGATAGTTTTATCACTTTGTCGTTTTTGCAACCATCGCCTTTGTAGCGGCAGTCGTATCCCATAAGGCACGCGCTGACCAATATCTTTTTCATTTGATTTAATCTCCAAACGTCGATAAATCCATTATCGCTTATCGCGCTTAGGTTGTCAAATTAAAAATCCATTAAAAAAATATTAAAACTTTTGTCGATAATTGTCGCAATACGTTTGACAGGCTCGCGCGGCGGTGTTATCATTATCACAACAAATCTTTAAGAGCGATACGGGATATCGACAAGATTTACGACATTATTACTATTGCTTTACTCCGTTCTTGTCCGTATGCGCTCGGGCAAGTTTTTTTATGGATACTATTTATAAGGAGTAGCAATATTATGGAATTAGTCTACAACATTAATGACAGACCTCCAATTAAACAAAACCTCGTCTTTGCATTGCAACAGATTATTGCAATCATGGCGGCAACTCTGCTCGTGCCGATACTTGTGTCGAGCTACGGGCTGGACTGCGACCCCGCGGCGGCGTTGTTCGGAGCAGGCGCAGGTACTATTGTGTACTTGCTCTTTACAAAGTTCAAAAGCCCGGTGTTTCTCGGAAGCTCGTTTACTTTCCTCGGAGCGCTCGAAGCGGTGGCGGCACAAAACTACGGATATTGGGGGCTTATCATCGGCGTTATCTTTGCGGCGCTGATATACGTCATCATTGCGGTGGTTATCAAGTTTGTAGGCTCTAAGTGGATACATAAATTGCTTCCTCCCGTCATTATCGGACCTATCCTTGCAATCATCGGACTTTCGCTTGCGGGCACTGCGGGCAGTTGGACGATGGCAAACGGTGTTAAAGATGCAAATGGAAATGACGTTTATAATATACTTGCCGTCATCATTGGCTTGTTCACATTCTTTATGATTGTGTTTGCGTCCGTCAAGGGCAAAAAGACGATGAAGCTCATTCCGTTTATCATCGGTATCGGCGCGGGTTTCTTGGTCGCACTCATCTTCACGGGCTTCGGCTATATTAACAATTCAGAGGCTTGCCAGACGTTGCGTATAGTAAATTGCCAGCCCCTTGTCGATTGCTTCAAGCCCATTCGCGTGCAGAGTTTCCTCGATTATCCGAAGTTCACTTTCCTTATGGGCATACTTGACAAAACGCCGCGCGCGCTCGACGGTGCGGCGGTCGGCAATATTGCGTTGCTGTTTATCCCGATTGCGGTTGTCGAGCTTGCTCAACACATCTCCGACCACAAGAACATTTCAAATATCGTTGGGAAGGACGTTCTCACAGACCCGGGTCTCCACCGCACGCTTCTCGGCGACGGCGTAGGTTCGGCTGTCGGCGCGTTATTCGGCGGTTGCGCAAACACCACCTACGGCGAGTCCATCGGTTGCGTAGCGCTCACAGGCAACGCTTCTACCTCTACGATTTTGATAGCTTCTGTCGGTTGTATGCTTATATCCTTCTTCTCGCCGTTTGTCGCAATCATCAATATGTTGCCCAAGTGCGTAATCGGCGGCGCATGCATTGCTCTTTACGGATTTATCGCGGTCAGCGGTCTCAATATGCTCCGCGAGGTTGACCTCAACGACCACAAGAACCTCTATCCCGTTGCGGCTATCCTCGTAATCGGAATCGGCGGAATTTCGCTCGACTTCGGCACGAACGGCATGGAGGGCGACCTTAAAGCGCCCGCAGTGCGTATTACTGCGCTTGCCGTCGCGCTTATCGTCGGCGTACTTATCAATATCTTCACTCACGCCAAATCTAAAAAGGAGAAACTTGCAGAGGGCGCAGAGGGCGGCGAAACAACCGAGACTTCCGAGAACGAAGTAACTGCGGTGTTTGACGTAGAGCCCGACAGCGCGGTTGAAAATACCGTTACGCTCGGCGAAAACAAAGATAACGTCGAAGCGGTCGAGCACGTCGAACACGAGGAAAATATCGAGAGTGCAGAAAGCGTCGAGCCCGAGGCTGTCGAAAGCGCAGTGGCAGAGGAAAGCGTCGAAAACGTCGCGTCCGACGTCGCTATTGACAGCGAGGAGTAAACATAATATTATATAATTAACGCAATGTGTGGCGGGCAATATTGCTCGCCACACGTAAAATACGAGGTTTATATGCAGGAATTTATGAAAAACGTCATGGTGATGGATCATCCGCTCATCGCGCATAAGATTACGCATCTTTGCGACGTAACTACAAAGACGAAAGAGTTTAGAGAAATCGTATCCGAAATTGCTATGCTTATGGGATACGAAGCGTTCCGCGATTTGCAGACTACCGAGGTGGAAATTCAAGCTCCGCTGAGTAAGTTTATGTCGCCCGTTATCAACGACAAAATCGCAATCGTGCCTATTCTGCGCGCGGGACTCGGAATGGTAGACGGACTGACCGCGCTTTTCCCAAACGCGCAAATCGGGCATATCGGGCTTTATCGTGACGAGCAGACGCTTGAACCGCACGAGTACTATTGCAAGCTCCCCATGGATTGCGTGGACGGGCAGTGTATCGTTGTAGACCCCGCGCTCGCCACGGGCGGGTCGGCAGCCGCCGCTATCGAGATGATAAAGCAACGCGGATTTAAAAATATCAAGTTGCTCTGCCTCATCGCCGCGCCCGAGGGTATAGAGAGGGTAGTCACACAGCATCCCGACATTAAGGTATTCGTCGCGCACTACGCCGACGCGCCGCTCAACGAGCACGGGTATATTGTGACGGCGTTTGGGGATGCGGGGGACCGAGTCTTCGGCACGAAGTAAAAAATCGAAGCAAATGTCAAGGGCGCGCATTTAGATATGCACGCCCGACGACATAGCTTGATTTTTTACTTGCTACCGCGCAAAACAATTTTTGCTATCAATCGCAGTTATCGTTGTAAACTCAGACTGCGTTTCGCAAATTGTTTTGCTTGGTGTGCGCACTGCGTGCGCGAGTAGCCACACAACAGGGACACATTGTGGCGACAGCGAGAACGACGTACATTTTTTACGAAGTTTAGAACGCGACGCGCAGGGCGCGGAGGAAGGGAGTGCCAAGTG
>JAMPEA010000025.1 GCA_023665365.1 Bacillota bacterium
AGCACCGCGCCGAACTCGTTATATGAGCCGTAGTCTTTATGATTTTCTACTGAAAAACCGTAGCCGTCGGGCTTTTCTTGATTGCCGACAGTTTTGTAATAAAAGCCTTCATCTGCTTTGCCATCTTTGTCTTTATTCTCATAGTCGCGGTCTTTCGACGACCAAGTCAACGAGATATTGTCCTTTGCGATGCCCGTACCGGCCTTGCCAAGGGTGTTGTGTATGCTAAACGAAAAGCTCTTCGCCGATGAGTCGTATGTAATGTCGCTGTCTTTAAGCTCCAATGCGGTGACGTCCTCGGCGTAGTGCATATAGCCTTCGCTACCGTTTGCAAGCATTTCTCCCTCATCGGCATACGCAACGTCGCTCAACGACGATATCGCGCCGAATATTATCACTGAAAGCAGAATTGCGACGACCGCCGCGAAAATTAAAATCCGTTTGACGTTTGACCTAACAAATAGCGTCTTTCTCATTTTGCCCATTTCCCCTTTATGTCCATTACGCAAACCATTTCATGCCCGTTCACCAAGTGATATTCTCGGGGTCCCCGTCAAACCTCCGTGTTTGATGGGGTTTATTCTCGGGGTCCCCGCAAAACGTCCCTGTTTTGTGGGGTGAATGCTCGCGCAGAATTAGACTATTTATATATTATTATATACACGCGTGCCTGTCAATACCCATTTTTTGGAAGCTCTGCGAAATTTGTCGAATTTTGTCTTTTTTTTGCAATTCCGCCCGTTTAGATAGTCGAAATCCGCTTAAACCAAAAATTTTTGACACTTTGTACAAAATTTCATCTTGTTTTTCGTTTGCGGTTATGTTAGACTAAAAATATAATGGTATAGTAGGCGTGAAAAAGAAAGCTATTTTCATTTCAATCCAAATTCTTGTCGTTGCGATTGCCATTGCGCTGACCGCAACCGCTTACGCGTGGTTTGTTTCGCAAACACACGTGTCCGTCACGCCGACCACCGTCACCGCTTCAAACGGCGCGTTCACCGTCATCGACAGCGAGGAGGACGTGCCTCATCCCTCTTATATGGGGCAGACGGGGCAGGGCTTCGACGGCGACTATCCCGACAACCCCGACCTCAACGGCGCGGACGCGCCCTACGTCGTCGAAAAAAAGCTGACCGTCACGTTTAGCCCGCTCGGAAGCGACTCCTCTATGACCGCAAGGCTGCTCTCTGTCGAGATTGCCCGCGCCGACGGCGTTACAGTATCCTCCGAGGGCGAAAACGCCGACCCAAATATCCTCAACCGATTTACTTGGCGCGTCGAAATCAACGGCGACGTGTTCGCTCCCGACGAAAACGGCTTCCTCTCCCGCGAGCAGGACGGCGAAACTCTCTACTACGCCGTGCCGTCGTCCGCCTCGGTCGACCTCGTGTTCAAGCTCGTTTTCCTCGATGAAATGAGCTATGCTCATTGGCTCAGTTCGGATTATGACAACGTCTCCGCTTTCGAGTTCAGCGGTTACGAATACATGAGGGCGGTGTTCACCTGCAAGTTCGAGGTGGGCGTCGCCGCAAATCCCGCCATCAGCGGCGAAAGCGGAGGTGATGCCGCATGAAAAAGAAATCCTTGATTATCCTCACTGCTTGCCTCGCCGTCGCCTTGATTGTCGCGGCGGTCGGCGTCGGCTTCGCTTGGTATACAAGCAGCGCTGGCGCGGATAATCAGCTCGAAATCGAAGCCGACGGCTATCTCGTCATCTACTTCGACGAGAACGAGTATCCCTTGGAAGCTATCAAGCCCGCCGTCGCCTCTGCCGGCGCTATCAATAACAACGTCACCGACTTCGACGTGCTCAACGTCGGCGGCAACGTCGTCGAAGCCGCAACAGTCGTGCAAAGGCATGGCTTTTTGCACTACCTCAACCAAAGCGACGCGTCGTCTGCAAACGCTCAAATCGACTTGTCCTGCGACGTCTATATGGTCTTTGAGGACGGCTCGAAAGAGAAGCTCAGCTTGCAGTACGATATGTGCGTCGCAATCGACCTATCTTGGGTCTACCTCGACGCTCAAAACGGCGAAAACCCTGCATCTAATGCGGTCAATATCGGCGTGGACGACTGGTGGCAAAACCCCTCCAAAACCGTCCTAAACCTCGACGGAAGCGCGGATATTTCCCTCGACGTGACTATGTATCTCAGACAGGTTGACGACCTCTGTTCGCCCTATATCCGCGACGCGCAGAAAATCCAAGTCGTCATCAAAGCCGCAATCCCAAAGGACGACTCCGCCGACTGATAAAAAATATTTTGTATCTACGATACAAACGCGGCAAATCCAAAATTGGGGCTTTACGAATAATCAAAAATAGATTATAGTAAACATATAGCAATTAAAAAGGGAAAAATTATGACTACCGACGGATTTGATCTCAATAGCGCGCAGGACAGCGCACAAGCGGCTCACCCCGCCCAAGTCACCGTCGGCGACTCGCCCGATACCGCGCAACCACCCGTTGAGGCTAACGTAGCCGATGCAGACGCGACGGACATTCCCGAAGTCATCGTCTGCGTCACCGACGTTGACAGCGCCGAAGCGCCCGCCATAGAACCGTCGGAAGAAGCTATCAACGAAGCTATTGCAGAACCGACAGAAGAAGTCCACGACGATGCTATTATAGACCCGTCAACAGAGGAAGCCCACGAAGCGGGCGAAGCTATTACAGAAGCGGAAGAAGATAAAACCGAGTACAACGTGAACGATACTGAGGAGGAAGCCGACGAAATCGGCGTGAGCGGCGTTTACGACGCGTACGGCAGGGAAATCCTGCGCAACGTCTTTGAAAACCGCCTCCGCCTCGCTCCCAACTCCGTCAAGCTCGCCTACGGCAAGCTCAAAAACGAGCTGTTGTCCTACGCCGACGTCAAAAGACGCTACGTCGGCAAGCAGGAAAGGTTTTATATCGGAAGCGAATGGTTTTTCATCTTTGGGGTAGGCGACGGCGTGCTCGAAATCACCACCGCTGACGCCTCCGCCGAGGTCAAACGCGAAAAGGACGCAAAATCCATAAAGACCGCGTTAGATATACTGAAATCAGAGGTCGAAAAGCGCGGGCTCGTCAAAAAAGACTACTACGTTCCCACCGCCTACGCAGAGAGATACCCTTTCAATCCCGAAGCTGTGCTCGCAGGATACGAGGAAATCCCGCCCGAGGAGGACGCGTTTAACGGCAGGGAGTACGAGCCCATCGAGGGCGAACTCACTAAGGACATCATCGCCGAGCTCATGGGCGACGACTTCGACGTCGAGGACAAGGAGGGCAAGGAAAAACTCGACGCCCTCAGACAACAGGCTACCACCATAAAAGGCGCGGTTGCGTTGACCGAACCGATTGTATATTTCTACAACGCCGCCCGCACAAATGAGAACAACATTGCATACGTTACTCTGCAACAGGTGCTCAACGACAAGTTCCTCGGCAAGATGCTTCCGCAACAGTTTTTCGCGGTCGCCGAGGGCAGCGAGAGGATAGAAACCCTCAACCTGCTTAGCATCAAACAGGCGGCGAGCGACTGCGACGAAAATCCGAATACGATATTCGTCACGCAAGCGTCGGCGAGGCTACTCATCAAGGACGACGTGCTAAAACGCCTAATCAAGAACGCTAAGACGGAAAACGGCAATCTCGTTTTGGCTTTCGACTGCGCCTTGCTCGAAGCGCTCGGCGACAGGGGGCTGGCAGGCATAAGACACCTCGCCGAAAACGACATCAAAATTATGATTGACAACACGGAGAACGCAGGGCTCAGAGTGCTGACCGAATATAATATCGACTACCTGCGCTTCGACGCTCGCTATTATAAGGAAGAGGACGAAAAAAAGACCGCGCACCTCGATATGGTGCTCGGCTACGCCAAGGTGCAGGGCATAAAGACTGCCGCAATATATGTGAACTCCGTCAAAGAGGCAAAATATCTTCTGTCTCATGGCGTGGAAAATATCGAGGGCGACCTTGTGGGTAGCCCCGTAAGAATTATACACAACGCGATAAAGGACGCCAAAAGGCTTCCGTTAGCAAAATAAATAACCGATTAGATTATCGAATTCGGGGAGATTATGATAAAAACGGACTACGGGATTTTTAAGATGGTCAATAGCGTAAACGACAGGGCTGACAAGGCACTAATACGTTGTTTGCGACTTTTCCATAAGGAGCAAACGCCCGACACCCGATAGTTTACGCCGACAGCATTAGAGACAACAACCACTCCCGCAGACCGTAAAATAAAACAAAAAAACAAATTATAATTCAAAAAGGAGAGAATTATGAGCAAAAACAAAAAAACAATGAAAAAATCAATGGTCATCACAACCGTTGTTATGGTTATCCTGCTTATCGCGGCGCTGTCCACTGCAACCTTTGCATGGTACACCGCGCAGAGCAATGTAGAAATCACGAAGACGTGGATTACTTCTGCCTCGGCATCAAGCGCAAACTTGGTTTTGGACAATAAGCCGACCACAAACGCAGATGCTAACAACACGTCGCTTTCTTTGACAATGGACGGAGATATTCAGCCTATGCAATATAACGCATCTGCCGCTCCGACCACGTCGACTACATACACCGAATTTCTTAATAATTTCGTGACGTATACTGTTGCAACCAGTGGAACTAACACAACTTATGCAACCGCTCCTGCAAAGGGCACGCCCTCTCAGATCACTGGGATTACCGGCGGCACAGGTACTGAAAATTATATGTATATAAGCAATATCGGTGGTAGTGCGGCAAAGATTGAGGCTACGATAACGATTGGCAGTTACTATAAGCCTGTTGCAACCCCTGACGTAGCTGATATTGCAACATACTATGAGAAAGACGGAAGCGCATTTGCTTTGACAGAGGATACTGCTCTTGACGCAAGCAAAACTTACTATGAAGCAGTGACCAACAATCTGTTGAGAGTCGCTATCTTTGCAAAGGTTGGCGATGCCGCTAATTTGACTTATGTCGGAACTTGGGGCAACGGAACAATCAACGTTTCCAACATTACAATCGGTACTGCGGCAGTCGGAGAAGTCGAGGCTGATCCCACCGCATCGATTACGGCATTGGCAAATACAAATGCGGAGATTATCGCTTCGTTGGGTTCTAAGCAATCCGCTCAAATCATGGTTGTGTCTTGGTTCGAGGGTGCAAACTTGGACAACGTTCTTGCAAACGGCGGCGCTGACTTCTCGATTTCGTTCTCGGCAGCTACTCCTGACGCAGAATAATAGCAAAAAGTTTACAAAATTGACTATCTAAACTACTTAATCCAACCTCTACGCGCTCTGCGTAGAGGTTGGGAATAAGCAATTCTGCAATCATACGTCGGCGTAAGTCGGCAGGGGCGAATTGTTTTGCATATTATTTTTTTCGCGCGTATGCGTGTACTGTGCGCGCCCCAATATCCATACGGCTGAGCGACCCAAGCACAGCCCGCCTAAATCGAAAGCTATCGGCAAATGCCGTGGTTATATATAGCTCACAGCTTGGTGACAGCGTGACGGCAAGGAGCAAAATGAAGAAGTTAGAGCCAAAACAAAAGAAAATCATAGATATAGTCGTGACGTGCTTAGAGGTTGTCATTGTTTTGATTGCAATCGTCGCGTCGATTATAATCATATCAAACCCAAATCCGACCTCCGCGACAGTCGCAAAAGGACCTGTCAAACTGTTGCCGGTGCTTTCGGGCTCAATGGACGGCGATCAAAAGGACAGCTTTAAAGAGGGAGACCTCGTGATTGCGGGCAATCCAAAAAACGTCTTACAGCTCAAAGAGGGGCAGATAATCACCTTTAAAGGCAGTGAGGGCGGATACGATATACTCATCACCCACAGGATTATCGAGGTCGTTAAGGACGCGGACGGAAATGCGCTTACCTATATCACCCACGGCGACGCAAATCCCGAGGGTAGCAACGAAACCGTCAATCCCTACAACGTGCTTGCGGTGTACAAATCGCACTTGAAGGGCGTAGGCAATTCGATAAAGTGGCTACAACAGCCGACGCACTTTTTGCTTGTCATCATCTTGCCGCTCGCGCTGTTGTTTATCTGGAACTTGATACTGTTTGTGCGCATGATTATCCAGTGGAAGATGGAAAAGGCTGTCGAAAAGAACGGCGGCGCACTCGACGAGGAGGAAATCAAGCGCAAAGCCATCGAGGAGTATCTCGCAAGCCAGCGTAGCTCCGAAAACAAGCAAGGCGAAGATAATATCGAAGATAAAAAATCCGATGAGGAGAAATCCGAAACGGATATTGAATATATAGAGGACGGCGGAGATAAGCAAATAGATTACGCCGTCGAAGATAAAGAGGACAGCGCAGAGGATAACCAAGCCGACGGCAACGACGGCGAAACCCGTCCGAGCGACTACTAATACGTGACGATTTGTTGGGGGACAAATTATGTCGAAAAAGAAAAAGAATGACGTAGCGGAGCAGGATACTCCCGCAAGCGAGGAGAGCGGACAGCATAAGCCCGCCGCTTCCAAGCAGAGCGATTACGGCTACGTCGTCAAAAATAAAAAAGCGCGTGCGGCTACGAGGCACAGAAAGGCGATTACCATTGTCGGTATTATCTTGCTCATTTTACTGTTGCTCGCGGGCGGCGTGTATTTGTTTTATTCGACTGTTCAAATCAACAATTTCAAAATTTTTATAGAGTCTTCCGGCGGAAAGATTTTGAGCCTTTCTCCGCACAGCAGTATGGTCCCCGGCAGTGAAATGATCGAAATCGTAGGTCCGGACAAGATGACCAATACCACGTTTGCAAGCGGGAAGAATATCGTAAACTCCATGCCTATCGAGGATAGACTCGTCGAAATCGTCAGCGGCGAGGGCAGTATCACAAACGTGGACGACTTCTTTATCGCAGGCACGTTCTATATGAAAAATATCACCAACGAGGATAAGATTTACGGCGAACGCGTCAGCTTCGATATTGCAACCAAGGGCGCGCAAACGGCGCTACGCGTTATGCTTATCCGCAACGACGAGATTATAGTTTACGCCTCGCCAAAGACGGATAAAGACGGCAATTATATCAAACTCGACGCAGAGGGACGCAGAATTCTATCCGACGACGAGGGCTTCTATTATCTCGACGGCGAGGACAAAATAAGAGTGGATAGCGACGGCGAGCTCCAAAAAGAGGAGGTCGTGCCGCTCGCTTCGGGCTATAAGGAAAGACAACTCGTACAAAACGACGAGGGCGAATATTCCATTCAGACCGTCGAGGACGGCGATACTTGGATGACGGAGTTCTTTTACAGCGACGAATACGCCGTCTACAACGACGGGCTTACTATCGCCGCGGGCGAAAAAGTGAAATACTCGATAATCATTTGGTTCGAGGGCTGGGACAGCGACTGCGTGGATAAAATTGTGGACGGGCAGATACAACTGTCGCTCAGCTTCGCGTGTAACTGATAGGAGGGATATGGAGAGACCGACGGCAAGGAAAACTTCATATATGCGCAGAATTGCGTTTTTGGGGCTTATGTTAGTCCTGCTTTTAGCCGTTCTCTCAACCGCGACGTTCGCTTGGTACAGCGCAAACAACGTTGTCGGCTCGGGCATAATCACCTTTAAATCCTCGTCGTCCGACGTTGGCGGCTTCCTCACAATCGGCAAAACCAAGACCGCCACCGATACGGAAATCACCTTTGACAAAACAGGCGATATAAGCCCTATGATACCCACGGCGGACGGCGTTATTGGGACGACTAAGTTCGGACAGTTTATGCAGTTCCAAAAGACGTACGAGGGGCTCAACGACTTGGGGCAGTTGGTCGCCAAGCTCGACGGCACTGCGACGACCCCTCTTTTACTTGCTATTGACAATCAAAAGTACTTTTATATCAATAATATAGACCCGCAAAACAGCATCGGCGTTAAGGCGGAATATACGATTGTAGGCGAGCTTGCAGATAAACTCCATATCGCTATGTTTGTCGGCGAGCGCGAGGAGGACGCCGTTTTATTGGGCATTATGTCCGGCTCGGGCACTATCCACTACGGCAGTATCAGATTGGGCGAGGCGGTCGCGGATAAGCCCACTATGCAAAACGCGTACAAAACTACGGGTTCGATTACGTTCACCGTGCCGAGCAACGGCTCGGTCTGCATAAGGCTCGCCGTGTGGCTCGACGGCGTGGATATGAAAAACGAGCACGGCAGTAAAGATACCAGCTTTTCGCTGACGTTCGGCGAAGCCATTCAATAACCGTGGTAGGGGGATTAGACTGACGATATGAAAAAAAGGATGTTTTTTACGTCGATATTGACTATTTTACTCTTGCTCGTGGCGCTGTCTACGGCAACTTTCGCTTGGTTTTCGGCGAGTAACGCAGTCAACGTATCGGTTATTTCCTTTACGGCTTCGGCTAACGACGCAGAGGGCGGCGACCTCGCTATCGCTTGGACGCAGGACGCGACGGATAGCTATGAAATCGACTTCGCCCCAAATACCGATATGCGCCCGATGATTCCCAAAAATCTGCCGCAAATAGGGCAGAGCTACGAGTCGTTTATCGCCATAATCGACGGGCAGACGACGGTGAGCAACTTCCATTCTTCCGTGCAGGCTTACGACGCCGACAGCGAGCGCTTCCTCTACGCGGGCGTAATCCGCTCGGAAGTCCCGACAAATTGCAAGTCTGCGGACGGCGAGCAGGAGTTTTACCTCATCAACAAAAACGCCGACTTCGGTCAAAAGATAACCGTCAAGTATGAGATAGACGGCGAAAACGCCGACGCGCTCCTCGTTGCGCTGTTCGCGGACGACTTGCTTGTAGGCATCATGGGCGGCGGGGAAAATCTCTACTACGGCGAGATAACCTCCGGCGCGCCCGTCGATAGCCAAAACTCCGCGAAAATCATCTCCAAAAGTGGGGAAATTACCTTCAATATCCCCAAAGGCGGAACAAAAAAAATGAGATTGGTCGCTTGGTATAGCGGCGTAAACTTAGATAACGACAAGGCGGAAAAAACCGCTATGCTCAGTTCGCTGAAATTCGTCGGCGACTACGCAGGATAAATAAAGGGGTGGAAAAATGACATTCGGCAACTTTTTTCTGGATTTTATAAAAATCTTCTTCGGGGGAATACTCGGGCTATTCTTCTCTACGCCGTCGATAGGCAACTCGGGCGGCATTATCGGCGCATTGTATCAAATGTTCAATATCCCCGAGTATATAAACGTCTTTAACGCCTATAAAGACTCTCTGTCAACCGGCGAGCTGGTCGGCGCAATCTTCTGCTTTATCCTCGTTATCGCGGTGTTCTGCGTGATTGTGTGGCAGGTCATCTTCTGGTCCAAACGCCTGTTTAAGAAAATCTTCGGCGATAAGGTGCTCAATCAGGACCTCGTGGACGAAATCAATACCCTCAAAAAGGAACTCATCAAAACCACCAAGGAAAAGGACAGAATTTTAGGGCTTAAAGTCGCCTATCAAGGCTACGACGTCATCGAGGGCGAAGAGGGCGAGGATACTTCCAGCGAGAAAAAAGAGGGCGAAAGCCGCTTCTACAAGCTCACCGAAGTCGATAACAAGTACAACGCGCCCGATTTCGAGGAGCAAAAATTCGAGTGCTACGACTATACCTTGGAGCAGATTTGCGATAGGTTCAGAAACTACGCCGCCAATAACCCCGACCGTCCTTGGCGTAAACTCTATTACGAGCCGAAAATCATTCGTCTTTTCTTTGCCTCTCTCGCAACTACGCGCTTGATTATCCTGCAAGGTATTTCGGGTACAGGTAAAACGTCCTTGCCGGAGTGCCTCGGTCACTTCCTCAAAAACGATACGACTATCGCTTCCGTCCAGCCGTCTTGGCGCGACAGAACGGAGCTTTTCGGATACTTCAACGAGTTCACCAAGCGCTTCAACGAAACCGAGGTCTTAAAAGCTATGTACGACGCAACCTACAATAAAAACGTCTATATAACCGTCCTCGACGAAATGAACATCGCGCGTGTGGAGTATTACTTTGCAGAAATGCTGTCCATCTTGGAAATGCCCTCGCGCGACCAGTGGGTTGTCGACCTCGTGCCGAGCGGCTGGCCAAGCGACCCCAAACACGTCGTCAAGGGGCGTTTCGCGCTCCCTCAAAATATGTGGTACGTCGGCACCGCTAACAACGACGACTCCACCTTTGCAATATCCGATAAGGTTTACGACCGCGGTATGCCGATAAACATAAACTCCAAAGCCGCGCCCTTCGACGCGCCTCTCACCGAGGGCTTGCCGATAGACTATACTTATCTCGAATCGCTGTTCAAAAAGGCGCAGGAAGAGCATAAGGTCAGCGAGGAAAATTTGAAAAAATTCGAGGAAATGGACGACTACGTTATCGAACACTTCCGCCTCGCGTTCGGTAACCGTATCGTCAAGCAGTTAAGAGAGTTCGTGCCCGTGTACGTCGCCTGCGGCGGAACGGAAATCGACGGTCTCGACTACGTGCTGTGCAATAAGATTTTGCGTAAGTTCGAATCGCTCAACCTCGCCTATATCCGCGACGAGGTGGACGACTATATCCAATACCTCAACGACCATTTCGGCGAGGAAAATATGACGGAGTGCAAAGAGTACCTCAACAGACTCAAAAAACTGTTCTGATAAATAAGGTGAAAAATGGCAGGCACTAAGATTTACGACGATATAGTCTATCAGATAGTCACCTTATTGAAACAGGGTGAACTGTATCCCAAATACGTCGAGAGCATCGACGGGGGTAAAAACGACTATAAAATCTCGCAGGTTTATACTAAAAAGAACTATTCCACCGAGTGGATCGATACCTTGGAGGACTGTATCGTCGCGCTCGATACCATAGTCAGAAACCCGCGTAAATTCATCGTTATCGAGGAAGATATCGTCGATATTTCTTTGGCGCGCAGTATTTCGGTCGAGTCAGTCAAGCACCTTAGCCAACACACCAATTTGATTTCGTCGGTCACGAAGGACGGAATGGTTATTCCGTCGAAAATACTCAATACCTCAAAGGAAGAGAGCTTCGAGATTTACGAAAACCGCTTTATCTATACTTTATTATTGAAAATCAAGGACTTCATCGAGATAAGAAGCAACGCCATCAAAGGCGCGCTCATGCAGAGTGGCGAGTTAGGCGTCGAAGTAGACAGCGAGTTCGCCGTAAACAAAAACAAAGTCCGCTACAAGATGAGCGGCAACGCGAATTTTCCGTTCGACGCAGTAGTCAAGCGCTCGGGCGGCGGCGTGTCCGACCTCGACAGAATAAACCGCATTAAGTCCATTATAAACGACTTTTTAAGCAGTCCGTTCGCAAGAGAAATGCGCTCGTGCGCGCTCGTGCGTCCGCCTATTCAACGTACAAACGTCATTCTTAAAGACCCCAACTTCAAAAAGGCGCTCGTGCTGTGGCAGTATATCGAAACAAGCGAAAAGATGGAGTATAAAATCGAGACGAGCACCGAAACGGTGGAAATGAACCCGATTATGGCGGATAAGTTCCGCGCAATCGTGTATCTCAACACCATTTTGATGCAGTCCATCGCTTCCACCCACGAGACGAGCGAGAGCTTGGAAAGCGCGCAGAAAAAAGAAAAGGTCATCGCCGACGAGTACGTCACCAAAAATATCGACGACTACGTGCCCGACGACTTCCCGCAGTTAAAGCTCGACATCGAGCAAATCCGCACGATTTACAAGAAAATCCCCACAGAAAAGACGCTCACCATTCCGCAAATAAACAAAATCAACGGAGCGCTCGACCGCGTTATACGCCAATATCGCATAAATAAGCTCAAAGAAGATAGCGTTATGCGTCAACAGCTCATCGAAAAACAGCTCGAAGAGGAAAAGCAGGCGAAACTGCTTGCCTTGCGCGAGAAAAAGGATTTGGAACGCCGTCTGCGCGCGGACAGAGCGCGCAAGCGTTTGGAACTTAAAAGGCAAGAAGAGGAGCGCATCGCCGAGGCTAAGCGTCTTGAAGAGGAAG
This sequence comes from Bacillota bacterium, assembly GCA_023665365.1. Classification (GTDB taxonomy): domain Bacteria; phylum Bacillota; class Clostridia; order Christensenellales; family CAG-917; genus CAG-475. The sequence goes on from JAMPEA010000025.1 coordinate 11,992, forward strand.
AAGCCGAACTTAGACGTAAGCAGGCTGAAATCGAGGCGCAACTTGCCGCCAAGAGAAAGGAACTTGAAGAAATAGAACATAGAAGCAGGGCGCTCGAAGAGGAATTCCAAAGAGAAGCGGACGCCAAAATGGCAATAGTGCAAGCCGAGCACGACAAGGCGCAGGCGGAGCTGAATGCGGCGCAAGCCGATTACGACGCGGCAATATCCTCATTCAAAAAAGAGGAAGCCGAGCTTGAAGAAGAGCGCCGCCGTCAGATGGACGAAGAAGCTCAGTTGGAAATCAAAAAACAGACCGCTCAAAAGGCGCGCGACGCTTTGCTTAGCATTGCTACTGCTAAGATGCAATCCGCGCAAAGTATGGAAGAAAAGAAAAAGCAAACCCTTGCCAATATGCGCGAGGAAAGCGCAAAGTTCTGGGAGAACGAGCGCCGCACCGTCGTAAGACTCGGCATAAGCAAAAATCTCGCCGCTATTAAGGAACAGGGCAAGGCGAAAATCCAAGAGATTGCCGACAAGGAGCAGAAAGAGACAAACGTGTTGCGTATGATAGAGGAACATTTTAAGCTGAGCCTCGAAAGCGACAGCTTGAAAAATATCCAAAAACTCGCGGAAATCGCGTACGACTACGGCAATAGCGACGATATTGACAGGGTTATCAACGATAGAATCCGCGAAGTCAGAAAGATGCAAAAAGAGCGCAAAAAACAAGCTAAACAAAATGGAAAAAGAAAGCCGAAAAGCTAACGAAAGCCTCGATAAAAACTCAAAAAAAAGTTGGAAAAAGATAGTCGGCGGCGTGATAAGCGCGGCGTTATCCGTCATTTTCGCCGTAGTTTTCATCATTTTTATCGTTATAATGGTGCAGGTCGGGCAGGGCAAAACGCCCTCGCTTTTCAATCACCGCTTTTATTATATCGTGACCGATTCCATGACTCCGAGTATTAACCCCCAAGATGTGATTTTAAGCAAAATCGTCTCCGAAAAAGATACCGACCTTTTCGTCGAGGGCGCGGTCATTACCTATACCGCCGAAAGCGGCGCGATGAAGGGCAGAGAGGTCACTCACCGCATAGTCGAGGGCGTGCATTTCGACGAGGATTTAAACGATTACGTCGTCTTGACAAAGGGCGACAAGGCGGGCGCAAAAATTGATGAGCCCGTGCGACTTAGCGCAATCAACGCCGTTATGGTCAAAAAGACCGTGTTCGTCAGCTGGCTTATCGGCATCTTTAAAAACGGCGCCGGCTTTGCGCTCCTTTTTGCGATACCCCTCGGCATTATGCTCATCTGCCTTGTCATTCGCCTCATAACCACCATTAAGACTCCCGCGCCCGAAAAAGACGCTCCGACCGAGGAGGAACGTATTGAGGAGATTAAGCGGAAGGCTGTGGAGGAGTATCTTCAAAACCACGACGACGATTAAAAACGCGCTATTGAGCGAATAACTTTGTCGAATCACCCCACAAAACATTGACGTTTTGCGGGGACCCCGAGGGACGATTTTTTATTCGTCATGTACGACTTGTACGTTAGGCTTGTCATTTAGACGGCACTTTCGCGTTACTCATCTCAATAGCGCGTTTTTACGAGCGCTACTTTTTTGCGCCTATCATCTAAATTATAAGGTTTTACTTTGTACGGCTTGCATGCTCGGCTGTCTCGCAATGATAGTTTTTGTATAATTTTACCTCATATCCCCTTAAAGAGTAAGGGGGCAGGGGGGATATGAGGAGTTTTCGGGTAAGGGGGTTCATAAGGGGGTATAGGGCGGACTCGGAAAACAGCCCTTACCCCCTTAATAAGGTGTTTACACCTCACCCGTCACTGCGTGACACCCTCCCCTCAATGGGAGGGCTTTTTTGGATTGCTTCGTCATCGGGGTCCCCGCAAAATGCCATTTTGTGGGGTTAGTTCCTCGCAATGACGGTTATTGTATAATTATCCATATACCCCTTAAAAATTTCGTGCACAATATTAAACGCAAAGCGTGTTAAAATAAATTTAATTTGAAATTTGTTAGATATATGTTATAATATCTATTGCGTTGTACGTTGCTTGATTTAATTAAACACAACTTGTACGAACGTTCGGTGACTTATGAAAAAGAAACTTGCTGTTATTTTCCTAACCGTATTGCTTACTCTGTCCTGTGTGCTTGGGCTTTGCGCATGCAACGGCGCTCGCGGCGACAAACTTGTTTTAAATAAGGGCAGTCGTCCCGATTATGCCTCGATAATAGGGCAGGACGACAAAGCTGTCATCGATGCCGCACTCGCGCAGAATGCCTCAGAGGACGCTAAAAAAGCCGCGGTTATGGCGTTATACGATATTGCAAATTACAGCCGCAAAAATACCGAGCTTTCGCTTATGCTTCAAAGCAGTGACGCGGGCATATCGATGGGCGACGTAATCATGCACGGCTTCAACCTTAAAAACGGAGATAAGTGGTACTATCAACTTGCGACGCAGGCAACATCCTCAAACGGCTTGTCGGGTTTCATCGGCGATATTGCAGGCTTGCTCAAAGTTGCGTACACCTCGGGCGACGGCAATTACTATTACATCGTTGTCAAAGGCGGAAAGCCGCAGTGCGATTGCACTGTCGATACCTTTCCATATGCAACGTTCATCATTCCGGATAATAAAAAGCCTGTGCTTTATAATGAAGATGATTTCAATAAAGAGCTCCATTGCCTTGACAACATACACGAGATAAACAATATGAAGTTCTGCGCCGACATTATCGCAGACGGCGCGAAAATCACCTACAATGCGGAAGAAAAATATTACTCCGTCGAGTTTTCAGTGGATATGTCCGCGGACGGGGAACTGCTTGCGCAGTGGTTCGCGCTCCCCAAAGAGGATATGGCTGTCGGCGGGCAGACGCTCAAAGCCTATCGCTACTATAACGCCGTCCTCGAAGTGTGGGATAACGGCTATGCGAAATCCTTTCAATCCTCGTCGGATAGGGACGCTGGAATGTTTGCAAGCGGAAAGCCCGTCGATAAATTTGAGTATATCTGGAAGGAAAACGAAATACTCAATCTGCTTAACGAGGACAAGAGTATTTCGTTCATCGCGCACAGCAAATTGGATACGATTGAGGACTATATCGACTATTACAGCAACCCGAAACTCTCGAAAGCGCAACTTAGCAAATTGGAGATTGCAGGCATAGTTATAGGCAGTATAATTGCGTTTGCGCTCATCGTCACGATAGCGTCGGTTATAACGGTCGAAACGCTGTTGAAGAAGGGCAAGTTGCCTAAACTTGCCTCAAAACGCGCCGCGAAAAAGCAAAAGCGCCTTGAAAGGAAAGCCGCAAAAGCGGACAAGAAAAAAATAAAAGAAAATATCGAAAATACTGACGCAGAAAGGAAAAATTCCGAAGAAAGCGAATCAGAATTAAACGAAAAAACCGATAAATAGGAGGTATTTTATGTTGAATTTGGAAACCGCTTGGGATAAGACTTTCCCAAAAAGCGAAAAGGTAAATCATAAGAAAGTGACTTTTCACAATCGCTACGGCATAACGCTTGCCGCGGATATGTACGAGCCGAAGAACGCCGACGGCAAACTTGCGGCTATTGCGGTATGCGGTCCGTTCGGCGCAGTTAAGGAGCAAGCCTCGGGGCTTTACGCTCAAACTATGGCGGAGCGCGGATTTATCGCAATAGCATTCGACCCGTCCTTTACGGGCGAAAGCGGCGGAGAGCCGAGATATATGGCTTCGCCCGACATAAACACCGAGGACTTCCAAGCGGCGGTGGATTTCCTTTCTGTCCAAGACAACGTAGACCCCGAAAAAATCGGCATTATCGGCATATGCGGTTGGGGCGGTCTCGCGCTCAACGCGGCGGCGCTCGATACGCGCGTTAAAGCGACGGTCGCATCTACAATGTACGATATGACCCGCGTCAATGCAAACGGATACTTCGACGCGGAAAACTCCGAAAGCGCAAGATACGAAAAGAAAAAGGCGCTTAATGCGCAGAGAATTTCCGATTATAAAAACGGCGAATATGTGCGCGGAGGGGGAGTGGTTGACCCTCTTCCCGACGACGCTCAGTTCTTCGTCAAGGACTATCACGACTATTACAAGACGGCGCGCGGCTATCATAAGCGTTCGCTCAACTCAAACGAGGGGTGGAACGTCATCGGGTGTATGTCGTTTGTCAATCAGCCGATACTCAAATATGCAAACGAAATACGCAGCGCGGTTTTGATTATGCACGGCGAAAAGGCGCACTCCTGCTATTTTTCGCGCGACGCTTACGCCGCTATGGTAAAAGACAGTCCGTATGCCGCTAATAAGGAATTGCTCATTATTCCCGACGCAGTTCACACGGATTTATACGACGGCGGCGGAAAGGACGCTATTCCGTTTGATAAACTTGCGGCGTTCTTTACGCAATATTTGAAATAAAACTGCGTAATCAGTGCGATAAACGGCAATTAAAAGGAGATAGCGATACGCATCGCCCAAAATACAATGTCTAAACGAAATAAGTATATAAAGAGCTGTGAAATTTCCGAAGTCACTGCGGTGCGGCTCGGCGGTTACGAACAGAAAATTTTAATAGAGGGCAAAAGTAAAAGTTTGCCTGTGGTTATTATGCTCCACGGCGGTCCCGGCTCGCCTGTACCGTTTTCGGTCGGTTGCCGCGGGCTTTTCCCCGAATGGACGGACAAGGCTGTGATGGTCTATTGGGATCAGCTCGGCTGCGGAATAAACAATTATAAGTTGGACGACGGTTTCCGCATAGAAAACTTTGTCGATATGACTTGCGACCTCATCGATTATATCAAGCAAAGGTTTCCTCAAAACAAGCTGTTTCTTTTCGGGGTGAGTTGGGGCAGTGTCCTTGCGCTTAAAGCGGCTGTACGCGTGCCCGAAAAACTTGACGGCGCTTTCGTCTACGGGCAGGTTTTGAAAAATCTTTTCTTCAATGACGAAGTCGCCCGTTCTTTTGATAACGCTCCGCCAAAAGCAAGGCAAACGGTGCAGAATATCCTCGAAGTCGGGACGAACTGCAAGTATGAAATTTTAGATAAAAATCTTAAT
>JAMPEA010000026.1 GCA_023665365.1 Bacillota bacterium
TAGACGATATGGCGTTTATGTCCGTGGATGAACTCGATGACGACGACTTCGACGACGAAGAAGAATGGGACAGCATTTTAGATGAGGACGACGATGACAACTTTGTGGAGTCCGTCATCATAGAAGCGGACGGCACAGTGCGCAAGTCCTCGCCCAACTTCCGTATGCGCTTGAAAGAGAGCTCGGACAAAAACCGCGAGTGGTATGCGGCTATAAAGAACCTGTTCTGCTCGCAAAAAGGCGTAACGTACAGAGTTTATAAACGCGTAGAAAAGATACGCTATCAAGGTCAAGTTGTAGCGGTCATCGGCATAGCCAAGCGCTCAATAAAGCTGTGGCTTGCACTCAAACCATATGAGTACGACGCTCGACGTTACCACCATAAGGACGTATCGGACAAGCCTCGTTTTGTAGACGTTCCGTTGTACGTCCGCGTAGGTTCAGACCGCGCTTTGACCCGCGCAGAAGAACTGATACTTGCCTTGTTCCAAGACCTCAACATGGAAGCGCGTAAACGCTACACGGATAGAAGCATACAGGAGCTTATATTTACCTTAAAGCATAATAGACTGCTTACAAATAAACTGTATAAGCAAAATCTTTGCGAGGTCATGCACGTCCACGACTGCGACGTCCTCGACGATGAAATCGCCGAGAAGTGTATAGAAACCAAGAACGTAGACTTCATCGACGACAGCGTTATCGAAACGGTGAAGCTCGATGACATAGACGCAAACTTCCAAGACGGCAACCGCGTTACGTTAGAAAAACTCCGCAAACTCGGTCTTGTAAGCGAAGATTGCACTGGTTACACCGTCACCGCCGATAAGCGTCTAACTAAACCACTCATCATTGTAGCAAATGACTTTACGCTCGAAGCCGTTAAGATGATAGCACTTACTGGCGGTCGTGCAATAAGACTTACACAAGTTTAAAAAGCACGATTATTTGATTTGATACTTCGTCAACGACACTCGTCTACACCGTCACGTACAGGTAAGTACGTTGGGCGGTTTGACGAGTGCCGTTTTCTTGTCTGAAACCAAATACTTGCGCTTTTATTCGTTTTAATAAAGAGTGATTGTAACTATCCGCTTCGTTCCTCGCAATGACGAGCAATGTGGAATGGCAGGGTGGCGTTTGCTATAAAGTGAGGCGAAGTAGGTTTTCTTTGTTGCGCAAATTCAAATGCGGGGTTATAATATTTACGCAGGATTATAACAAAATACAATAGCGGACGTAAGATGAAAGAAATTGTTAATCAAAATTTTCCAAACGAGAGAGACTTGTACGGCGCTTCCGACGTGCTTTTGAAAAACTGTACGTTCGACGGCGAGGCGGACGGCGAATCGGCACTTAAAGAGGCGAAAAACGTAGAACTAATCGGGTGTTTTATGAATTTGCGCTATCCGCTTTGGCACGACGAAGGAGTAAAACTCGATTCCGTTACGATGACGGACAAGTGCCGCGCCGCGCTTTGGTATACGAAAGGCGTAAGCGCGAAAAATTGCAATATGCTCGGCATCAAGGCTGTGCGCGAATGCGAGGATATAGACATCGCGTCAAGCAAGATAGTATCGCCCGAATTCGGCTGGAAAAGCAGACGCATAAAACTTGCCGACGTGGATATAGAAAGCGAGTATTTGTTTTTGCTGTCCTCGGATATTACGCTTGACCGCGTGAAATTTAAGGGGAAATATTCTTTCCAATATGTTGAAAATATGCTGATAGATAGCTGTTTTTTGGATACTAAGGACGCGTTTTGGCATACGAAAAACGTGACCGTAAGAAACTCCGTCGTGAAAGGCGAATACCTTGCTTGGTACTCAGAAAACCTCACGCTTGAAAACTGCAAAATCATCGGCACGCAACCGCTTTGCTACTGCAAAGGGCTGAAACTTGTGAACTGCGAAATGGAGAATACCGATTTTTCGTTTGAATACTCTGAGGTTGACGCGGACATAAAGGGGGATATTCTCTCCGTAAAAAATCCGCACAAGGGCAAAATCGTAGCGGATTCCGTCGGCGAACTTATTTTGACGGACGATAGCAAGTACGCGTGCGACTGCGACGTAATTTTGAGGCATTGAACGCATACAATCCCTTGACAACGGCAGTTTTTGTCGCTAAAATACAGTTTGTATACTTATAAAAGTTTATTATCGTTTATTTTTCGGCGATTAGGTGTACTTAAATAAATAACAGGGGCGTGTTGCGGCGGGCTTAGGCTTGCGGCGGCTTTGAAGATATTATGTCAAATAGGAAGCGGAAATTTTTATCGTTGGCGATAGTAATCGTGTTGGGACTGACACTTTTAACGGGTGCGGCTTTGGCTCACGCGGATTTTACGAATATAGCCCGAGCGGCTGAGACGGAGCCTGTTGCGGAAACCAACGAGGTTGACCTTTCCAATACGGACGTTTTGCACTGGACCGTCGAGGGAAGCGTATCGGGAAGTAGTTCCAACCTGCTTTCGGGAAGGGTTTACGTATACCGCTATAAAGCCGATTCAGACGCTTCGTCGTATAGCGAGTACTATTCGTTTACGAGAAAAAGCGAATCTCCAAACCCCGCTTGGACGGAGTGGGAGCTTATCAATTCATTTGACGTCAAATCCTCGATTATGAGATTCAGAGGGGACGGCGTCGAACACAAAATAGAAATTCAAAGCGCGCATTTGGGGACAAAGTTTAGCGTAGAATACGAAACGGAGACTCCTTATACGCAAATCGCAACCGCTCAGGGCACGTACAGGGCGCAGGCGAAATTTACCGCTATCGGCGAATATACGTTTAAAAACGACGAAAACTTTTCACGAGACACTCTGGACGAGCGCGGCATAACTCTCAATATATCGCCGGACGGCAAAACCGCTACGATGACTAAGATATGGTACGTAGCTAATTACGACAACGCACTCCTTGACAGCGAAGCGAGCAAAACCTCGCAAGCCGAGGTTGAATATTTTATTCCGTCCTGGCAATTCGGCGAATATCAGACAATCGAATATCCGTGGCTTCATCACGGCGACGAAGCGTTGAGAGGCGATTTGAATTTGCCGAGTACGTATTCCGTCAGTGCGAAGGTGAGCGGCGACGAGTACGAACAGATTACGGAAGAAATAAATATGGAAAGCAGGTCTCGCGCTATTGATCTTAAATCCGTTTGGGACCCGCGCAGCAGCGACCAAAAATACGACGTGGTTACGTTTTCGCTGACGCGTATAAACGACGACGGCAAATACGAGCTGATTACTCCGCGCGACGAGACCGTAATCCGTTCGCAATGGAGTTATTATATAAATCAATATACTCCCGCGGGCAATTACGAGCTTACAATTCACGTCAAAGATATAAAACTCACTTCGCACACGCACTGGTGGGACGAAACGGAGCATACTATTTTGGACTCTGCCGAAGCGGAATTCAAGGGCTTTGACGTCACGTATAACTTTACCGTAGCGCCCGGCGAATTGACGATTACAAACGCAAGCGAAGTGCAAAACGACAAGTCGTTTCAACTTGTCAATATAGACGAATTGAAGTCAAATTATAATAAGTTTTTCAGATTTGGCGACGAGTTTATCTTTGAGTACAAAATGAAGATGTCCGAGATGGAAAACGATACGTTTTGGACAAGCGACGACAATATAAACACGTACTTTGAAGCCGCGCCGCATTTGGAATACAATCTCAACATAATGGATAATAACGGTTATCAAGCCAAAAACTGGTCTGATTGGAAGAACTATATAACGTCGCCGGCCACGTACACCGTGTACTATATGGCGGTGATGAAAAACTATTCCACTTTTCCGCTGATTTCCGACAGATATGAAAATAAGTATGAGGTGATAGTTTATAAAGACGTTCCGCTCCCGGGGCTTAACCTCACCGAGATGACCTATACGGGCGGAGAGCTGTCTGTCGCGCCTAAGGAAGCAGAAAGCGTTGCAAGCGATATGAGCCTTTATACTTGGACGGGAAATACCGCCACAGAGGCAGGAGACCATATCGTTACTTTTACGCTCAACGATAACGTGCACTATAAGTGGGACGGGACGAACGATAAAGGGCAGAAATTCGATTTTGGCGACACTTATGAGATAAAGTGGACAATCAATAAGGCGAAAGTGTCTCTGCCGCAGATTGTCGAGCGAAACTTTGCTCCGAACAAGACGTTTGAACCTACGATAACCGTCCCAAAAGACGTTAAAGGAAGGGCAATATTTACCTTTCAATCGGCGCAATACGACGAAGCGGGTACGTATGATATAGAACTTACGCTGAGAGACGATAACTTTGTTTGGGAGTATACGGCACACGACGCAGAAAGCGGCGCAACCATAGATAAAAACAACAGTCTCAAAGCGACGGTCAAATTTGTCATCGCGCCCGAGCAGAATATGTGGATTGTGTCGCCTCGAATTCCGAGTTGGGAATGGGGCGAATACGACAAAAACAAAAACGCCATCGAGGGCGCGGCAATGCGCGGCGACGTCAAGTTTTCCATAAGCTACGACAGCAAAGGCAATCGTATGGTTGACGGGTTGAGCGATATAGCGCTCGTCGGCGGCGTGGTGGACGAAGCTACCGCCGAGAAAATCGGCGCTTTAAACCGCGGCGATTACTATTTGCTTGCCAAGGTTGACGAGAGTAAAAATTATACGGGCATTAAGTCTACCGCATATAAATTTTCCATCGACGAAGCTACTAACTATTGGGACAACACGCCGAATATCGTCATTTGGAAATACGAGGATTATAACCCCGACATAAACCTTATCACCGCAACGCCGCACTTCATCGCGGACGGCGCAAGCGTCAAGTTCAGCATCGTGACCGATAAAACGGGCAACGTTGACAACGATTACGTCATATACGGTCTTGAAAATCTGAACGTCGTAAACGGAGTGGTGCAGGGCGACGCGCGAGAACTTCTCGATAAACTCGAAGGCAATCGAACCTATTGGCTTAGAGCCGTCGTCGATAGCGGATATTCCATGGTTGGCAGTCAAAAGGTCTATAACTATTCGCCGCTGATAACGTATACGGAGTTCCATATTTTGCAGTCGGACAACTATTGGGTTGAAACTCCCAACATTCACCGCTGGGTCGAGGGCGAGGATGCGGAGCTTCCTATCGGAAGTTCCAAGTGGGGCGAGCCGACGTTCAAGATATACAGATACGATACGAACTCCGACGGCGACAGAGTTAAGGGCGAAAAGCTGTACGACAGCAAGGAGGGGCTTAATAAACTCGACGAGGCTAAACCCGGAATGCACCTGCTCGAAGCCGCCGTCGAGGGCAATGCAAACTATACTTCGCTCACAAGCAGTTTGGAATTCAAAGTGTTTTCCACAAACGTGAATTTTTGGAGAAAAGTCCCCAATATTCAAAGCTGGGTTGTGGGGAGCGCGCCCAATGCTCCCGTAGCGACCGCGGCGTTCGGCACGGTCTACTATTCCTACTACGACAGAGCCGATTACGCGCTGAACGGCGCATACGCGCAAAAACTCTCGGGTGTGCCCGTTTCGGCAGGACGCTACGTACTGTTGGCAACCGCGGTGTATCCCGAACTCGACGACTTGGTTGCGGCTGTGGAATTTACAATTTACGAGCAGGATACAAACACCGTTTACTATGCTGTTATAGGCGTGCTGGCGGGCATTATACTCCTCGGCTTGGAGCTTGTGATAATGTTTGCCGTCTTGAAGAACAGAAAGAGGTTGAAACTCATCGCGTCCGAGGGCGGCGGCGTAGCGACCGACGCGGCTGACGACGAGGACCTCGGAATGGAATTCGAGGAAGAGTTTGAAGAGGAAGAAGCCGTTGCCGAGGATATTTCCGATGACGACGAGGATGCGGAGATTATCGCCGAACCCGTTGACGCGGACGCTCCCGCAATAGAGCCGACGGCGATAGACTAAGTTGACAAGCATAAAAAATAATCCGCGTAATTTGCGCGGATTATTTTTATTATAATTTTATTCGTTCCACTCTTCTGCGCTGACAAGCAAGTAGTGCGTTTCAAAGGTTTGACCGTTGTCGTCCTTAAAAGGTTCGACGATTTTTACAAGCGCGTTTTTCATCTTCCACTTGATGTCGTTGACGGCGTAGTAAAGCGTGTGCGTCATCGTCTTTTTGATTTCTGTCGAGCGCGAAAGAGATATTTGATAACATTCGAGTCCGTTTTCTTTTAAATCGTCGTCGACGTTCGTGTAGGGAATATCCTTTACGAAAACCTTGGAACTTCCGCTTGCCGTGAGCGTTGCGCTTCCGAACTCGTAAGCGTTTGCTATCGGGGTGTTAAAGGAGATGCTCAGTCCGCTTGAAAACGTCGAGCTCGGCAATGCGCGCAATATCTGTTGAAATTGGTTGTTGTCCCAAACAGTGCCTGACATTTTGACGGATTGAGTTTGCGGGTCGCCGTCGCCGAACTTGCGCTCGCACTCGAAAGTGCCGCCGTTGTAAGTGCCTTGCATCTCGTAGGTTGTCTCGCCGTTTTCAGAGACCGTCATAAACGAGTAGGCGGGGACCATATAGCTTGTGCCGGAGGTGAGCGTATAGTAGCAACCCATCTCGTAAACAGTATCTCCGTAAATCAACTCGCCCGTAACGCGAATGCCCTCGCTTACGTTGCTTAGCGTACGCGAGCCGAACGCAACTTCCTCGCCCTTTTTAAATTTGTCGTGCCGCGCGAAATAAGTGCCGCGCTCGGAGTTGTACGTCGAGTTTTTTACGTCGTAGATTTTTACGTCGTACTCAAATTCTTCGTGCTCGTAATCGAATAGCAGGTCATGCAGCTGTCCCTGCGGCGTCGCGCTGTTGCAAGCGGACAAGCCTATGCCGAGCACGGCTACCATAACTGCGATAAGTAAGGTTAATATAATCTTTTTCATAATATAAGTATTATAACATAATAAAAAAAATCCGCAATTAAATAAGCGTTATTTTGAAGTTTTAAATTTAGCGCGGAATTTACTAAACTTATTTATATTTTAATATAAATAAGTTTAGTATCACTTTTTTATGACATAATCCGACCGCCGTGTTATACTTGTTTTATGAAGATAATAACCTCAAATACTTCCCGCGGGGCGTATCGCGGCGTGATGAATACTCTAAAACAGCACCTCGGCGAGAGCAATATCGTCATAGCTCCCGACAGGTTTACCGCGTCCGTCGAAAGGGGGATAATTTCCACGTTGGAGCTTGAAAGCTCGTTCGGCATAGACGTAATGTCCTTTACGCGCCTTGCGAATAAGCTCGTGGGCAAGGATATAAAGAAGTGCCTCACTCCCGAAGGCTCGGTCATGCTCATAGGCAAAGTCATCGCCGACAGATATAAAGATTTCAAGTACTACGGCAAAGTGGCGCTCGCGGACGGCTTCGCAAGCGAGCTTTACGCCGCGCTTACCGCCATACGCAACAGCGGCATTTCGACCGAGATGCTAAGCGAGGAACTCTGCAAGATGACTCCCGCGCTCAAAGCAAAGACGCAGGACATTATATTGATATACGAGGGCTATCTCGACGCGCTTAGCGGCAGGCACAGCGATTCGTCTACGCGGCTGAACGCGCTTGCGCAATATATAAACGAGCACCCCGAGAGCGTCGCCGCCACAAACTTTTATTGCACGGACATTTACGAGTTTTCCGCGCCGGAGCTCGAAATCGTTGCGGGGCTTGCCAAAAACGCGCTGTCGCTTACGGTCGGACTTGTAAGCGGATACGACGGCGCAAACCGCCGCATATATCCCGACAGGGTGATAAACAAGCTAAAATCCGTCTGCCGCGACAGAGTGACCGTCGAGCGCAACGACGAAAAACTTATACCGCCGATTGAGGCAATCTCTACACAACTGTTTTCATACGGAGTATCGGAAAATCCCGTCGAAAACGGCGGGAAAGTGCTGTTGCGCTCGGCAAAGGACAGGCACGACGAGGTGCTTGCGCTCGCTTTGGATATAGTTGACAAAGTGCAAAACGGCGGACGTTATAACAAGATAGAGGTGTTTGTCAGCGACGTAGCCGACTACGAGGCGGAAATCAAAGCGACGTTTGCGAGATATGAAATTCCTTTTTTCATAGACAAAAAGGAACTGCTTGCCGAGCAGACGAAGGTCAGATATATCCTTGACGCGATAGCCTGCGCGCGTAGCGGATTGAGGCGCAGAGAGGTGCTCGATTTTGTCAAAAATCCGCTTTTCGCCTACTTGCTCGGCGGCGGCGAGGACGACGTGTTTTCGTTTGAAAACTACGTGTTGAAATACAATATCGACCGCACGCGATTCGAGGGCGAATTCACTTTGAAAGAGGAACGCAAAAATGACAATCGGCACTTTATAGATACTAAATCGGCGGATAAAGTGCCTGTTTGCGAATATTGCGACGAAAACGTAATTCCCGAGCGAGTGCGAAAAACTCTTATAAATACGCTTAGCCCCTATCTCGATAAAAGCCTTAAAAACGTCACGGATTTCGTAAAGGCTTCGTTTGCGTTTTTGGAAAGCGCAGAGGACGCTTGGCGCGCGCACGTAGATACGCTTACGAGGCTGAGCGCGTACTATGTCAAATGCGCCGAGCAGGTGGATAAAAAGCTCGACGACGTGCTTGGGGAAATCGCCGAAGTTTTAAACTACGACGCGGACGTTGCCGAGTTCGAGAGCATTTTCAAATCGATGATAAAGACGCTCAAAATCGCGCTCGTGCCGACCTATCTCGACTGCGTGTTCGTGGGAGACGGCGACAGCAGGTTTATGGGAAGCGGCGATATCTATATCCTCGGCGCGACAAACGACAAACTCCCGCGCGTTTCGGGCGGAGGCGCGGTCGTGTCGCCAAAGGACGAGGAGCTGTTTTCAAAGCTCGGGCTGGAAATAACGCCCAATGAGAGCCAAAAACTTATGACGGACAAGTACGCGCTTTGCGACCTCATGAAAAAGCCCAACGGAAAGCTGGTCATCAGCTATCCCGAGACGGGAAGCGCGGGGGCGCTCCGTCCCTCGACGGTTATATCGGAACTTAAAGGAATGTTGTCGTCGAATGGAAAACCCATCGAGGCGGAACGCATATCCTTTGAAAATCTGTCGGGGAAAGATAAAATCCAAAGGGCGGCGAGGCTGTTTGCAACGCCCAAAAGCTGTTATTTCGAGGTGCTTAAAAACGCGATTTCGCATCGCGCGCCTATCGAGGACAACTCCGCCTACGGCGCGGCGTACGCGTGTATGAGCGACGGCGACAAGGCAAAGACGGATTGCATCTTCAATACTCCCGAGAGGATTGTGCTAAGCGACGACTCCTATTTTGCAGGAAGCACAAGCGTAAGCCGTCTCGAAACCTTTTTCACCTGTCCTTATTCTCACTATTTCAATTATATTCTGTCCTTAAAAAAGCGCAAAGACGGCAACGCCGAGGGCACTGAAAACGGCACCGTCCTACACTCCGTCCTCGAAAAGTTTTTCGTTGACGTGCGCGACGGGGTTATAAAGTCCAAGCGGGATATAAGGCAAAGGGCGTACGAATATTTCAGACTCGCCATAAAGGAAAACAATTTTGACGTTTTGCTTGAAAAGGCGGACACGTCGCGTCAGTTGAGGCGCGTGCGCGAGGAGGGCGTGCGAGTGTGCGAGGATCTCTTCGATATTTACCTGCGCTCCTCCTTTAAACCCACCTTGCTCGAAGCCAAATTCGGCGAGAACGGAATACAGCCTATGTCGCTCGCCGTCGGCGATAAGAAAATCAGATTAAAGGGCACGATAGACAGGGTGGACGTTTTCGGCGATAAGTTTATAGTGGTGGACTACAAGACGTACAAGAGCGCCGACCTAAAACTCGACGAGCTGTACTACGGCGAAAAAATACAGCTGTACGTGTATATGAAAGCCGTCGAGGAGAGCTTAAAACTTTCGCCGTCGGGCGTGTTTTATTTGCCGATATTCGCGGGCTTCACGGACGAGAACACGAGTAGATACAAATTTAAAGGACAGGTCAGCGACAGCTTGGAGATTATGTCCCAAATAGACGAGATGGCAAAGGACGACCCTCAAAAATCCGTGATACCTTATAAGGCGAATACGAAAGGCGAGCTTAACCCCGAAGTCCACCTCGACGTAAGGAGTTTTGATATGCTCGGCGACTACGCGACACGCTTAGCGGCAAAAGGAGCGATGGAGATTGCAAGCGGTTTTATAAAGCCGTCGCCGGTTAAGGACGCTTGCAAAAAGTGCAGATTTTTAGAGATATGCGCCTATCGTGACAAAAACGAGCGCAGGCTTTCAAAGGTCAATATGCAGTCGTTCGCAGAGGGCGGCGTAAAGGAGGCGAGCGAAAATGAGTGATTTAAAAGACGTCGAGATGCGCGACGCGCTTAAAATTGACGCGCTCACCGACGACCAAAAAAACGCGGTGCTTGCAAAAGGACACGTCATCGTCTCCGCGGCGGCGGGGAGCGGCAAAACGCATACGATGGTCAAGCGCATACTGCTTATGGTGTGCGAGGGCGTGTCGCTTAGAGATATGCTCGTGCTCGTCTACAACACGGCGGCGGCGGACGAGCTCAAAGAGCGTCTGCACGGCGGGCTATTCGAGCTTGCGTGCGCCTCTCGCGGGGAACTTAAAGAGCGTCTGCGCAAGGAAATCGACGATTTGCCCTTTTGCCATATCTGCACGATACACGCGTTTTGCAGCGCTTTGATACGCGAAAACTTCGACAAACTCGGCTTGTCGCCCACCTTCGAGGTGCTTGACGAGCAGGCGAATTCCGTCTATATGAATAAGGCGCTCGACAACGTGTTCGAGACCTACTCAAAAGATGAGGACGCTGTTTTCGACAATATCGCAGAAATCTTTTCTAAGGCAAGGCGCGAGGACAATCTGAGGACTAACATAATCAAATTGCACGGCATTATAGATATACAGCCAGACAAAGGCGAGTTTTTGAAAAAGGTGTCCGCTTGCTTTGACGACTTTGACAACAGCGAATTTATGGTGCGATTAAAGGAGTATTACAAATCGTTTTTCGAAAACGCGCTGAATAAGCTCGTCCTAAACAGCGAGCTCATCGAAACTACTTCGCTTGAAAAGTACAAGGAAGCCGTCCAAATAGAGATTGCGCTTTGCAAGCAGGAGCTCGGCGCGAACTCCTTTTGGGATATGTGTACGCTTGCCGCCGATTTTGAAAAACCCAATCTCGGCACGCGCTCGCGCAAGCTCGGCGAGGAGGAAAAGCGCATATCCGACGTGACGAAATTCTATATCGACGAGATTGCGAAAGTTGTCAAAGAGCTTGCCGAAATCCGCTTGCAGTTCGACTCGTTCAGACGCGCGCACCCTCAAAACAAGGCTTATATAGATAAAATCGTCGAGATAACCGAGAGGTTCGATGAGGAACTTATAAAACTCAAAGCCGAGGGCAACGTCCTATCCTTTGAGGATTTACAGCGCTACGCGGGGCGCTTACTCGACGAATATCCCTCGCTCGGCGACGTGTACGAAGCCGTGTTTGTGGACGAGTATCAGGACGTCAATCCCACGCAGGAGGCTATCATCGAACACCTCGTGCGAGGGGAATGTTTTATGGTCGGCGACGTAAAGCAGAGTATCTACGGATTTCGCCTTGCCGACCCTGCGATATTTCTGTCGCGCAAAGCCAAGTACGAAAACGGCGAGGGCGTGGCAATATCGTTCAACAAAAATTTCAGAAGTTCGCGCGCGATACTGTCCTTTGTCAACGGCGTGTTCGGCTCGGTCATGACAAAGAGCGCCGCGCAGGTGGATTACAAAAGCGACGGCGCGTTCGATTTGAAAGACGCTCCCGACGACGGCGGAGTGCAAATACATCTTTTCACGGAAAAAAAGGCGGAGACGAAAATCGCCGACGGGCTTTACGATATTGCTGGGCACGGGCAGGACGATAAAGATATAAAGGCGTCGCAGTTCGAGGGCAAATTCATCGCAAAGGAGATAAAATCTCTTGTCGGGCACGCGCTCGTCGAGGGTAGAGAGATGCGCTACGGCGATATTGCCGTCCTGTTCAGAAGCAGAACGCGCGGCGCGCGGCTCATAATCGAACAGTTAAAAGCGGAGGGAATTCCCGTCGAGGACGGCTCGTTTTCAAAGTCCGTCTCGCGCCCCGAAAGGGAGATTATCTGTATGTTGCGCGTCCTCGACAATCCGCGGCAGGACATTCCGCTCGCGGGCTTTTTGCTGTCCTATTTCGGCGGATGCGGGGAGGAGGAACTCGCCGAGGTCGCGTCCCTAAACGGCGAATGTTTTTACGACAAGGTCAAGGAGTATGCGACGCTCGATAATCCGCTTGCCGCCAAGCTGAAAAAAATCCTCGAAGCAGTAGACGGCTATCGCGTCAAGGCGAGTTTCAAAAACGTAGCCGAACTTATGAACGGCATCGTATCGGATTTTTGCTACGACGCGTATCTTATGAAATCAGGCGAGGCGGACGTATACGGGCTCAAATCCTTTATCGCGGGCGTCGCGGGGCAGGAGCCGAAATCGCTCGGCAGGTTTTTGGACGAGTACTGCGAGAGCGGCGACGGCGCGGTCGCGTCGGGCGGCGGCGACAGAGTGCACGTATCCACTTTCCACGGCTACAAGGGGTTGGAAATCCCAGTCGCGTTCGTATCCGACTGCGCTTGCGATTTCAACTTCGACACGGCTTCGGATATGTCCGCGCTCGGCAACGGCTACATAGGTTTGAGATACTTCGATTTTGAAAACAAGCACAAGTTCGATACGCTTTCTAAGCTCGCGGTGTCAAAGCTCAACAGACTGCAACAGGTGCGGGAGGAGATGCGGCTATTCTACGTGGCGCTCACGCGCGCGAAGCAGTTTATGTACGTGACCGCCTCCGTCTCAAAAGCCGAGAGAGACAGATTCGGCGCTATGCAAAAGCTCGGGCTTGCGGGTTGCGACCTCGATTTTATATCCGCCGCGATATGCGACGGCGAGGCGAATACGTTTACGCAAATCCACGCGCCGGAGGATTTTTCGGAAGATTATCCGAAAGACGAACACCTTCCGCTCCCTGCGGACGGCGAAATCGTTAAGGAAATCGAGCGGATTAGAATGCGTGTTTATCCCTATGCGGAGTCCACCAAGATTGCGATGAAATACAGCGTTTCGGCGCTCGATAACGACGAGCAGGCAGTCAGAGTATTCGAGGAAGGCGCGAGCTTGGGCACGACGTATCATAAGGTTATGCAGTACGTGGATTTTGCGACCGAGGGCGAGGAGGGCGTGCGCCGCGAGCTTGCGAGAATGAAATCCGAAAACCTGTTGAGCGAGGAAGAAGCGTCCGTCATAGACCCGAGCGTAATCGCAAGCTGTCTTGACAGCGACATAATGAAGTACGCGCGCCAAGCCGAGGGGTTCGGAAAATGCATGAGAGAAACGCCATTTATGATGTACAAGCCCGCGAGCGAAATCGACGCGCGCTTTGCCACCGACGACAAAGTGCTCGTGCAGGGCGTGATAGACCTGTTTATAAACGGCGATGAAAAGGTGCTTGTGGATTTCAAATATTCGCGCCTTGACGACAAACGGCTTGCCGAAAAATATAAAACGCAACTTTACCTATACAAAACCGCTATTGAAAGTGCGATTTGCGCAAAAATCGACAAAGTTGCTATATATTCGTTTTTGTCGAAAAGCGTCGTATACCTCGATTTTTGAGCAAAAGCGCGCGGCTTGCGGAATTTCCATAATTTTGAATATACATTTAATATATAAATTTATTCAAAACTATTGATTTTTTTGCGCGGCGTAGCTATAATTAGTGTATCTTTGTATATTTAGGAGGGAGGCGTCCTTGAATATTCTGTCCGCTAAAAACGTATTTTCGGATATTTTCGATTGGTTTGCAAACCTCTCTTCGAAGCTGCCGGCAATAGACTACAAGACGTATTTCATCGTTGTGGTGGCATTGCTTATCGGCATAGGTCTTATCGTTGCGCTTACGTATTTTGGGTCATACAGGTTCAAACTGCTCGTCGCCTGCAAAAAGATTATAAGCTATCTTGCCGAGGTCGAGGCAATCGACAACGACAATTTCGGCGATTTCACGTCGCAGTGTTTTTCGGCAAAAGTTCCGTCGGCTTTGCGCGACTGCTGGGTGCAGTATTTGGGCGTGAGGTTCGGCTATCCGAGCGACATTGTGTCCGAGCAGAACGTATACGATAAAGAGGTCAAGCGGGTGAGGGAAATCCGCGCCAACGTATTTATTGCGATTGCGCTTGTGCTTATTGCGATATTCTCGTTTTGGGGATACGGCAGGCTTGACGGCAAAGATATGGGCGTGATATTCCTTGCGAGCCTACTGCTTGCGGGCGTGATATATTTTGTGCTTGTCATTATCAACAAGACGCTTAGCAACAGGTGTCTCGACGTATTCTCCTCCATGCAAGAGGATTTGGACGCAAAGGTGATATTCCAAGTTGAGAAGAGTTTTGCGACTGACGCGTCTCCGCTTGGAGATTTGGCGGCAATCATAGACGAAATCGTTGCGCGCAACACCGCAAAGGAAATCGGCTTTGAGTTCGCCGACGAGCAGACTCCCATTGAGGAGCTCATCGCAAACGCGGACGGCGGCGAGGGAGTAGCGGAGGTCGATGAGAAAACTAAACCCGCCGACGACAAAGTTGCCGCGGAGGGCAGCGACAAACTTGATTTTGAACCCGCTGTCGAAGAGCCGACTGTCGAAGCCGCGGAGGAAGCCGTCGAGGACGAACCCGCAAGCGAGACCGTTGACGAAGCAGTTGAAGAAATCGTTGACGAACCCATAAAAGCAACCGCTGACGAGCCCGTGGAGGCAAGCGTTGCCGAAAGCGAGGCGGCAGAGGTTGAAAGCGAGCCGAAGCCCGACGACGTTAAAGACGACGTTATAGTTGAAGAAGTCGTTTTAGAGGAAGTTCCCGATGAGAGCGCGGACGAAATCGCCGACGACGCAATCTACGGCGTGGTCGAGGACGTTAAAGAGGAAAGCGCGCCCAAGAAAGAGGCGGAAGTTATAGAGGGCGACCCCGTCGAGATTGTCGAAGAACCGCCCGTCGAGCAAAAAAAAAAGATAGCCGAAGAAGCTCCGCCAAAAAAGGTTGAAGATACGAAATCCGAGGCAAAAGCGGATAATCAAGTCGCGCAGGAGCAACCTATTATAGAGGAAGAGCCTCCCCGTAAAGCGCAAGACGAAGTCAAGGCACAAGCGCCCGCGCAGGATACGAAAGAGGAAGAAGTCCATGCCGACGACGATGACGACGAGCCCGTCATACAGTACGTCGTAGACGGTCCTTTGGATGACGACGATGAAATAGTCAAGCCGGCACAGCTTGTAAAAATGCCTAATCTTGTCGATTATATGATAGCGCAAAACTCGCCGCCCGCGCTCAAAATGAACGTAGTCAACAAACTGATTTTGTCCTACAAGAAGTTTGAGAACAGCGAAGAGGACAAGCGCATAATCATCGATTGCATTAAAAAGCTGATGGCAGACTTGCAAAAGAAAAAGTAAGACGATTGTTTGATAAAGTACATACAATAATTGAGGGCAAATTATGTTTGGGAAAAGAGCAAGGAAAAAGGCGGAACAGGAAGCGCTTAGGAAGATGATGGAGGAGGCGGAAGCCAACCGTCGCGCCGCGCAGGAAGCCGAGTACGCCGCCGAGAGGGAATCCAAAGTATTTTACGAAAGCGAGATCATCTTTGACGACGATATAGATGATAACTTTTTCGATTATCAATACGAGGATATGCCCGAGGCGGAGGAAATTTCCGAGGCGACCGCTCCGACTGCTCCGAGCGTAAATACAGTTGCCGCATTGCCCGTACCCGATGAAAACAAAGAGCCCGTTGCCCAAGACTCTGACGAGATAAAGGATGAGCCTGTCGAGGCGCTCGACGGCACCGTGGAAGAGGCGGCAGAGCCTGTGCAGGAAGCCGAACAGCCTTTACAGCAGGAAGAGATTGTCGGCGAAAGCGAAGTCGTTGTGGAAGAAATTCCGCAGGAAGTCGTGCAGGAACAGGAAATCGAGCAAGAAGTTGTGCAGGATACCGTGCAGGAACAGGATATCGTGCAGGTAGCCGCGCAAGAGCCTACGCTTGACGACGATATACAGCAACCCGTGCCAGAGCAGGAGCAACCCGTACAGGAACAGCCCGAACAAGTTATCGAGGATGCGCCTTTGCAGCCCACTCGTGAAGAGCCGCAAGCGGTCAACCCTGCGCAAAGCTACGCTGAGGAAGCCACCGCCGAGCCGGAAATCCGCTATATCGTTGACGGTCCTGTTGAGGACGAGGAGCTTGTCAAGCCCGCAAAACTTGTCAAGTTGCCAAATCTGATCGATTATATGCTGTCGCTCAATATGTCGAGGCGCATGAAGATAAGCGTAGCAACCTTGCTTATCGGGGCATACGACAGGTTTAAGCATATCCCCGAGGAAAAGGAAATTGTGCTTGGCTGTATGCGCAAAGTCATGACCGCGCTAATGAGCTAAAATATTCGCCATTGCAACCATGCTGTCATTTTGCGAGGAGTGAAACAACGAAGCAATCCAGAACGTACAGATTTTACGTTTTAAGTGCTTCGTTTTTAAATATTCGATAGTGAATTTTTTTACTAAATTTACAAAAAAAATGTACATAGAATATACTGTTCTATGTACATATTATTATAATAGTACAATAAT
>JAMPEA010000027.1 GCA_023665365.1 Bacillota bacterium
ACGTGGAAAAGGAAGCGGACGACGATGACGATGATGACGAGGAAGAATGGGACAGTATCTTAGACGAAGATGACGATGACTTCCTCGAAGCGGTTATCGTCGAGGAGGACGGAACAGTCAAGAAAGCGTCTCCCAATTTCCGCATGCGCTTGAAAGAAAGTTCGGATAAAAACCGCGAATGGTACGCGGCTATCAAAAACCTATTCTGCTCGCAGAAAGGCGTAACGTACAGAGTTTATAAACGCGTAGAAAAGATACGCTATCAAGGGCAGGTCATCGGCGTTATCGGCATTGCAAAACGTTCAATAAAACTGTGGCTTGCTTTGAAACCCTACGAGTACGATGCTCGCCGTTATCACCATAAGGACGTTTCGGATAAGCCGAGGTTTGTAGACGTTCCGCTATACGTCCGCGTGGGTTCAGACCGTGCTTTGACAAGGGCAGAAGAACTTATCCTTGCCTTGTTCCAAGACCTCAACATGGAAGCGAGAAAACGCTACACGGACAGAGGCATACAGGAGCTTATCTTCACGCTTAAACACAATAGACTGCTTACGAACAAGCAATATAAGCAAAATCTTTGCGAAGTTATGCACGTCCACGATTGCGACGTCCTTGACGACGAAACGGCGGAGAAGTGCATAGAAACAAAGAACGTAGACTTCATTGACGATAGCGTAATTGAAACCGTAAAGCTCGATGACATAGACGCGAACTTCCAAGACGGTAACCGCGTAACTTTGGAAAAACTCCGCAAGCTCGGACTTGTAAGCGAGGCTTGCACAGGCTACACCGTGACAGCAGATAAACGCCTAACAAAACCGCTCATCATCGTAGCAAATGACTTTACGCTCCCTGCGGTGAAACTAATAGTGCTTACCGGCGGCAGAGCAATAAGGTTGCAACAAGTTTAAGCAAAAGATAAGCAGTAAACGTACAGAATAACAAGGAATAGCAAAAAGCGAAGCGGTGTGATTTTTCACACCGCTTCGTCATTGCGAGGAGCAAAGCTTCACCACATAAAACAGGGACGTTTTGCGGGGACCCATATGACGAAGCAATCCAAACCCAAAAGTTGTGCGTTCTGGATTGATTGTCGATTATTGGCGCGCAATGACGGCATATAATCATTGTCGGCGTTTTGGCTATTGTAATGAGGCAAGCGAAGAGTAATGCAGGTTATCGAATGCGTTTTTCTTGTGCGAATTAGACTTTTTAGATTATTTTTTAGGATTTTGTATATTTAAGTAGTATATATATTTAAAATACGCTTAGGATTATGTTATGAGCCAAGGCTTTACTCCCGAATTTTTGGACGAACTCAAATATAAGTGCGATATTGTGGAAATCATATCGCAATATGTTCCGTTGCAAAAAAAAGGGAGCAGATACTTTGGTTGTTGTCCGTTCCACCACGAAAAGACGGGGTCGTTCTGCGTGTCGCAGGATAGCGGATTTTATCACTGTTTCGGGTGCGGCGTGAGCGGCGACGTGATAAAGTTCATTATGGAAATCGAATCGATGAGCTTTTTCGACGCGGTGAAGTATCTTGCGGATAAGGCGGGATTGCCTCTGCCCGAGATGAAACTCGACCCGAAGTTCGCCGAGAAAAAGGAGCGGAGCGAGGTTTTAAAGCAGCTTATGCGAGATGCCGCAAGATACTATCGCAACAACCTTGTAGACCCGATAAAAGGCAAGGACGCGCGGGAATATCTTTTGAAACGCGGCATTGACGAGGAGACCTCTAAGCGATACGGGCTGGGGCTTTCGCTTGATTACGACAGTCTTGTAGCCTATCTCAGAAGAAAGGAATATAACCTCAAAGACCTGCTCGATTGCGGGCTGATTGCAAGCACAGACAGACCTTTCGACGCTTTTGCGAACAGAATTATCGTGCCGATAATCAACTCCAAAAACGAGGTGGCAGCATTCGGCGGACGCATTTACCACGGCGAGGAAAACATCGCAAAGTACAAAAATTCCACAAATACGCTCCTATTTGACAAGGGCAGGACGATATACGGCGTGAACTACGTCAAGCGCGATAGGCACGCGGGCGCGGTCATACACGACCTTATACTTGTCGAGGGCTATATGGACGTAATATCGCTCGGAGCGGCGGGGATACGAAACGCCGTTGCGGGCATGGGCACGGCGCTCACCGAGGGACAGGCGCACGAGCTTAAACGCCTTGTGCCGAAGGTGTACGTGTGTTACGACGGCGACGGAGCGGGCAAAAAGGCTACTCTCAGAAACGTTGATACACTTGTAAAAAGCGGGCTTGACGTCAAGGTCGTATCTCTTGACGAGGGCAAAGACCCCGACGAAACCGTACGCGAATACGGCGCGGAGGGGTTTATGAAACATCTTGCCGACGCGCTTCCCGTCACGGAATATAAGCTCAAACTCTGCGAAAACGCATACGACCTCGACACGTACGAGGGCAGAGCGAAATATTTGAAATCCGCGCTTACGGTTTTGAAATCCGTCGAGGACGAGTCGGAGCGGGAGATTTATTCGCAGCTTGTTGCGCGTCTAAGCCGCACGTCGAAGGACAAACTCGATATTATGCTTGAAAGGACTGCGGCGGTCAAAGCAGAGCCGATACAGCAGGAAAAGATTGCAAAGAGTTTGAGCTCGTCGCGCTTTATAATAAACCGCATTATGAATAACGCGCGGTGCGCGAGGCTCGCCGACGTTGACGACGAGTGGATTTTGCACCCCGTACATAAAGAAATCCTTGCGTACGCGAGGAGCGTGGGCGAGGGAAAATTCAATATCGGGAATATGTTCAGCGTCGTTGCCGACGACCCCGAGATAAACGCAATCCTTGATTTACAGATGAACTTTGCAAACGAGATGAAAGAGGACGCATATTTTAAAGACTGTCTTATCGCGCTTGCAAACGACAGTATATCGGCAAAGCTCGACGCGCTCAAAATCAGATATAGCAGTTTGAGCGACGCGGGCGAAAGACGCGACGCCGTGGGTGAAATCAGCCGCTTGCAAAGAATGTTGAAATCAAAATCCTTAGGGGATAAACACTGATACACATAGGAGGATATTGTGGACAGAGAACAGCTACTGAAACTTGAAATCGACAAAATAGTCGCGCTCGGCAAGGAGAAGGGAGTCGTAACCGAGGACGAAATCATGGCTAAGCTCGAACATTTAAACGCCACCGCCGAGGATATGGAGACGGTGTTTAACGTCTTGCAGTCGGAGAACGTCAAGGTGGAGGAGCCTCACGAGGAGGACGCAGTCGAGCTTGACAAGATTATCGACAGCTCCGTTGACGACTCCGTGAAAATCTACCTCAAAGAGATAGGCAAAGTTCCGCTCCTCAGCGCCGAGCAGGAAATCGAACTTGCAAAGCGTATGGAGCAGGGCGACGAGGCGGCTAAACGCACGCTCAGCGAGGCAAACCTCAGACTTGTAGTTTCGATTGCAAAGAGATACGTGGGGCGCGGAATGCAATTCCTCGACCTCATACAGGAGGGCAACCTCGGGCTTATGAAAGCGGTGGAGAAGTTCGATTATACTAAGGGCTTCAAGTTTTCGACCTACGCCACCTGGTGGATAAGGCAGGCAATCACGCGCGCCATTGCGGATCAAGCGAGGACGATACGTATCCCTGTGCACATGGTCGAGACGATAAATAAGCAAGTCCGCGCGACGCGTCAGCTTTTGCAGAGATTGGGACGGGAACCCTCTCCTGCGGAGATTGCCGAGTATCTCGGTTGCGCAGAGGAGCGCGTGCGCGAAATTCAAAAGATAGCGCAGGACCCCGTATCTTTGGAAACTCCTATCGGCGAGGAAGAGGACAGCCACCTCGGAGATTTCATAGAGGACGGCACGGCTCCGTCTCCGAGCGACGTTGCAGAGAGCAATATGCTCAAAGAACAGCTCATACAAGTGCTCAACACGCTTACTCCGCGCGAGGAGAAGGTGCTTAGACTGCGCTACGGGCTTGACGACAGCCACCCGCGCACCCTCGAAGAAGTGGGCAAGGAGTTTAACGTAACGCGCGAGCGCATCCGTCAAATCGAGGCGAAAGCGCTTAGAAAACTGCGCCACCCGAACAGGCTTAAAAAGCTGAAAGATTTCGACTGATGCCCATACGACTTGACGAAAGATTGACGGCTGTCGCAAACCTTGTGGACTACGGGACGGTCGCGGACGTCGGGTGCGACCACGGCAAGCTCGGGTTTTATCTTTTGGGGACGGAGCGCGCAAGCGGCGTCATTGCGACGGATATAAGCGAGGGCAGTTTGCAAAAGGCGAGTAGGCTCGCCTACGACAACGACCTATCTATGCAGACGAGGCTCGGCGACGGGCTTAAACCCATCGGGGACGGCGAGGTCGATACGGTTGTAATCGCAGGGCTCGGCGGCGACGCGATTTCGGATATACTTGCAGGAGCACGAGCCGATAAAAAGAAGTTCAAACACTTTGTGCTGTCGCCAAACACGCATCCCGAAAAGGTGCGCAGAGAACTGATTTTGCAGGGACATACCATCGTTTTCGACGACGTGACAGAGTGCTCGGGCAAGCGATACGACGTTATAAAAACCGACGTCGGCGAGAGTGCGCTTGACGAGTTGCAGATAGCTTTCGGCGCGTTTTATGCGGAAAACGAAAAGTTTTTGAAGTACGCAAAAGAGGAGCTGGCATATAAGCAGGGCATACTTTTAAATCACGCGTCTCAGGAGCTTGAAAAGCGCGTATCGCTGTTAAAGCGTGCGATTTCAATCGCGGGGAAGAACTATGAAAATTAAGGACATAATTTCAAAACTCGAAGAATTTGCGCCGCTAAATCTCGCAGAGGAGTGGGATAACGTGGGGCTTATGCTCGGCGATGCAGAAAGCGAGTGCGGCGGCATTATGCTCGCGCTCGACCTCACGACAGACGTGATAGAGCAAGCGGAAAAAGAGGGCTGTAATCTTATTGTCACGCATCATCCGTTTATATTTCGCCCGATAAAGAGGATAGACTTTTCAGAGGCGAAAGGACGCGAGATAAGGCGGCTTATAAAGAGCGATATAAACGTGTATTCGATGCACACCAATCTCGATAAGACCGAGGGCGGAATAAACGCGGCGCTATGCGAATTGCTCGGGGCAAACGAGTTTGAAAGCGACGGAGTGGGGGCGATATTTAAAATCGCGCCGACTACGCTCGGCGAGTTTGCAAAGCGCGTGGCAAATACGCTCGACGATAAAAGCGTGAAAATCGTGGGAAACCCGAATAAAGCCGTAAAAAGCGTGTACGTTGTAAGCGGAAGCGGAGGAAGCGAATATCGCCGCGCTTACGAGTGCGCAGACGTACTGCTCACGGGAGACTTGAAACATCACGACTATATCGACGCTATCGAGGACGGATTTGCGCTTGTGGAATATTCGCATTTTTCAAGCGAGATAATAATGCAAAACATTTTGGAAAGTACGCTGAAAAATCTCGGCGTAAAGATAATAAAAGCAAAACAAAGCCGACCGTTTAGGCTGTTGGAGGAAATATGAAATTTGACAAGATACTTCAATATCAAAAGATTGATTTGGAAGCAAACGCGCTAAAAGCCGAGATGAGCAAGAGCGACGCGTATCTAAAATATCAAGATTCGCAAGCGAAGCTCGAAGCCGCGACCGCAAATATTGGCAAGCTCACCGCCGAGGCGAACGACCTTTTGAGAGGATACGATGCGATGAAAAGCAAAATCGAAACTCTTACGGGCGAACTCGCCGAGTTTGACGGAATACTCGACGGCGTGGAAGATATAAAGGAAGCGGAGCATTATCTCAAACTCGTTAGCGCGATTTCGGATAGGCTGACCGCGCTCGAAAAGGAAGCGGCTGCGGTTGCGAGCAAGATAGAACAGATAAGCTCGGCGTACTCAAAAACTTGGGCGCAGGGCGTAAAGGCTACGCAAGCGAACAAGGCGGCAAAGGCGGAATATAATGCGTTTGCGGCGGATTTTAAGGGCAAATTCGACGAAATTCAGCAGAAGTTGAATGCGCTTGTAAAGGAAATCCCCGAGGACGTTCTCAACGAATATCTTACTCTCAAAAAGTCCAAAAAACTGCCCGTGTACGTCGAGTTCGACGCGGAGCATAAAGTTTGCGGACGTTGCAGAATGGAAGTGCCAAACGACGTGTGCTCCAAGCTCAAAGCCGCGGGGGACTATGCCGAATGTCCCAACTGCCGTCGAATAATGTACGTGCCGGAAAACCAATGAAAATAAAGAGAGGGAGTGAAAATGAAAAATTATTTTAACGATCCTAACGAATATAGCGTAAACGTGTGCGACAAGCACGGCGCGGGCTTTCCGCGAAACGAGTACGGGCAGGAGCGCATAGAACTGCTCAACGGCGATTGGAATTTCAGATATTTCGTGTCCGTGAACGTGCTCGAACTAAACCCCGAATCGTGGGACAAAATTGCCGTCCCGTCCAACTGGCAGTTGAAGGGCTACGGAAAGCCGATATACAGCAATACGAATTATCCCAAGCCGATTTCCACAAAAGGCCGTCCGCATATCAACGCCGACGAGAACCCCTGCGGGCTTTACATGCGCAAGTTCGAAGTAAATAGTTTATATGAGGATTTACATATCAACTTTTGCGCGAACAGCGGCGCGGAGCTATATATAAACGGCGAGTTCGTCGGATATAGCGAGGACACGTTTGACTATCAAGAGTACGACATTACGCCCTACGTCAAGGTCGGCGAAAACGAGGTCAAAATATTGGTCTATCGCTACACGACTGGCAGTTATCTCGAAGATCAGGATATGTGGCGCATATCGGGGCTTTTCCGCGACGTGACGCTCGTACACCTTCCTCGCGTGCGAATAGAGGATATATTCGCCCGCGCCGAATTTAACGAAGATTTTTCGGAGGCGAAGCTCAAAATAGACGCGCAAGTCTGCGCAAAGGCGGGCGCGAAGTTCGCGCCGAGCGGCAAGCCGTTCAGAGAGGGCGGAGTGTCCCAAGTGACCTTGAAAGCCGAGCTAATCGACGCAGAGGGCAACGCGGTCGCAGATATGCACTGCGGTATTGCCGAAATTCTTTCGGGCGCGACCGAAAACGTAAGCCTTGCAAAGTCCGTGGAAAATCCGAAGTTATGGAGTTCGGAAAATCCGTATTTATATAAGCTCAGATTTACGCTTAGCTCCGAGGACGGCGAGGAAAGTACGTTTTGGGACAGGCGCGAGCTCGACTTCGGGTTCAGAAGCGTGCAAATCGTGCCGATGATAGACGGCAAAGAACCCTATATCACTCTAAACGGGCAAAAGCTCAAAATACGCGGCGTAAACCGTCACGAGTTCCATCCCGATTTCGGTCACGCCGTTCCAAAGGAATACACCGAGGCGGATATACTTTTGCTCAAACGCAACAACGTCAACAGCATAAGGACGTCGCACTATCCAAACAGCAGATTTTTCTATGAGTTGTGCGATAAGTACGGCATAATGGTCATGTGCGAAAACAATCTCGAAACGCACGGGCTGGCTTTGCGTATTCCGCGCTCCAATAAGCGCTGGACAAAGCAGTGCTGTCATCGCATGCAAAGCATGGTCAAGACCTATCGCAATCACGCGTGTATTCTGTTTTGGTCGCTCGGCAACGAAAGCGGAAACGGAAAAGCCTTTGCCGCTATTAAAAAGGCGGCGCTCGCGCTCGACACCACGCGCCCGATACACTATCAGCCCGATAAGCATATGCGCGTCACCGACATAATGAGCGAAATGTACAGCAAAGAGGAGAATATGGAAAAAATCGCCCTCAACAAGCCTTACAGACATTCTCTTACGACGTTTTGGGCGCCGCTCGGCTATCATCTTACGCCGAGAATGTACAGGGATAAGCCGTACATTCAATGCGAGTACGCGCACTGCATGGGCAACAGTCTCGGCAATTTCGACGACTACTGGAAGCACTTCCGCGCGCACGACAGGCTTTGCGGCGGATATATTTGGGACTTCGCCGACCAAGCGATAAAGCGCACTACGGCGGACGGCACGGTCGAGTATACCTACGGCGGAGACTGGGGCGATAAGCCAAACGACGGCACGTTTGCGTTTAACGGCATCGTGCGCGCCGACAGGTCGCCGAACCCCGCGTTTTACGAGGTTAAAAAGGTTTATCAGCAAGTTTGGTTTGAAAAGCAGGGCGATAAACTGGCAGTTACGAACGAGTTTATGTTTACGTATCTCGACAAGTACGGCGCGAAGTTCGAGCTTGTCAAAAACGGCGAGGTCGTTGACGTAAAGGAGTGCGATTTGCCGCATATTGCGCCGCTTTCAAAGGGCGAGATGCCTATCCCGTTTGAAATCGAGGGCGAGGGCGAATACGCTATCAACTGCTATGCCGTCGTGAAAGAGGACTTCGACGTGTACAAAAAGGGCGACGTTATCGCCGAGTGCCAGATAGATTTGACGGGCTATGTGCCAAAGAGATTTAACGAGGCGCAGGGCAAGACCGCGTTCTTCGAGGACGATAAAATTTTCCTCGAATGCGCAAACCTCGTATGCGAGGTCAGCAGAAACAGCGGCTATATCATGTCAATCCGCAAAAACGGGGCGGAACAACTTACTACTCCGCTTAGACCCAACTTCTGGCGCGCGAGCATCGACAACGACAAGTCTCCGCAAGTGCCGCAGTTTGCAATCAAGATTTTGGGCAAGACGTTCTATAAGGATTGCGACAGCAAACTCGTAAAATCCAACATATCCATAAGCGATAGGCGCGTCGAAATAGAGTGGTCGTGCTTCCCGCAAATGACGGTGTTAAAGACCGTGTACGAGGCGGGCGAGGACGGGCTCAAAGTCTATATGAGACTGCGCAACCACTTCTTCGGCTTGCCGCGCTACGGGTTTAGAGTGGGGCTTGCAACCTCAGACAGAGTGAAGTTCTTCGGCAGAGGTCCGCACGAAAACTACTGCGACAGAAAGACCGCGGCGAAGCTCGGCGTGTACGAGGGCGCTATTGCGGATTTCGAGCACAACTATCTCGTCCCGCAGGAAAACGGCAACCACTGCGATACGCGCTACGTCGAGGTGGGCGAAAACGGCTTGCGTTTCGAGGCGCTGTCCGCTCCGTTCGAGTTCAGCGTGCACGATTATACGCAGGAAGCCCTCGAAGCGGCGACGCACGCGCACGAGCTCAAACATGGCGATTATATCGAGCTGTATATCGACGGCAAACAGCGCGGCGTAGGCGGCGATATTCCCGCTCTTGCCTGCGTCAAAAAGCCCTATAAGATTTCGCCGAAAGTCCACGAGCTTGAATTTATCATCAAATAAATGCGTTTCATTGACTTTGCGTAAGCGTGAAACTATAATTAACACCGAAAAATAATAATGCGTACAACCTTAGTGAGGTTGATTGCGTGGAGGTATTATGGAAATAAAATTGAAAGACGGCAACAAAATCGAACTCGAAAGCGCGGCTAAGGCAATCGACGCCGTAAAGCAAACGGACGAGGCGCTCGCAAAGGCGGCTATCGTATGCAAAATCGACGGGAAACTCTCGCCTTTGGACACCGTGATTGACAAGGATTGCGAACTCGAAGTATTGACTTTCGACAGCGAGGAGGGCAAGCAGGTATATCGTCACACGTGCGCGCACATTTTGGCGCAGGCGGTGAAAAATATCTATCCGACCGTACAGCTTGCGATAGGTCCCGCGATAGACAACGGCTTCTACTACGACTTCGACTTCAAAACGCCGATTACGCAGGCGGATTTCGACAAAATCGAAGCGGAGATGAAAAGCATCATCAAGGCAAATCTCAAAATCAAGAGAATCGTCGTATCCCGCGAGGAAGCCGAACAGATGATAGGCAAGATGAAGCAGACCTATAAGATGGAACTGCTTGCGGACATTCCCGAGGGAGAGGAGATAAGTTTTTATCAGCAGGGCGATTTTATCGACCTGTGCAGCGGACCGCATATGCTGTCCACGGGCAAGATAAAGGCGTTTAAACTTACGTCGCTCACGGGCGCATACTGGCGCGGAAACGAAAAGAATAAGATGCTTACCAGAATTTACGGCACGGCGTTCACCACGGCGGCGGAGCTTGACGAGTACGTTCAAAAGCTCGAAGAGGCTAAATCCCGCGACCACAACAAGCTCGGAAGGGAACTCGGCTTCTTTATGACCGACGAAAATATCGGGCAGGGCTTGCCGCTCATCATGCCAAAGGGCGCGCGCGTTTTGCAAATCATGCAGCGCTACGTCGAGGACGAGGAGCAAAAAAGAGGCTATCTGCTTACAAAAACTCCTATAATGACCAAAAACAATCTGTTTATCACCTCGGGGCATTGGGAGCACTACAAGGATAAAATGTTCTATATCGGCGAGGAGGATGTTGACGACGAGATACTGTGCCTGCGTCCTATGACCTGCCCGTTGCAGTTCACCATCTATAAAAACGGGTTGAAGAGCTACCGCGACCTTCCCGTCAGATACGCCGAAACCGCCACCGAGTTCCGCAAGGAAGCGAGCGGCGAAATGCACGGACTTACGAGAATAAGACAGTTTACGCTTGCCGACGGACATATCGTCTGCACTCCCGACCAGCTCGAAAAGGAATTCGAGGGTTGCGTTGACCTCATCAAGCATCTCGCTAACGTGTTTGGAATAGCAAACGATATTTGGTTCAGATTTTCGCGTTGGGACCCCGATAACGCCGATAAGTACGTCGGCACTCCCGAGGAGTGGAATAGGGTGGAAACTACGATGAAAACCATACTCGACCATCTGCGCATCAAGTACGAGGAGGCGTGGGGCGAGGCGGCTTTCTACGGACCTAAGCTCGACGTGCAGGGCAAAAACGTACACGGCAAAGAGGACACGCTTTTCACCGTGCAAATCGACTTCTCGCTTGCAAAGCGCTTCGATATGATTTATATCGACGAGAACGGCGAAAAGGCGACTCCGCTCATCATTCACAGAAGCTCAATCGGTTGCTACGAGCGTACTCTGGGCATGTTGATTGAAAAGTACAACGGCGCGTTCCCGATGTGGCTTGCTCCCGAGCAGGTGCGCGTGTTGTCTCTCACCGACCGCACGGTTGCCAAGGCAAAGGAGATTGTGGGCACGCTTACTTATGCGGGTATGCGCGCAACCGCCGACGTTCGCAGTGAAAAGCTCGGCAAAAAGATAAGGGAAGCACAGCTTGAAAAAGTGCCTTATATCCTTGTCGTCGGCGATAAGGAGGCGGAGCAAAACGTGGTCTCCGTGCGTCATCGCAGCGAGGGCGACCTCGGCACTATGAGCGTTGCGGATTTCATCGGAAAAGCTCTGCTTGAAATCGCCACAAAGAAAATAAAATAATATACTTTGTTTCGTCATTGCGAGAAGCAGCGCGACGAAGCAATCCAAAAAAGCCCTCCCATTGAGGGGAGGGTGTCACGCAGTGACGGGTGAGGTGTAAACACCTTATTAAGGGGGTAAGGGCTGTTTTCCGAGTCCGCCCTATACCCCCTTATGAACCCCCTTACCTGAAAACTCCTCAAAACCCCCGTGCCCCCTTATTCTTTAAGGGGGAATGAGATTTGATAGAGTGTGAGTGCGACAAACACTTTTTGCGGAGCTTAGAACAACGTCGGCTTGATAGGGTGTTACACGACGAAAACTGAGTTCGAAGCGCGACGCGCAGGGCGCGGAGGAAGGGAGTGCCAAGCACCAGACGCAGTTGGGGTGTAGCGATTGTTAGCCAAAGGCTCAATCGCGTCCTGCCCATCCCACAAGCAACGTTTGTTTTGTAGAGAAAGAGGTAGCTACCGCAGCCGTCATAGTTCTTGCGGGAGGGGAAAGCCCGCAGGGAAGGGGCGGGTTATAAATTTTAGAGTGCGTGACAAGCAATGACGGAATTATGAAAAGCATTCCCGAGTAGGGAATGCTTTCAAAATATTTAGAAACACATAATTTTAAATATCGATACTTTGATAGCAATACAACAAAGTTCCAATCGCACGAAGTGCGTTATTTGAACATATTTTTCTTGCCGAGTATGATGAGCATTATTATACAGATGACCACGTTGATTGCGACGACCACCCAAAAGCCCCACCATTTCGACTCGAACGGAACGCCCGTATTCATACCCCATAGCGAGCCTATCATTGCGGGAACGTCCACCATAAGCGTCAATATCGTAAGGGTTTTCATCACCTTGTTGAGGTTGTTTGAGATGATAGACGAGTAGGAGTCCATCGTGCTGTTTAAAATCTCACGATAGATGTTTGACATTTCGATAGCCTGTCTGTTTTCGATTTGCACGTCCTCCCACAAATCCTCGTCCTCCTCGTAGAATTTCACAAGCCTCGGGATTTTGTCGAGTACGGCGGCGTTCGAGCGCAGGGAGGTGGAGAAGTAAACCAACGCTTTTTCAAGCGTAAGCATTTCAATCAGCTCCTCGTTTTTCATGGATTTTTCAAGCTCGGTCTGTACGCGTTGACTTGCGCGGTCAATTTGTTTGAGGTATTGCAGGTATTTTTTTGCGGTTACGTATTGCAGTTGCAGAAAAAATCGTGCGCGCTTGTGTATGTTTAGGTCGCGTATAAATCTGCCCGAAAGCAGGTCGTAGATGACGGACGTTTCGTTTAAGCAGACGGTGACAATCGTCTTATCCGTGAAGATACAGCCGAACGGCAGGGTGGCGTAGGCGTAGTTGTCGTCGTCCTCCTCGGTGATAGGAATGTCGGTGACGGACATTATTATCCCGTCCTCTTTTTCGATATGGGCGCGCTCCTCTGAGTCCAAAGCGGCTTTGAGGTAGTCCTCGGGGATAGAAGCGGCTTGCGAGACAAATTCCAACTCCTTATCGGTGGGGTTGGACATATGAATCCATTGATCGGCAAAATCGTAGCCGTCAACAATCAAATCTCTATCGACTTCGACAACTGATTTGTTGATTTTCTTGTAAACCTGAAACATATACGAGCCTCCTTATCGGCATAGCAACGCGCGCCACGCCTTGGAAACTCCAAAATAACGTGTGCGCGGATTATTGGATATGTTGACTACTTCGAGGGTCAGCGTCCATAATTTTTGCACCTCATTAAAATATGTGAAATCATTTTAACAAAAAAAAATCCGCAAGGCAAGGATTTTGACGTATCAAATGAATTTTCTTCCGCAATTTTACTCTAAGCATATATAAGCAGTTATAATTATATAGTATACTCATATTATTTTTGGATAAAAATGGAAATCCTCTTGCAAAAGGCGTGGGCGTTTGATATTATTAAAACATCAAAAGAAATCTTTCAGGAGGATTTTCTCAATGGACAAAAAATACGTTTATTTGTTTACCGAGGGCGACGCAAGCATGCGCGAGTTGCTCGGTGGCAAGGGTGCGAACCTCGCAGAAATGACCAAAATCGGGCTTCCTGTTCCGCAGGGCTTTACGATCTCGACCGAGGCTTGCACGCAGTACTATGAGGACGGCAAAAAAATCAACAACTCGATTCGCGCCGAAATCATGGATAATATCGTGAAACTCGAAGAAATCACGGGCAAGAAGTTCGGCGATTTGGAGAACCCGCTTCTTGTTTCCGTTCGTTCGGGCGCAAGAGCTTCGATGCCCGGCATGATGGACACCATTCTCAACCTCGGCTTAAACGAAAAGGTCGTCGAGGTGCTCGCAGAAAAGTCCGGCAATCCCAGATGGGCTTGGGACTGCTATCGCCGCTTTATCCAGATGTTCTCGGACGTCGTTATGGAAGTCGGCAAAAAATACTTTGAAAAGCTCATCGACGAGATGAAATCCCAAAAGGGCGTCGAGTACGACGTGGACCTCACCGCCGACGATTTGAAAGAACTTGCTTATAAGTTCAAAGCCGAATACAAAAAGCAACTCGGCAAGGATTTCCCCGACGATCCCAAAGAGCAACTCTTCGAGGCGGTCAAGGCGGTTTTCCGCAGCTGGGACAACCCCCGCGCAAACGTCTATCGTATGGACCACGACATTCCTTACAGCTGGGGCACTGCCGTCAACGTACAGATGATGGCGTTCGGCAATATGGGTAACGACTGCGGCACAGGCGTTGCGTTTACAAGAAACCCCGCCACCGGCGAGCCCGGTCTTATGGGCGAGTTCCTCATGAACGCGCAGGGCGAGGACGTCGTCGCGGGCGTTCGTACGCCTATGCCTATATCCAAGATGGCAAAGGTGCTCCCCAACGTCTATAAGCAATTCCTCGAAGTTTGCAAAACTCTCGAAAATCATTACAGAGATATGCAGGATATGGAGTTCACCATCGAAAAGGGCAAACTCTATATGCTTCAAACCAGAAACGGCAAGCGTACCGCCGCGGCGGCTATCCGCATCGCTTGCGACCTCATCGACGAGAAGATGATTACAGAGAAGGAAGCCCTCCTTCAAATCGACGCAAAGACGCTCGATATGCTTCTGCACCCCACCTTCGACGCAAAAGCGCTCAAAACCGCCAATAAGGAAAACGTCGTCGGCAAGGGCATCGCGGCATCTCCCGGCGCGGCGGCAGGTACTGTCGTGTTCACTCCCGAGGACGCCGTTAAACTCGGCAAAGAGGGCAAGAAAGTCATTCTCGTAAGACTCGAAACCTCTCCCGAGGACATCGAAGGTATGAAATACGCGCAAGGCATCTTGACCGTGCGCGGCGGACAAACTTCTCACGCGGCTGTCGTCGCTCGCGGCATGGGCACCTGCTGTGTCTCGGGTTGCGGCGATATAAAGATGCACGAAGAGGAGAAGTACTTTGAACTCGGCGGAAAGAAATTCCGCGAGGGCAGCGAGCTTTCTCTCGACGGCTCGACAGGTAAAATCTACGACGTTTGCATAAAGACCGTTCCCGCCGACCCCAACAGCGGCTACTTCGGAAGAATTATGCAACTCGCCGACAAGTACAAGAAGCTCGGCATTCGCACCAACGCAGATACGCCCGAGGACGCAAAACGCGCGGTCGAGCTCGGCGCGCAGGGCATCGGTCTTACCCGCACGGAGCATATGTTCTTCGGACCGGGCAGAATAGACAAGTTCCGCGAGATGATTTGCTCCGAATCCGTCGAGGACCGCAAAAAGGCGCTCGACGCTATCGAGCCCATGCAACAGGCAGACTTTGAAGGCCTTATGGAGGAACTCAAAGGCATGCCCGTGACAATCCGTTTCTTGGACCCGCCGCTTCATGAGTTCGTCCCCACCGAGAAGAAGGACATCGAGGAACTCGCGCACGCAAAGGGCAAGTCTATGAAGGAAATCAAACTGCTTTGCGACAGCTTGCACGAGACGAACCCGATGATGGGTCATCGCGGATGCCGTCTTGCGGTCACTTATCCCGAGATTGCCGTCATGCAGACGAGAGCCGTCATCAAAGCCGCTATCAACGTCCAAAAGCGCCATCCCGATTGGAAGGTCAAACCCGAAATTATGATTCCGCTCGTAGGCGAGGTCAAGGAGTTGAAGCACTGCAAGCAGACGGTCGTCGAGACGGCAAACGCCATCATCAAGGAAGCCAAAGTCAAGCTCAAATACGAAGTCGGCACGATGATTGAAATCCCCAGAGCCGCGCTCACGGCGGACGAAATCGCAAAAGAGGCGGAGTTCTTCTGCTTCGGCACGAACGACCTCACTCAGATGACTTTCGGATTTAGCCGCGACGACGCAGGCAAGTTCCTGCCCAGCTACTATCAAGCCAAGATTTACGAATCCGACCCGTTTGCAAGGCTCGACACGGTCGGCGTAGGCAAACTGATGAAGCTCGCCGTCGAGATGGGTCACAGCACTCGCAAGAATATCCACTGCGGTATCTGCGGCGAACACGGCGGAGACCCCTCGTCAATTGAGTTCTGCCACGACATCGGACTCGACTACGTATCCTGCTCGCCCTTCCGCGTGCCAATCGCAAGACTTGCAGCTGCGCAAGCGCAAATTAAAAATCCGAGAAAGAAGTAAAATTCGAGGCAAAATAGAAAGAGGGGCAGAAAAGCCCCTCTTTTTACAAGTCTTGCGACACACCCGAAAACGAAAAGTTAAAAAGGGGAATGTGCAAGAGAGGGTGTTTCGCGCTTGTGCAGCCGCGCAAGCGCAAATTAAAAATCCGAGAAAGAAGTAAAATTCGAGGCAAAATAGAA
>JAMPEA010000028.1 GCA_023665365.1 Bacillota bacterium
ACTGTTCTATGTATATTTGAGGGAAAATTTGGGCGCATTTCACAGTTAAACGGTACAAAAAAACATTAAAAAGTGCGTATTTGCGCAGAATTTAGCGAAAAATATTGACAAAATTTGTCTCTTTACTTAAAATTATTGTACTATTATAATAATATATACATAGAACAGTATATTCTATGTACATTTTTTTGGAAAAATGTTTACCTTAAAATTCGGAATATTTTTTAAATTATCGTACTTTTTCAAATTTCTTTACAAAATCGCTTGTTTATAAACCGAAAATGTAGTAATATAACAACACAAATCAGCTGTGGGGGTGTGGCTCAGTTGGTAGAGCGATGCGTTCGCAACGCATAGGTCAGGGGTTCGAGTCCCCTCATCTCCACCATGTAAAACCCTAAACGAAAAGTTCGTTTAGGGTTTTACAATGAAATTCGCCCTAATGGGCGAGTGAAATAGCTTTGCTATGAAGTATCCCTTGCGGGATATGAAATACGCTGTCGCATATTGTGGCGAATTTTATTTCATAATGCGTTAGCATTATTTCATACGGCTTGCCGTATTTCATATTGCTTGCAATATTTCATTCAAGTATTCGTTTTCATCTCTCTGTATTTCTTTGCCGTCGAGCGGTAGCGGAATGCAAATTTGAAAAAATATCCAATCAGTTTAAAGCAGGATTTTATAAGCGGCAACTTTTTTATCTCCGTCACAAAGCCCTTGCCCGTAGCGGGATTGTACTGCAACAGTCGGCGTTTAAGCGCGAATTCGTGCGGAGTATAACTCATCATATTAACTTGCGTTACGCCCTTTTTATATAGGCACTTAGGCACTAAATACGCAAGCAACGCAAACGCGTCGGAGAGTTTAGGCTCGTTGTCGCTACGCTCGCCGATACTTTCGACGTCAACCGACACGCCGTACTCTTTTTCGATTTCCTCTGCGGTGAGGAACTTGGGATTAGCCTCTCGAAGCTCGGCGTGCAACTGCGAGCTGTTTATGTTTGCAAACCACTTAGGTCCTTTAAAATAATCCTCGCAAGCCTTATATATCAAATCTATCGCAAAATACCTTTGCCAAATAAGCTGTTTCCCGACCGCAAACGCGACCTTCTTCCAACAGGAAAGCGCGCCCTTGCGCTTTGAAAAACGCGCATTGGTTATAAGTCCGTTTCTTCTGGCATAATATTCAAGCTCGGGGCTGTATTTCGCGTCGAAATCCTCGTGCCAAACGGCAATGCCCGATGAAGTTATGACATGCTCCGCGGCTCTCAAACCGTACTCTATATCGTCGCACTTGATAAAAAATGGCAAAGGATAACCGTATTTTTCAACGGTGCTTACAGGCATACACATATAAAACCACGCGTTGTAATCGGGTTCGGAGTCCTCCTCGTTGAGCACGATTTCGACGGGATTGCGCACGTCAACCTTTTTCCTGCGAGATTTGACGTTTAAGCCGTCCCAATCGTCCCCGAGCACCTGTTGCACGTAGGGTCTGTCCAATATCAGCATTGCACCGCCGACTGACGCGTTTTTATACTCCTCTTTGAGCAAGCCGAGCATCGCGTAGGTGCGCCAAAGCAGTTCCGTATCGAAAACTATATCGTCGTCCATAAGCAGAAAATGCGTGTACTCCCCAGCGCAAGCCTCGCAGACCTCTTTCATTCCGCGCGTAAAGCCGCCGCTTCCACCCGTGTTTTCGTTGGGGATTATCCTCACTCCGTCGCCGAAGTCGTCCGTAAGCGTCTGCCCGTTGTCCACCACGAATACGTCGAAAAACCTGTCGGACAACGTGCGCGTATATGCGGTCAGATTGCTTAGGTTGCGCCTTACGTACTCCTCGCGCTTGTACGTGCAAATGACTACGCCTATTTTTACGAAGTCCGCCTGCAAGTCGCAATGCCAGCCGCCAGAATAGAGTTTGCAATCATCTTTTGCGTCTATGGCAAAATAGATAAAGCCATTGTCTTGCAAATCCGCGATATTTACGCCTATCTCGCAGTTCCCGTCAAAGTCCTTTTCCGCCAAGACTTCCGTCATTTCGCCGTCGTATCGGCATAACGAAAGTGCTCCCTTCCCCTGCAATTCCAGTTTGAGCGTAACCTCGCGCGCGCGCGTGTACCTCTTATACTTTACGTGTGAAAAGCAGTTGAAATAGGTATCGAACGTAGCCCGCCGACCGCCTTCGATAAATACGCAATCGCCGAGGAATTCCCCTCCGCGCAGATACAGTTCGCTTGCGCCGCATACGTTTTTATTGGGAAACGAGATATTATAAAGCAGCACGTTTTTCCTCTCTCGCAAGTTCGAGCGCGCGCTCGATAACCTTGTCCATATCGTAGTACTTATACTCTCCGAGCCGTCCGCCCAATA
The DNA here is from genome assembly GCA_023665365.1 of Bacillota bacterium. Classification (GTDB taxonomy): domain Bacteria; phylum Bacillota; class Clostridia; order Christensenellales; family CAG-917; genus CAG-475. The sequence continues at coordinate 2,376 of JAMPEA010000028.1, forward strand.
TGACGCCCTCGACCCCCGCGAGCTTGTCGCGGTACTTTGCGTAAAGCGCGGTGTTTTTGTCGTCGTTTATGGGATAATACGCCTCCGAGCCTTCCGTCCACTCAGACGGATACTCGTAGCTCACCACCGTCTTAGGCGATTTGTTAAACGCAAAATGTTTATGCTCGATTATGCGCGTGTAGGGCGTTTCTCTATCCGTATAATTCACGACGGCGTTGCCTTGAAAGTCGTCTGTATCGAGGGTTTTTTCTTCGAGGAGAATAGTTCTGTATTCCAGCTTGCCCTCGGAATAATCGAAAAATTCGTCAATCTTGCCGGTATACAGCACCTTATCGAACTCGTCCGTCGAGGTTCTTTTAAAATCGGAATATTCCGTATTCAATCTCACCTCTATGCCGCTCAGCATTTTTGCGACCATAGCGGTGTATCCGTCTATCGGAATGCCCTGATATTTTGCGTTGAAATAGTTGTTGTCGTAAACGAATCTAAGCGGCAGTCGCTTGATAATCGACGCGGGCAAATCCTTACAATCTCTGCCCCACTGCTTTTCCGTGTAGCCCTTGACGAGCTTGACGTAAATATCCCTGCCCACCATTTTAAGCGCCTGCTCTTCGAGGTTTTGGGGCTCGCCTATATCGAGGTCGGCAATCTGCTCGGCGATTTTCGCCTTGGCTTCCTCGGGAGTCTTTACGCCCCACATCTGCTCGAACGTATTCATATTGAAGGGCAGATTGTATCGCTCGCCCTTGTAGTCGGCAATGGGACTATTTATAAAATCATTGAACTTTGCAAATCTTAAAACGTAATTCCACACCTCGTCGCTGTTGGTATGAAAAATATGCGCGCCGTACTTGTGTACGTCGATGCCCTCTGTCTTTTCCGTGTAGATGTTTCCGGCAATGTGTCCGCGCTTGTCTATAACCAGACACCGCTTGCCTGCGTCGGTCATCTCTCTTGCGAAAACCGCGCCCGTAAGCCCCGCGCCGACAATCAAATAGTCGTAGTGCATATATCCCTCTGTCGTTATACTGTGTGAATAAGTATAGCACGCGAGAACCGTCAAGTCAAATTTTCCATACTTTTATCTTTGCCGAAAAACGCTAATTCGAGTCCTGTATATCGCACAATTCGCCTTCCGCCGCCTGACTGTCTTTAAATAAAGCCGTTGCAGTCTGCTCCTCGCCTTCGACGACCTCCCCGCTCCTCTCCTTTTCAACGAGCTGAGGAATGAACGCTTTGAAAAATCTCTTATTCTTGCTCTTGCACCAATCTATCGCGGTCGCAATCATATAAAATACGCCGCCGCCAAAGCACACAGCCATATCTATTATTGTATCTATCAACCCTATATCGAGATAGCCGTTTATCGTGACCGTCTGCCCGTTTGAAAGATATATGACGGTTTGCACAATGCCCTCTACGTCGAACGTCTCGCTATGCGTCCCCGACAGCAAAAAGGAATTGAATCCGTTTATAATCGTATCCTCCTGCATATCCTGTCCGAGCAACGCCGTCCCCGCGTACTCGAAAAGCTCCCACATAAGCCCTATTGCGAGGCTCATAGCAAATCCGAATAACAGACACGCCAAAAAGGATTTTTTATTTTCCGCTTTGCCTATGATGAGTTGCATAAGTCCGAATCCCAAACACGCAAATAAAAATCCGGATACTACGTGCAAAATCGTATCGAAAAACGGCACGATGGTATATAAATCGTATCCCGCGCCCAGCGTACTGCCCATAGCTATAAACACCAGCAATGCAATAAACGGCGTGCCGAATTTCAAATGCCAACTCTTTTCTATAAGCAGTACAAGCGGAATTACAATGACGAAAAACAACGCCAATACGCTGTCGCGCGCTCTGCCCAATATCGCAAAATAAATAAACGACGCCAAACAAAAAAGGATATGCAACAACGCTATGGCAAAAAATGCCTTGCTCGACTTGTTGCGTTCTGCCGCATACGTAAGATAGCTCGATTTCAAATGTTTACGCATAATACTCCTCTTTGCGATTTCGCAATTTAATTTTTTGAGCATTATACGAATAAATTTTTTCGATATTTTTTCAAAAATTTATTTGAATAGTAAAAAATATGTTAAAGTTTTGTAACAGCTTTCGTAAAATTCGACACATTTCGACAAAGACCGCGTTAGCTTCTGCTCTTATTTTTCCTCTTTAAAATCGCAACGCACTCTACGTTGGAAGTCTGCGGAAACATATCGAACGGCTTGACCGACGCAACGTCGTAATCTGCGGACAGAATTTTCAAATCCCGCGCGAGCGTCTGAGGATTGCAGGAGACGTATATTATTCTATCGAAATTTGTAGCGCTATCAAGAACAGCCCTGTCGCAACCTCGCCTCGGCGGGTCGAGTATAAGCGCGCGCCCTTCGCCGTTGTCGGCATTTGCAAGGTAGTTTTTTGCGTCGTCGCAAATACACTTTACCCTATTTGACAGCCCGAGCGCACTCATAAGTTCGGACGCGTCGCGGCTTGCAGACGGCTCGATTTCGACGGAGACTATATTTGCGCCCTCTATACGCGTTGCAAGCTGTGCGGTCAAAAGCCCCACACCCGAGTACAGTTCCACAATATCGCCGTCAAATCCGTCGAGCGCGGCGGCAACGCAATCGTAAATAGCGTCGCGGATTTTGTCGTTCACCTGCAAAAACGACTTGGGCGATACGACTGCTTTGAATTTGCCTAAATTCTGCTTCTCCTCTCTGCCGTATACGAGTTGCACTTTGTCGCCGAGTATGACGTTATCCCGACGCATATTCGCAGAAACGTACAGCGTAAAATCACTGAAATATTTTTGCAATTTTGTTGCAAGTTCCTCAATTTTCGGCAATCTAACAGCGTTAATTACAATGGTCAGCGAAAGCGTATCCAACATTCGCGCAACTGCGTGTCGCAGCAGTCCCCGATGCGTATTCTCGTCATACACGGATATATCAAACTCGTTTGCCCACTCGCCGACCGCCGCAATGACGTTTGCCGCCCACTCGCCGTGCAGAGGACACCACTTGATAGGGACGACTTTATGCGAACGCTTTTCGTAAAAGCCGAGAGATACCCGTTTACTGCGCGGATTGTATGCAAACGGCAAGGATAGCTTGTTGCGATACTCGTAATCGTTTAAGCGCGTCGGCAACGGCACATTCAAATCGAGTCCCGCAAATTTTCTTAACGCGTTTTCGACGCTTTGCCGTTTGATTTCAAGCTGTAAAGGCGTATCCGCGTGTTGAATATCGCAACCGCCGCACTTGCCGAAATAGGGACAGCGCGGCTTGACTCGCAAAGGCGACGGCGTTACAATCTCGACCGCCTCGCCGAATGCGCAATCCTTTTTCACGTAGGTGATTTTGGCGCGGATTTTCTCGCCCTTTAACGCATGCGGCACAAACACGGGATAACCGTCGAGCTTGATAACGCCCTCCCCGTCGCTTGCGAAATCCGCAACGATTCCCTCTATGATGTCGCCTACGATTATATCCAAATCCCACCTTTAAGTTATGTATTTATATACTTTAAATATCGTTTATGCGCACTTGCGCAATTTAGCAACGTCTGCCGAATATAGCAAAACCCAAGACTTCGCTTGGGTTTTGTCGCCTATTACAATCAAATTACAGGGTCGCGTAAACCTTTTTAAGTTGCGCAAATCTCGGCAAGCCCTCTTCAAGCGGAGCTTTTGCGTCGCCTTGAATGAGGGGCAATGCATACTTGACGAATTCGTCGCTGACGTACGAGCCGTCTTGCGTAATCCATTCTGCGGGGACTTTCTTCTCGGTATTCGCGGCAAGTTCGAGAGGCATAAGCACGTTTTTGCAGACGTAGTTGCCGTTTGCGTCGTACTCTCTTTCAAAGATGACCATTTTATCAGTCTCGCCCTCGACCGCGCTCTTAACCGCAAATGCGCCCGCGTTGAAAGCCTCCTCAATGTCCGTCTTGGACGCAAGGTGCGCTCCGCAACGTTGCATAAGGCTGAGCTCGATAGGACGAACCTTAACGCCGAGTCTCTCCTTGACGATATTCGCAAGCACCTGAGCAAGACCGCCGAGCTGAGCATGCCCGAACGTATCGTTTTTGGAAACCGTGCACTCCGCAACGTATTTTCCGTCCGCGGTTTTCAAGCCCTCGGACACGGCGACTATGCACTTGTTGTCGTTCCTTTCGCACACGTCTTTGACGGAAAGCACAAACTTTTCAACGTCGAAAGGCACTTCCGGCAGATAAATCAAATCCGCGCCGAGTCCCTTATATCCCGCAAGCGCCGCGGCGGCAGTGAGCCAGCCCGCGTTTCTGCCCATAATCTCCATAATGCACACTTGTCCGAAGTTGTACACCTTTGCGTCGAGGTTGCACTCCATAATCGTGTTTGCGATATACTTCGCCGCGCTCGCGTAGCCCGGACAGTGGTCGGTGCCGTAGAGGTCGTTGTCGATAGTCTTTGGCACGCCGATGACGTTGCACTCGTAGCCGACGGATTGCAGATACTTGCTGACCTTGTTGCAGGTATCCATACTGTCGTTGCCGCCGTTATAGAAGAAATAGCGGATATTGTATTTTTCAAACACTTCGAGGATACGCTTGTAATCCGTATCGTCAACGTCTGCGTCTTTGAGCTTGTATCTCGCAGAACCCAGCGCGGACGACGGAGTGTATTTCAAAAGTTCGAGTTCCTTGGGGTCCTCCTTCGATATATCGAAGAACTTTTCGTTGAGGATACCCACGATGCCGTGCTCCGCTCCGTAAACGGCGGTGATATTGCCCTGCTTCAACGCCTCAGTGAACACGCCCGCAGCACTGCTGTTGATGACCGACGTAGGTCCTCCGCTTTGACCGAACATACAAGCGCCAACCAAATTTTTCATAAAAATATAAACTCCTTTCCGCAATGCGGTGAAAATTTGTAATTCCACAGATAATGATAATATATATCGGCGAATTTTACAAGCGATAATATTAAAAAAGTCCCAGCCGACAATGACGTTTGCGAGGGATTTGACTTTACTTAATAATCGCGAAATACGCAATCTCTGTCACCATATCAAATTAAAAAGCAATGTTTATGGTGAAGCAATGATTATATATGAATTTTATACCGCCGACAAATTGTCATTTTTATTTAAGAGCGTTTAGATAATTAAAATCAATAGAGTCATATGCAACCCAAGCCGCTAATCCCAACAACACAACAATACAAATTGCTATCCAAATCCAATGCTTTTTACTCTTTTTTGTAATTTTGATTATACTCAATATCATAACAGCAAAACAGAAAGCCAACATAACGCTATACACGATTATATCAATAGGAACATCACTTTTTATTGCGTTTTCACGATAAGAAATTGCTTTGCCGTTTTCTCTGTCTATAAGAATATAAGTTGACTGCCCAATATATGCTTCCGCCTCTTCTATATTATAGAAATTGCCTTCAATTAGAGCTTCGTACTGAAACCCCGTTTTTTCATCTTCATATACAGCGAATCGAACGTAGTAATCATTCCAATTACTCGATGACTCAATTTTTTCTATGCGCACGATAACAGCAACTACCTTTTCGAAATGATAAGGATTTTCCATACTGTATTCAATCGATGTTGCAATGATTTTCCCCGAAAATATTCCGCCGAAAACTGACATCAATACAATCAAAATAATAAATAAAATTTTGTATCCGTCGTTAGCTTTTTTCATATAGGCTACTACCTTGCAAAACTCCGTTTACTAAATTACTGCTTATCGCTCTGTTTGGCAAATATATTATATCTCATATGATTTCTATTTTCAACCAAAAAACGCCGCCAAAGCTAAAAAGAAATCACGATAAACAATGAATGATTCATCACCAGATAAACGAAATAACAAACAAGGATATCTTTTTTGTCACCCGAAGGAGATAACCGACGAATCAATCCAGACTTAACACTCGCCAACGGTCAATTATCTTTGTCGAATTTTGTCAAGTTTTAACTACCTTTGTCGAATGCAAAAATTTTTGCCGAAATACCTTGCTTTTATTCTATTAAAGCGATACTATGTCGATAGTAGTTTGCAAGTCTCATTGTATACCTCTCATTATCTTGCAAGCTAAGCCAAAAGCACCCACGTCTGTGAGTGCTTTCATTTTACTTTTTTACTTTAACTTTTGCTTAAACTTGCGTTAAGCGTATCGCCCTTCCACCAGTTAAAGCAATCAACTTAACTGCCGTCAATGTAAAGTCATTGGCTACGATGATAAGCGGTTTTGTGAGGCGTTTGTCGGCGGTGACGGTGAAGCCTGTGCAGTTGTCGCTTACAAGACCGAGTTTGCGGAGTTTTTCAAGCGTTACGCGGTTGCCGTCTTGGAAGTTTGCATCGATGTCGTCGAGTTTAACGGTTTCTATTACGCTGTCGTCAATGAAGTCTACGTTCTTTGTTTCTATACACTTCTCGGCAGTTTCGTCGTCGAGAACGTCGCAGTCGTGGACGTGCATGACTTCGCACAAGTTTTGCTTATATTGCTTGTTTGTAAGCAGTCTATTGTGTTTAAGAGTGAATATAAGCTCCTGTATGCTTCTGTCCGTGTAGCGTTTACGTGCTTCCATGTTGAGGTCTTGGAACAAGGCAAGGATAAGTTCTTCTGCCCTTGTAAGCGCACGGTCTGAACCGACACGTACATACAGCGGAACGTCTACAAACCTCGGCTTATCCGATACGTCTTTATGGTGATAACGGCGAGCATCGTACTCGTAGGGTTTGAGTGCAAGCCACAACTTGATTGAACGCTTGGCTATGCCTATAACGCCGATGACCTGCCCTTGATAGCGGATTTTTTCTACACGCTTGCAAACTCTGTACGTTACGCCCTTTTGCGAACAGAACAGATTTTTGATTGCGGAGTACCATTCGCGGTTTTTCTCGGAGCTTTCTTTCAAACGCATACGGAAGTTTGGCGAGGACTTGCGCACTGTGCCGTCCGCTTCGATGATGACGGACTCCACAAAGTTGTCGTCATCGTCCTCGTCGAGAATGCTGTCCCATTCTTCCTCATCGTCGAAGTCGTCGTCATCGAGTTCGTCAACGGACATGAACGACATATCTTCCATACGCTTGCGCATTTGCGCCATTTCTTCGTAAACGGATTGCATTTTTTCGTCCGAAACGTCTTGTACGACGGTGGTATTGCTTACGGGTGTAATCTGAGCGGTCACTCTATGTACGATTTCATCTACGTTGACGGGATTTTGCGCAGTTGGGATACGCTCGGCGACTCTATTTGCAATCTCGTCCACGTCAACCTCGGCGGGAACTGCGCCGCTATTGAGGCTTGCGATTTGCTTTTGAAGCGCGTCAATCTTTGCGGCTACCTCGTCGGAATCGGAGTTATCCGCCTGTGCGCCGAGGTTTGCGATTTGCTCGCGCAAAGCTCCGATTTCAGCCATAAGCTCGTCGTTGTTGTCGGATAAGATGACGGCATCGGCGCGTTCTTGGGACATAGCGGCGAGCTGTTCTTGAAGCTCGCTCATCTGCGCAGACATGGCTTGCATTTCCTCGTTATGGATGGACGCCATATTGCGGATTTCCTCGGATTGCTCCTCCATGATAGCCTTTTGTTCCTCGACGATTGCGAGGAGCTCGTCGTTCTGCTCCTGCGGCGCGGCGAGGTATGCGGTAGCCTCGGGCATCATCTGTTGCATAGCGGGGAGAAGCCCTGCGATGACGCGCTGGACAAGCATATCGGTATCGTCGATGCTCGCATAAGCGAAGCCGTCCTCGCCTTGCGGTCTGCCCATCATATTGGCAAACATGAGTTTCATAGTCTCGTCGCGTTTAGCCTGTTCCTCGCGCAAAGCCGCCATTTCCTCGCGGTGACGTTCCTCGTCGTTGCGGCGGCGCTCCTCCTCATCGCGGCGATAGCGTTCCTCGCGTTCGAGCATCTCGCGGCGCATAGCCTCGATGATTGCTAAACTGCCGCCGTCGGAGGCTACTCCCGCGGCTTGCTGGGTAGTCATAAGCGCGAGCTGTTCTTTGAGTTCTCTTAGTTCACTGCTACGCTCTTGCGAGTTGCCGCCACCGCCCTGACGTTGCTCGTCGATAGCGGCTTCTTTTGCGGCTTCCGCCTTTTTCCAGCTATGACGAGTGATTAACGCTACTACGAACATAAGCAAAGCAAGTCCTACGAAAGCAAACGCCATTATGCTCCAAATCTTGTTGGAAAGCCCCAAAGCGACGGCTTCGGTTGAGAATATAGGTAATAAGGACGCGTACGCGCGCGAGGCAATTTTTTTAGCTTCGCCCTTGGCTTTTTTAGCGCGGTTGCCGTACTGAATGGATTTTATAAGGAATATAATCGCAAGCAACGCGGACGCCGCCATAGTGCAAACCTGCCACAGCGGGAAGTGACTTGCGAGGAGTTTTTCAAAGAAATCCTTGATACCGCTACTACCGTTGTTAGAGCCGCCGTTATCGGGGTTTACGCCCTCGCCCGTAACGGGGTCGGTAGAAATGGTATAGTTGCAAACCGCGCCGCTACGGATAAAGTAGTTGCTGGTATCGGCGACGGAAGCGAGAGCGGAATAGTCGCCCGCCCACTTGGATACGTTCACGTCGCCGCCGATAGTGAGCACGGAAGCTACCTGCGCGGTAATATCGTTATTGTTTCTGTCGAAGACGGTGTAAGTCGGACTCTGCACCGAGCCGTTGAACACGAGGTCGGTATTATCCCAAACGATGGTGATGACGTCCATGCCCGAGCGCGGGACGATGACGTAATCCCAAGATGCGTTTCCGTCGAGGACGTAGTTAGCCGTCCAAGCAGAAGACCCGTTTAGAGATACGGAAATCGTGTATGCGCCGACCTCGGACATATTCATATCGCCCGAGTAGATGAGGTCGTTTACGTAGTCCACCGCGGCAACGTCGACGGGCGAAAGTCCTGCGAGGAAGCGGTCTACGGCAGGCTGGAACGGACTGCCGTCGGCGACGTGTTCGCTACTATCCCAACCTGCGGTGAGGTGGGCTTTTTCGATAGCCCAGCTGACGGTGACGGTCTGCGAGGAAGTGCTAGTCCACTCGCAGTTGCTCAAATCGCTGAGGCTGATAGTTGCGACGTAGTTGTTGTTAGCGTCGGTTTTGGTGCCGCCGTCGATGATGCTCATAAGATTGGGGTCGAAGCCGTCGAGGAAGTCCGCGAGGTTTATGGGGCTGCCCGTATAGACAATGCTCGTCTCGGATTTGAGAGTAGGCACGGCAAACGAAGCCTTTGTGATTGTAAAGGGAGTGGTCACCTCGCCCACGAGCGTATAGCCGGGGGTATCGAGGACGGCAGTTATGGAATAGCTGCCTCTTGCCGAGACGTTGTTGTCGCCGTCGAGGTGGTAGACGACGTTATTGACGACGTTGCCGTTCTCGTCGGTGAAGATAGGCGTAGGATGCTGAGGGAGCGAGTTATACTGGAACGACTTGCTATCCCACGACACGGTGAGGCTTGCGTTTTGCGGAAGAATTTGCAAAGTGACGTAGATTGGACGCACGCTGTAATCAGGCAAATCCGTTTCAAAGGTAATTGTGACGGCATAAGTTCCTTCATCTATAACGGCGGACTGAGCTACAACAGGTCCTGTCACGCCGCCGCGGTGATAGACGTAACTTATATTGTTTGTTATGTGACTTACGTTCGGGTCTGAAAGTCCCGCGATTGTGGCATGGCTTATGGTGTCGATGCTCTGCGCCGTGCCCGTATAGGTTACGCGCTTATCGGAGATATTCAAGTCGGCAAGGCTTATAATAACAGGGTCTACGTCGAGGTCGATAGTCGCCTTTGCAGTATCGCTTCCAAAGGTATAGTATACGCCTATGGTATACTTCTTTTTCGTTACGTTATCCGCCTCAAACAGCACGTGCAGTTTTCTATCTGCGCCATAAACGCCGTCGTCTTTGTTTGCGGAAGTAGTAAAGTTACTTGCAGGGTCGTAGACGATATTGCTTGAAAACTCGCTCCAAGTGAGCACCACGTCCACGGAAATGGTCTTGCCGTCGAGAGTGCCCGAGAACGTCGCGGTAACGGTCAAATCTCCGCTCTGAATGGCATTTTGCGCGGTATAGCTCGCCTTATTTGCGGTGATGACCAATTTTGTGAGCTTATCTGCGGCGAGCCAGTGCGCGGTGAGAGTAAGGTCGCCCGTAATGCGATTGTCAAAATCCCAGCGCTTTGTCACGGTATTGCCCGTTGTCGCGTCGATTTCGTCGTAGTACCACCCTGTAAACAACAAATTTCCGTTGGTGGGCGGTGTAGGCTCGCTCAACTGCTCGTTGTATTTTTTGCCCGTTTCGGTTTTATTAGGCGTAGTTCCGTCGGCGTAGTCATAGGTTATGGTATAACTCTCGGGGTCGAAGAAAACCTCGATAGTGATAGACTCCGTAACGTCCTCATAGGCATAGCCTACTTGCGCACGATAGTCGTTTATTTTGGGGAACGTAGCGCCGCCTGTACGAACGCCGTCGGTGCTATCGCCGCCGACCTCGAAAACGGGAGTAAGTCCCTTATAGTTGCTGTCGAAAATAGTCGCGTTTGTTGCATAGTAATCGGCAAAAGCGGTATCGTAACTGTTTGCAACGGTTCTATATGACAGGTCTCCGTCATATGTGATATTTGCATATAAATTTGTACTTAGCTCTGCCATAGAGAACACAAGTTGCAGATATTCTATCTTAAATTGCAACTCATATTCAATAGGCGTACTTGTGCCTGTTACGTACCCGTTGCCGTAGTTGCCGTTGTAGCTCCCGTCGGGGACAAAGATGAAAGTTCTCCATACGTAGCCATCTCGATAACCAGCGGTTGTAGCGGGATCATCGGGCTGTATGCCCATTGAAGTATTATAACGCCAGCTTGTCGTGCCTGTGATGGTATTGCCGTATGGGTCTTGCATCGTAGCAATCGGGTGAACCTCATTGTAAGGCTTGCCTACGTAAGCCGTCTCCTGTGTAGTGAGCGAAATAGCTGTAAGAGGAGCAGGCTCGATGGTAGCTTTTAGGTTGTCGGAAGTGCCCGTGCCTATCCAAAGCGGCTCGTTTTTGTCGTGGAAAAGATACTCGTAGCAATAAGTATTGCTATCGCTTACATTTTGTATGCCCGAATAAAAGCCTCCGATTGCCTTGCTTATATCCCCGCTCGAATTTTTCCATTGATAGGCTATGTCGTTATCCGATATGGTATATCCCACGGACGTAGCAACGGTTAAATCCTTAGCTTCGAGTCTCATAAATCGTCCGTTTGCATACATGACTTTTGCCTCGGTATCGCCCTTGCTCCAAGTGAGCGTACCCGAGTTGACCGTTGGCGTTATATTCGCAGTGATTTTTGTAGTATCCAAGCTCCACACAGCATATAACTTTGTGTCGCCGGGTGGCAATCCTGTTGCCTTGGTCTTTATATCATCTAACTCATCAAACGAGGTTATTTCTTGTTCGGTTAAATATCCTAAAAATTTGTGGTTTGCCTTGGGCGTATAACCCGCGTCGACGCTCGGGTCTTTCAAAGTCTCGCCCGATACAACGTCAAACCAATCGTCGTCCGCCGCATTTTTAAACATAACCGTTTCGCCCGCCGATACGGAATAATCTATGTATTTCACCCTTATGACAAGCGAACTGCGTACGGGCGAATTCCAAACTGTATATTGGTCTTTATTGTCGTCATGCACGTAATCTTTGCAAATTACGCTTCTATTTACCCAAATAGTGTCCAAAAAGTTTGCATCGTCTCTTGCTTTAAGCCAAAAGGCTTCCTCATCGGTTTTTCCGCCGTAATTAAATCCGCTTTCATACTTATTGCTTGGAATACTTTTACCCGCGAGATAATTATATGACACTAAATTTTGGGCATAATTTGCATACCAGTTTAAGTTGTCAACAGTATATGGACAAGACATAATACCTGCGGTTGAAAACGTAGCAACAGGCACAAGGTTATATGTAGTTCCGTTTTTTACACTACTACCGCACGAATAAGTATTTGCAATGTTAAGAGAAGCGCCGCTTCCTCTACCGCTTGCCGCATACAATAGTCCCGCATTACTTTGGTTCCGTCCACCTACAAGCTCTGCATTCACCTGTGTAACGTAAGACATAAAGTTTTCTATATACGTACTTCCGCTACTGCCTTCGCCAAAGCCTGCGGCACCCCACCATAAATCTGTTGAAGGACAATTAAATTTAAGATATACTCGTACATAACAATCGTAAATACGCGTTTGAACGCCTCCGTTACGTACTAAGCCTATTATTCCTCCACCGCCGTTGCCTGAGCTTGTACCGCCCGCCGTATCGGCATCAATCGAGGCGGAACAACGATAAATCAATATAGTTGCACCGCCCGTTGACACGTCACTTGCTCCAACAATAGCCGCAGTAGACGTATAAGTGCCAGTTTTATCACGCTCAATCCTACCCTGTCCGTGGCAATTCAAAAAATTTCCACCGCCTGCCGCATGACCGCAAATAATCGCGTTATACACTCCCGCATTTGTAAACAAAACGTTTGAAACGCCTAAATCCGCAATAGTCGCAGAAGCCGCTACGTTGCGAAAAACACCCGTATTTCCCGTATAATTCCAGTCTTTTGAGATATTTTTCAATACGTAATTTCCGCCGAAAAATTTTCCGCTGAAATTGGGAATGCCATCAAACGTAAGCCCATTGAAATCAATATCCGCACCTAAAACAAACACTTTACTTGCGTCGGTCGCGTGAGTTGTATCCCCTACAAAATAAGCCCATTCCGTATCAGTGCTGATAACATAAGGATTTGTAAGCGAACCGCGAGCGTCTCCCGTGTTTACAACTTGATACGAAGCGTCATTTATAACTTTTCCACCTCTAAAATCTTCAACCAAGTCCACATCTGTATAATAATATCTGCTTCCGTTCACCAAACTTCCATAGCCGTCAGTGCTAACGTAGGAAGTGTCAACTTTGTTTGAACCCGATGCAGTAGCCGCAGTTGCAATGCCGTCAGCCCCTATAATAGAAGTTACTTTCACTCCATTATAACAAAATGTAATTATGGCGGAACTCAATATCAAGCTCGCCATCAAAAGCAAAACTACAACTATGTACCTTTTTGTAGACTTCAAAATAATTCACCCGCTTTGAAAATTTCACGCCTCTGCGCGATAAGTTTTTGTGCACTCGATATACATAGAATATATAGTTCTATGTATATTTTAGGGAAAAATTGGGGGATTGAGAGGGGCGAAGCGGCGGAAAATGAGGGTAGAAACCTTAAAAAACGCGCATTTGAGCACAATTTGGCAAAAAAATATTGACAAATTTTGCCTCTTTACATAGAATTATTATACTATTATAATAAATATGTACATAGAACTATATATTCTATGTACATTTTTTTACCGAATATTTACAGGAAAACTTGTTTCTCGTCGTGTACTCTAAAATAAGAACCCACCCCTTCCGACTTCGCGGTTTGCGAGGCAATCCCGCTCGTTCGCTTAGGCTACAAACAATCCACTGGATTGTTTGCTTAACGCGTCGCGCCCTTTGGGCTTTCCATTTCACTTTTTATAGCGCGCGCGTTTCGGGGGTCCCACAAAATGTCCCTATTTTGTGGGGTATAGTATCGTCCGCTCGACACTCTGCGAGTGCGAGATTATGCCACTCGTTCGCAGGCATATAATCAACACTTGCCCGCTCACTTGTACTTGTTGTGTGCTACGCACCCA
>JAMPEA010000029.1 GCA_023665365.1 Bacillota bacterium
ATAAGGGGGTATAGGGCGGACTCGGAAAACAGCCCTTACCCCCTTAATTCCCATAGTGTTTTGTTTACAGCACGGCTAAACTTCGTCACGGCTGTACGCTAACTTAACTTTTTGAGCTGGCGTTTAAGGTCGTTGAGTTCGTCGCGGAGAAGTATCGCCTTTTCAAAGTCGAGCTGTTCGGACGCGACTTTCATCAAACCCTTTACGCGCTCGATTTCGCGTATCAAATCGTTTGCGGTCAGCCTTTCGTTTTTGCTCGCTTTCTTTGTGATTTCAAGCGAGTTTTTGATTGTGCTTACGATCGTCTTTGGCACTATGCCGTTCGCCTTGTTGTACTCGTCTTGCAACTTGCGACGGCGATTTGTTTCGCCTATCGCGCGCGCCATACTGTCCGTCATATTGTCGGCGTACATAACCACTCTGCCCTTATCGTTACGCGCGGCGCGTCCTACTGTCTGAATGAGCGCGCTTTCGCTACGCAAAAAGCCCTCCTTGTCCGCGTCGAGGATAGCCACCAACTGCACTTCGGGAATGTCCAAGCCCTCCCTCAGTAGGTTGATGCCTACGAGCACGTCGAACTCGCCCTCGCGCAGTCCGCGCACAATCTCGATTCGTTCGAGCGTGTCGATGTCGGAGTGCATATACTTTACGCGCACGCCCATCTCTTTTAAGTAGTCAGTAAGATTTTCCGCCATCTTTTTAGTGAGCGTAGTCACAAGCACTCTGCCCTTAGAGGATACGACCTTATTTATCTCGCCGAGTAAATCGTCGATTTGTCCCTGCACGGGCTTGACGGCGATTTCGGGGTCGAGCAATCCCGTGGGGCGGATAATCTGTTCTGCAACGTCGTCCGCCCTATCGAGCTCGTACTTGGCGGGCGTTGCCGACATACACACGACCTGTCTTATCCTACTATCGAACTCCTCGAACGTAAGCGGACGGTTGTCGTAAGCCGACGGCAAACGGAAGCCGTACTCGACGAGGTTGGTTTTTCTCGCTCTGTCGCCGTTATACATTCCGTGTATCTGCGGAATTGTCATATGACTTTCGTCGATAAACGTAAGGAAGTCTTTGGGGAAAAAGTCGAGCAAGGTATAGGGCGCTTGTCCCACCTCTCTGCCGTCGAAATAGCGCGAGTAGTTTTCGATTCCGCTGCAATAGCCGACCTCTCTAATCATCTCCACGTCGTAGTTGACGCGCTCGTCTATGCGCTGAGCCTCAATGAGTTTGCCGAGGTCCTTGAAATACTGCACTCTTTCAAACTTGTCGCGCATTATGCGTTGCAGGATTTTTTCTCTGTCGCCGCTGATGACGTACTGCGTAGCGGGGAAGATAAGCGTATGTTGAAGCTCGTTCAGAACCTTGCACGTAAGCCCGTCTATCTCGCATATGCGCTCGACCGTATCGCCGAAAAACTCCACGCGGATTGCCACCTCGGAGCTTGTCGAGGGGAAAATATCGACAGTGTCCCCTCTCATTCTAAACGTACTGCGCACAAAATCCACGTCGGCGCGCTTGTACTGTATATCCACAAGCCTGCGCGCGAGGTCGTCGCGGTCGATTTCGTCGCCCTCGCGTATGGAGACGGATTGCTCGAAATAGTCGGTCGGAGCGCCCAAGCCGTATATGCACGACACGCTCGCCACTACGATAGTATCCTCTCTTTCGCAAAGCGATGCGGTTGCGGAGTTGCGCAGTTTGTCGATTTCCTCGTTGACCTGCAAATCCTTTTCGATATAGGTGTCCGTGCGCGGAATGTACGCCTCGGGCTGATAGTAGTCGTAATAGGATACGAAAAATTCCACCCTGTTTTTCGGGAAAAACTCTCTAAGCTCGTTACAAAGCTGGGCGGCGAGCGTCTTATTGTGCGCGATAACGAGCGTAGGCTTTTGCATCCGCTCGATGATATTTGCCATAGTAAAAGTTTTGCCCGAGCCGGTGACGCCAAGCAAAACTTCCGTATTGAACCCGCTTTTCAACCCATCGACAATTTTGTCGATAGCCTGCGGCTGATCGCCCGTGGGCTTATATTTACTGACCAACTCAAATTTCATATCCTATGTAATTCAAATATCGAATCCGTAAATTTTATTTCAAAAGCGCGGTGAGCAGTTCTTTAAGCCCCCAACCTACGGCGGCGGAGGTCAAGCCCGTTGCGACGGCGAGCAAAATCCTGAAAGTGACGTTGCTCTTGAACGCCCTCTCGACGCGCGCGAACTGCAACCCCTTTTTGTGGAGATTTATGCAGTAGACAAGTTCGCCCTTCCTATCCGAGCGAGTTACGTCGAAATACTCGTCGATTTCGAGGTTTCTAAGCGCAATATCCAGCTCGTTTTCCTCGAAGTCCAAATCCAGCGGAATACGCGAAAAAATGTCAATGGGAGTAAGCAGACACGCGCCGCTTTGCTTGTCCGCCTCGTGATAGATGACCCTCATCACCGCTTTTTCTTTCTTCGTAAGAACGTGTTGTCTTTCGAGTTGCATACTTCACCGAATATATTATTGCCAAATCGCGGATTTAATCCGCCTAATTATCATACTCTTATCGAGCCTGTCAGATGACAAATTTTAACAGTATCGCCGTGATTGCCGCAACGAAGCCGCTTCCGAGCACTCCGCCGAGAAAGGACATAAACAGCACCAAGCTCGGCTTTGCGCTTTTGGGCGCGTCGAGTTCTCTGTCCTTGCCTGCGTCCTCCGTCGCAGCGGCGACGGGCTTTTCGCCGACGTTTTCATCAGATAGCTCCTGCTCTATGCGTTTTATAACGCGCAGACAGTATTCGTCGGGAGTAAAGTATTTTATATCGACGTAATCCCTATCCTTCAAATCGCGGATAATCTGCGATAGCTGTACTTTTGTCAAGTTGAAATTAGCGGGAAGCCTGTCGGTGATTTCGTCCGCGTCAACAATTTTGTACACCTCGCTGATTTCGGTTATCTCGCAAAGTATATCGTATATGGTTTGACATTCGATATTTAACATACTCTATCCTTATATTGTATAAAAATTTTAGCACATTATCAAAATATGTCAATCCTTTTATAAGTTTGCGCGCCCTCAAAAGCGGTGTTTTTCAAAAAAATTTTCAAAATTTGCGGTTTTATGGGTATAAAAATGCGTCATTAAGTGCCATTATTAAATAAAGACTTGCGTTTTACGACAATGTCGGTTATAATACGCCTGTATAACCCCAAGGAGGTTCACTTATGAACAAAACAGAATTTATCAAAGCAATCGCAAAAAAGGCGGACATTTCTCTTTCCGACGCCACGGCGGCAGTAGACGCGTATACCGACGTCATCATCGAGGCTCTCAAAGCGGGAGATAAAGTTGCAATCGCCAACTTCGGCTCTTACGAAGTCAAGGAAAAGCCCGAAAGACAGGGCTTCAATCCCATCACGAAGCAGCCCATCACAATCGCCGCTTCAAAAGTGCCGACCGTCAAATTCGGAAAAGCGTTTAAAGAGTTGTTCAACTGATTTTAAAATTGCTTCTTAAATTTGAATACGCTCCCGTACAGGGAGCGTATATGTTTTTTTTCGATATTCTATCCGCCTATTTTATCTTTTTGAAACTATATCCCCCGTGGACGGGTCGATGAGCGCGGCAAGATAATCCGCTCCGTCGCCGATAAACGACACGTAGTAATAATAGCTCGTTCTGTCCCCCGTTATCAGCTTGACGTAAACCTCGCGCTCCGCCTTGCCCTCCTCGCTCTCGGCGGTCAGCTTATCCTTAAACGCTTCCTTTGCGATATTGATTGCGTCCTGCGCGGTGAGCTTGCCTTCGAGCATATCTGTAAGGTCGATTTCGCTCGTGTCGCTGCCCGCCGTGACGGTGACGGATTTAGGCGTAAATCCGAGTTCTACCGTAGCGGAATACTCCCCAAAGTCGGACGCGGTTATCTCCCCGCTAAGCGTTGTGTCGTCGCCGTTTATCACAAAATTGATACTCTCGTAATCATTGCTTTTTAGGGGAATTACGGTGATTTGGCAAAAGTCGACCACGTCCGTAGCCTTGCCGTCGGCGATAAAAGTCCTTTCGCGTCTGCCCTTTTCGACGGACACAGCAAAAGTTTCGCTTTCGCCCGCAAAGTATGCGTCCGTTCGCCTCGATACGTTGTCGTTCGCTTTTTCCTGCGGCTTATTGCACGCGACGAGCGCGAAAACGCATATAAAAACCAAAATCAGCGTGAGTACAAGATAAATTTTCTTTTTCATATCAAAAATATATGCCGCCCGATTTTAAATATTACTACCGATTGTGTCTCAAATTCTTGCCGAACGCAATATATTATGTTACACTATATAAATAATAAGTAATTCTGTATATTCATAGCGCCCTGCTTTGAGGAGATTATGGAAAGTACGAACGAAGAACTTAATATTTCCGTACCCGAGGCGGAATTTCGCACCGACGCACAGCGCGGGCTTTCTTCCGCTGAGGTCGATGAGCGCAAACTCGCCGGCAAGGTAAACGGAAATCAGAACGTCAAAACCAAATCGGTTTGGCAAATTCTGCGCGGAAACGTCGTCACTTTTTTCAATCTCGTGTTCGTGATATTCGGCATAATCATGTGCTTTTGCGTGGATTGGAGCAATATCGTCGAAGCAATAGGCAATTTCAGTTTTTTGATACTTATCGTATTTAACGCGCTCATCGGCATCATTCAAGAGCTCCGCGCAAAGCGCACCATCGACAAACTCTCCCTCATATCCGCGCCCAAAGCTACGGTCATACGCGACGGCGAGGAAAAGGAAATCGCAATCGCCGATATAGTGCTTGACGACATCACTGTGCTTTCGGCGGGCAGTCAAATCTGCGCGGATGCGGTTGTTGCAGACGGCTCGATAGAGGTCAACGAAAGCCTCATCACCGGCGAGCCCGACGCCATACTCAAACAAAAAGGCGACCGCATTATGTCCGGCAGTTTCGTAGTCTCGGGCAAAGCCAAAGCGCAGGTCGAACACGTAGGCGCGGACAACTTCGCAACCAAAATCAGCGAGGGCGCAAAATATTTCAAAAAGCCAAATTCCGAAATATGGCGCTCATTGATGCTCATCGTCAAGGTTATGGCGATGGTGATAATGCCTATCGGCATCGCCCTATTCTGCGTGAAATACTTCTTGCAAGACAGCGGCGGCACCGTAAAGCAGGTCATCATAAGCGCGATTACGAGCGTGATAGGCATGATTCCGAGCGGACTTGTGGCGCTGTCGTCCACGGTGTTCTGCGTGAGTGTAATCCGCCTTTCCAAGCGGAATATCTTGGCGCAGGACTTATATTGCGTCGAGACGCTCGCCCGCGTTGACGTGCTATGCCTCGACAAGACCGGCACGATAACCGAGGGCACTATGGAGGTCAACGGCATCGCCCCCTACGATAAGCAAGAGGACGACGTAAAACAGATTATCCGCAACGTGACCGCGGCGCTTGCCGACGACAATGCGACCGCAAACGCATTGCGCAATTACGTTGCCAAGCTCGACGTCACGGGCGAGGCGGAATACGCCATTCCCTTCTCGTCGGCAAGAAAGTGGAGCGGCGCGCGTATCGACGGCGTATCCTACGTGCTCGGCGCACCCGAGTTCGTCTTTAAAACCCCCGACGAAAATATAATCAATACCACAGCGGAAATGGCGCAAAAGGGCTTCCGCGTTATGGTGCTTGCCTCCTCCGCCTCCGAATTCGGCGAAAACTCGTTGCCTGCAAACTTGAAGCTCGAAAGTTTCATTTACATAACGGACACTATCCGCAAGGAAGCGCCCGACACTCTGCGCTTTTTCAAAGAGCAAGGCGTCAACGTCAAGATTATATCGGGCGACAATCCCGAGACCGTCCGCGCCGTAGCCTTGCGCGCAGGGCTTGAAGACTGCGACAACTTTATAGATATGTCCACCCTCTCAACTGACGAGGAAGTGCGCGAAGCCGCGCTGAAATACACTATATTCGGGCGCGTCCTGCCCGACCAAAAACTTACGCTGATCAATGCGCTTAAAAGCAACGGACACACCGTCGCTATGACTGGCGACGGCGTAAACGACGTGCTCGCGCTCAAATCCGCCGACTGCTCCATAGCAATGGCTTCCGGCTCGGACGCGGCAAAGAACGTAAGCTCGCTCGTTCTGCTCGACAGCAATTTCGCCTCTATGCCCAAGGTCGTCGCCGAGGGCAGACGCTCCATAAACAATCTGGAACGCTCCGCCGCCCTCTATCTCATGAAAACCGTGTATAACACGCTGCTCGCCATTCTGTTTATGATTGTGTCGCACCCGCTTCCATTCACCCCTCAGCACCTCACGCTTATGGGCGGAGTGACGATAGGCTTGCCCTCCCTCGTGCTCGCGCTCGAACCGAACGACAGTATTGTCGAGGGTAGATTTTTGCCAAAGGTACTGCACCGCGCGCTCCCGGGCGGACTTACGGTGCTGCTCGGCGCGATAGCCGTCATCATATGCAACAGCTATTTCCTAACCGACCTTGCCGATTCGCAAGCCACAACTCTGTTCATCATCATCATCACATTCGTAGGCTTTATGCTCCTCTTTAAGGTGAGCCTGCCGTTTAACGTAGTGCATCTTATCACTTTCCTGCTTATGATTGCGCTGTTCGTTTGCAGTTTCACCGTGCCGTTCCCCAAGGACTTTATCCTAAATATGTTCAATCTCGACAACAATGTCACTTGGGAAATGGGCAAGACGATTTTGGTGATATGCTCTATACTTGTGCCGATTTATGTTGCAATGTGCTTCGGCATGACTTTCATAAGGAAAAAGCGCGGAGCTGTTTGGGAGCGTCGCTTCACCGCCCTCGACGCCCGTATGCGCGCCCGTTTCTCCTAACACACACTTCGTGTGTCTGAAACGAAAGCTGTATTTCTCGTTCGTAGTTTTGGAGAATAATTCGATTTTGAGATATATACAAAATAATTGACGCACACTTCGTGTGTTTGAAACGATAGCCGTATTTCTCGTTCATAGTTTTATAGGATTATTCTATACAATGTTATAAACTAAATAAGCGAAACTCACCCTTCGGGTGTCTGAAACTAAAACTATACTCCTCTTTCGTAGTTTTAAAAAATCATTTAATATTACATTATAAACTATTCATACCAATCCGCATATAGAGTCAAGTCCCTATATGGATAGATTTCGTTTGAGATATTATAAACGTTTACTTTTTCGCCGTCGTCGGCGATATAGTACCAGCTGTAAAATTCAAATCCTTCCTTTTCGGCGGGAGCGAGGTCGAAATCCGCCGTTTCGCAATTATACGTTGCGGGGTTCTCGGACGAGTTGCTCGCGCCGTCCAAAACGTAGGTTATATTATACTCTATGGGCTTAATGACCGCCGTGACGGTCACGTCCCGATTTGGCATTATAAAGGTATTTCCCTCGACGGGCTCGCCGTTTATCAAAAAGTGTTCAAGCTCGTAATTGTCGTATACGCTATATTCTACGGTCACTTCCTCGCCCATATATGCCTCGTAAACCGAGCAATATACGTCGCCATGTTCGGCATATTCTACCTCAATCGCATACGGCAGGTTATAGTAGTGCGCGTAAAGAGTGATTTTTCCCGTCGTATCCGAAGATATTTTTTCCATCTTAAAGTCTTCTAAACTATCCAAATACCACTCTATATCGGCAAAATACGTATACCATCCGCCAAACTCGAAACCCGTTTTGGTTGGCTGAATAAGACTTATTTCTCCGTCCTCGACAGTGTACGTAGCGGGGTTGCCCTCCTCCACCTCTCCGCCGTTCAACTCGTAGACGATAGAATAGGTTAAAAGCTCGAACTCGGCAGAAACTTCGACGTCGCCTTTGGGCATTATAAACGAACTTCCCTCGATATATTCGCCGTTTATCGCATATCTCGCAAGTTTGTAGCCCGCATTCGGCTTACAGGACAAAATCACCTTTTCGCCCTCGCTTGCACGCGTTTTAAGCGCGTAAACTTCGCCGTTTTCAACGCTTTGCGAAAGGATAACGTCAAAACTTTCCGCATTATTATTGCAGGCTGTAAAACAAAGACAACCTATTATCAACACGACCGCTAAAATCACTATCGAAATCTTTTTCATGCCGTTACCTCCTCGCTGTAAAAATCAAAGGCTTGCGGCAGCAAAAGCTCCAACGGTATCACCGGCAGAGCGATTAACAACCCAAACGCTCCGAATGAGAGAGATACGTAAACCGAGTAAATCAGCGAAACGTAAAAACTCAATGTGAAAATCATTGCAATCGCCATTATGCCGCCGACGAGATAGGTTTTAAGTTTTCTGTTTTTAAGCAACGTTAAGAAAGCCGCTATCGCAACCAAAAGGCTCGGGATTACAAAGATAAACGACCCGCCGAACAGCACCGCCGCGCTCACTACGCTTAAAATGACGTGGAAGATAAGCGCTCCGACCGTCATCTCCAATCCGCCGAAAAATTTGCTTTTTACGAGCGTTGAAAGGACGGTCAAGAGTACGGAAACAATGCTGAAAATAATAAGTATTGCCGCGTCCGAACTTACGGCTATCACAAACATAAAATGGAAACTCACGCCGCATATCGCGCAGGCGATAGCCGCAATCAAAAAGCCCAAACCGCATATTACGGCAAGCAAACCTAAGTCTATGCCAAGCGAGATTAACACCTTTTTTATACTGATTTTTTTCTTCCAAACGAGTATGGCGACAAGCGCAATTACAAGCGCTGTCGTTATGCCGAAAAATACCCAGCCCGTCACTTCATTATAGCTTACAAGCGCATTGGGAAAGAGCGTAAAAAAGAGGGAATTTGTGGACGCATCGAAACAATCGATGTCGGAATATCTGCTATTCTTAGTATACTCGTCAAGCAAAGGCAACAGCGTATCGCAATATTTAACGAGAGTATTCTCGTCTGCATTTTCAAACTTATCGCCGTCGTTGTGATAGTTTTTAATGCCGTCCAAACTGGCAACGTTCAAGCCGTTGTAACCGCCCTCTATAAATGGGGATAGGTCGGTATCGTTGGGCATCATATTATAGATTTCCGCCGCCACCGAAAAGGTGTAAGGAAAACCCGCGTTTTTGTAGAACTCTATCAGCTTAGTATTGTTGTCGCTGGTTTGAAAGAGATATACGGGTCCCGTTTCGCCCCTCGACTCTACGTTAATCACCAAGTTTACGTCTTTTAGCCAGTCGCCGTATTCCTCCACGAGCGCCTCGCTGCCGATACAGCCCTCCTCCTCGCAATCCGTAAAGGCAAACTTTATGCCGTTCGTAAGTTTTTCGTCGGCATAAATTCTTGCAAGTTCCAAAAGCACCGCTACGCCGTAGCCGTCGTCTATCGCGCCGTGCGAGCCCTCGCTTGCCTCGCCGTACTTGATTTTATATGGGCAGGAATCGTAGTGCGCCACCAAAAGTACGCTCACGCCGCTTGTGCCCTCTATCTCGGCATACAGGTTTTTAGGGGAATAGGCTTCCATCTCGTCCGTCTTTTCGTTATAAACGTAGCGCGCACGGTGGGTTATGGTCTGATTTTCCAACCCGTACCCATAGAGAGTTGAGGAAATATAATTGCGTACTTCGCCTAAATTTTCCGACTGATAAATAGAGTGTTCTTCCTTGGAAATGCTGTATAAATGAGATAATATGTTATCAACGGAATATTCCTTATCGCTGACGTTCTTAGTTACGGTTATATTCAAAGAGCCTATAAGCATCGCAAGCGCAAATATCACTGTAAGCGTAACGCAAACAACGATAATCTTCTTTTTGCCCCATTGAGGGATAAGTGCCTTTAATCTCATCCTCTGCTCCTTTTGCCGCATGTATACTATCCGTCAAATCACTCTTAGTAAAATCAATATTTTAAATGATTTCCGCTCATAACCATACGCAGCATTTATATTATAGCAAATAGGATTTATAATTTCAACATAAATCATTAAGGGGTGTTTTGAAAAGAAGTAATAGTGAAAGTGAAGAAGTGTTGAATACTCAACACCTCTTGCTTATTACTTCTTAACTCTTACTTCTTACCTCTTACTTAAACTTGTGTAAGTCTTATCGCGCGACCTCCGGTCAAAGCAATCATCTTAACGGCTTCGAGTGTAAAGTCATTTGCTACGATGATGAGCGGTTTGGTTAGGCGCTTATCTGCGGTGACAGTGTAGCCTGTGCAAGCCTCGCTTACAAGTCCGAGCTTGCGGAGTTTTTCCAAAGTTACGCGGTTGCCGTCTTGGAAGTTTGCGTCGATATCGTCGAGTTTCACGGTTTCAATAACGCTGTCGTCGATAAAGTCTACGTTTTTGGTTTCTATGCACTTCTCGGCAGTTTCGTCGTCGAGGACGTCACAGTCGTGGACGTGCATAACTTCGCAAAGATTTTGCTTATACTGCTTGTTTGTAAGCAGTCTATTATGTTTAAGCGTGAAGATAAGCTCCTGTATGCTTCTATCCGTGTAGCGTTTTCTCGCTTCCATATTGAGGTCTTGGAACAAGGCAAGGATAAGTTCTTCCGCCCTTGTAAGCGCGCGGTCTGAGCCAACGCGGACGTAAAGCGGAACGTCTACAAAGCGAGGTTTATCCGATACGTCCTTATGGTGGTAGCGGCGTGCGTCGTACTCATATGGCTTCAAAGCAAGCCACAGTTTTATGGAGCGCTTGGCTATGCCGATGACAGCTACGACCTGACCTTGATAGCGTATCTTCTCTACGCGTTTATAAACACGATACGTTACGCCTTTCTGCGAGCAGAACAAGTTCTTTATAGCCGCATACCATTCGCGGTTTTTATCCGAGCTTTCCTTTAAGCGCATGCGGAAGTTGGGAGACGCTTTCTTGACTGTTCCGTCCTCCTCGACAATGACTGCTTCGAGGAAGTCGTCGTCATCTTCGTCTAAGATGCTGTCCCATTCTTCCTCGTCATCATCGTCATCGTCGTCCGCTTCCTTTTCCACGTATACAGTGTTTGTAACGGTATTACCCACGGATAGCGCGGCGATTTGTTTTTGCATTTCGTCCATTCTTGCAAGGACTTCGCTGTTATCCGCAGTTGCTACAACGGAAGTATCCGAACTTGCTATTTGCTCCTGCAACTCGGCGATTTTGTCTGTCAATGCCTTAATATCTTCGTTGTTGTTAGATTGTTCTTGTAGTTCAGAAATTTGCGCAGTTAAGGCTTTTATCTCCTCGGATTGGTCGGGATTTGCAAGCTGATTTTGCAACTCCTCGATTTTGTCCGTGAGTGCCTTGATTTCCTCAGACTGGTTGCTCGGGACGATGACGCGCTGTTGCGACATTGTGATGAGTTGCTCTTGGAGTTCGGCTATCTTATCCGTAAGCGCGGTCATCTCCTCGGATTCATCGGGGAGTAAAACTCCGTCCACTCTATCTTGGGTCATTTCTACAAGCTGTTGTTGCAATTCGGAGATTTGGTCGGACAAAGCCTGCATTTCCTCGGATTGGTCCGGCAAAAGTACGCCGTCTACGCGTTCCTCGTTCATAGCCGCGATTTGCTCCTGCAAAGCGAGCATCTGCTCGGACATATTGCGGATTTCCTCGGATTGTTCCTCGACGAGGGCTTTGAGTTCCTCGTTTTCCTCGTTCGGAGCGGTTAGATATGCAGTTGCTTCGGGCATCATCTGTTGCATTGCGGGGAGTAAACCAGCAATAACGCGCTGGACAAGCATATCCGTATCGTCAATGCTTGCGTAAGCGAAGCCGTCCTCGCTACCCTGCTGTCTGCCCATCATGTTGGCAAACATGAGCTTCATAGCCTCGTCGCGTTTAGCCTGTTCTTCGCGGATTGCTTCCATTTCACGGCGGTGCTCCTCATCACGTTGACGCAGGAGTTCTTCTATACCGCTGTAATCTCCGACTCCGCCAGTAGTGCCAACTTGCATCATTCTTTCTTGGAATTCTCTGCGTTCTTCTCTTTCCGCTTCGCGCTCCTCTCTATCGGCGTTGCGCTTGCGCAGTTCGCCATCTTCAATAGCGGCTTCTTTTGCGAGTTCGGCTTTCTTCCAGCTATGGCGAGTGATAAGCGCTACTACAAACATAAGTAAGGCTAAGCCTACGAACGCAAACGCCATAATGCTCCAAATCTTGTTGGACAAATTGAGCGCGACTACCTCGCCCGAGAATATAGGTAATAAGGACGCGTACGCGCGCGAGGCGATTTTCTTAGCTTCGCCCTTAGCTTTTCTTGCGCGACCGCCGTATTGGATTGCTTTAATAAGGAATATGAGCGCAAGCAAAGCAGATGCCGCCATTGTGCAGACTTGCCACAGTGGGAAGTGCTTTTCGATGAGGTTCTTAAAGAAGTCTACGAAAGCGTTTCCGCCCTTGTCGTCGGTCGGAGGGGTCGGGTTATCGGGGTCGTCCTGCGGATAGTACGGGTTGTCGGGGTCGTTGGGGTCGAACATTTCGTCGCCTTCGCGCACGGTGAAATCCACGTAATCGGTTTCGTAGGTGTCGTCTACAAAGATATAGTTTTTAGTATCCTTTATCTTCGCTTTTATCTTATAGTCACCTGCGCTGATGCCCTTTACGTTGGTGACGGGATTGCCTGCGCTATCAATTATCTCGTATTCTACGCCGTTGATTTGTCCGTATTTCAAATCGAGTACGGGCGGTTTCGCGCCTGTTTTCCAGTCGGTAGACACTCTGTTTTTGGTGATTTCAAACTCGTACTGCGTCGTTCCGCTGAGCACGACAGACGGCGTATTGGACATAATAACGACCAAATAATTGCCTACGTCTGTGGGAGCACCGTCGAGCCTGTTTTCTTCGTCCACAATGTCGCCCGAGTAGTACGTAAGGCTGAGTTGAGCTTGCGTAACACTAACCAAGTTGAAGCTGAGCTTGACGGGTTTGCCGTTGTTGTACTCGTACTCGGTTTTGCTAAGCGAAACCTGCGCAGCAGACGACCCGCCGCCGACGATAAACAACTCGGAATGTATATCCTCTGGCTGTACGTTATCGGGGAATTTGTAGTTTGCGGCATATCCGCTTTGGATTGTAGGTACTGCGATAAAATATTGTCTATCGGTTGCAGAATATACGATTTCATCCTCTTCGAGCGGTTGTTTTGAAGTGTCCACTACTCCGTGATTATTGGTCGGATAATAGAGATAATCCACCTTGCCGACAACTCGCGGGTCTTTGAGAACAAGCACGTTGAAAGTATTGTCGTTGGAGTCAGTGACCTGCTTGTTTTCCCATTCGAGCTTGATGACCGCAGGGACAACTTCCCAATCCTTTGTCCACTCGAAGTCGCCCGAACCCGTAAATGTGTAGTTTGTACCTTTGCCGCCATTTTGAGGAAGCTCATAGTTATCCTCGTAACCGCTTGCAAGCGTAAAGCTCACGTGGACAGTTCCGCCGTCGTTATTGACAACGCTGTTGCCAACTGTCGAACCCGTGTAATGTGGCACAAGTCCCGCCAAAGCAGGGTCGCTTAGGTCTAATTCGGGCGAAACGTCCAAGCCCTCGTTATACTCAACCTTGCCGTCGCCCTTCCACTTCACGTTTGACAGGTCATAAACAGCTTTTTCGATAGTCCAAGTGATTTCGTAAATTTGAGTATTAGAGTGATTGTCGATTTCTCTCAACTGCACTTTGGTAGTATAATTATCGGCATTTACACCCGCATTCGTGTTGGTGCTTGTAGCGGGAGTAACGAGATAGCCGCCTACGCCATAGCCATTTGTATCGACCTCATATCCGCTTGGCGCGAGCGCGTCAAAACTGTATCTTTTGTTTTCGTCATAAGTGATTGTATTTCCGCTGAACGCAACCGACGTTTGTCCGATAGAGGCATTTGTATATTGATTAAATACAGGCGACCCGTCTATATTAAGTCTCCAAGTAAGCACGGTACGAACACCTGACTTTAAACTTAAAGTGTTATTTGTCAACTGCTCTACGGTATAATATTTTCCGTCTAACTGCGTTTTGTCTATTTCAAGCTTTAACGCATAATCACAATCGTCTATAAGAGTGCTAAAATTGAGATTAACGGGATAGCTACTGCTTGTAGTACTGCTACCCAACGTAAGCGTTCCGATAGTCTCATAGTTATTGGGATTATTAGGGTCTCCGAAATCGGCGAGAACGTTGACTACTACCTGCTTACCTGTATGTAAAGGGCTGTGATTATTCAAGTCCATCGTCACTATCGCGCTCAAAGGCGACGTAGTGCTACTTGTAAAATTCGTATTATTTGAACTGTCTGTCAACGAAAGCCCTATCGGCATTGGATTGATTGTCAATTTAAGCTCGTTATCGGTTGTAGCCCATTTGTAGTTTTTCTTATCCTTTAAATCGGCTGTAAACTCATATGTGCCAACTTCGCTTGCTGTAACTGACACGTTATTTGTGATTGTAACACCCGATGGTGGCGTAACCGTAATCAAACTTGTATCGTAGGATAGTCGAAAACTTAAAGGATTACCCCCGTCATATGTACCTTCGTTTTTATTATTGAACCACGTCGGGAAATCAACTGGTTTTGGAGTTATCTTGAACACTATCTTTCTTGTTAGATCGGTTGGATCGCCTGTTGCCCAAACCTTATCCGTCAAAGAGCTGTCAATCTTGATTTCTACCAAATAATCTCCTGCGAACTTTGGTTTTCCGGTCAATTCCATCTGTGTTTTTTCATCATAGTACTTTATAGTCAAATAACTCAACGCATCGGTCGTAAATGCATCTTCAATATCCTGTTCTGCACCCGTATACACCTTTGAAATAGGGTTTGAAACGTACAGCTTTTTGAAAAATGCTTCCGTTAAATTGAGATGAATAGCAGGACGAACACTGCATGAATTGGTATTTCCTATGCCCGCAAGCGCACCGGTATCACTTAATCCGTAAGCACCAATATATGACGGATAATAACCTGTTCTGACCCAAACATTATTTTGAGAACCGCTTGCCAATGTGCTTGCCCGTTGATTGTCTGTTAAACGCCAAATGCTTGAAGTTTGCAAATAGTTATTAGCCCCTATTTCTGTGATAGACGGTATCCAAATATAATCATTTTTCCAATCTTCATATCTCGAACTACGATAAGTGTTTCCTACGGAATATCTACCATTAGTATTTACATTGTTGCTAAACCAACCTGTCGAAATATCGGCATATGCCTCATTCGCCATAGTATAATTTTGCCCCTGAATTGGGTTTGTTCTGCCATATTGCGTTTCGCACTCTTGATATTTTATATCCTTTGGCTGTACAAGATACTGTGCGGCAAAACTATCGGTAGCGCTTCCGTCAGAAAATAGCTTAAAATCGTTCCAACTTAACAAATTAGAGCGCAAAGTGCTTGCGCTATACATATTATTTCCCTTTGTGTCAGCACCACTGGTATAAAAAATCGAAGTCGTATCATAGTTGTCCGCAAGATAAAGCGTTAAGACCACATCTCCACTGTTAGTAAGAGTCATTGACGCTGCCATCCATTTCATACCGCCAAGAGTCACAACAAGTCCATAATCCGTATTGCCAACTTGGTTGTTAATTTTAGTTGCCGGCACTACATAATATGGGGTGCTTCCGCTATTTCTATATGTATTATAATCGTCCGCGCCATATTGTTGAATATAACCAACAGCATCTGCTCCATTAAACAATTTGCTAACTAAGTCCGCCATTGCCGGATAATTAAGCTCTTCATTCGTTTCATCATACAATTCGCCGACTACTGGTGTAGCTAAATTTATATTTGCAGTTTTTATTGAATAAACCGTTTGATTGCCCAAAGAAAATATTATGTTCGCAAAAGCTATTGCAAATGCAAGTATAGCTATCGCAAAAAACCCAATTTTTTTATTTATTTTAACCACTTTCTACCTCACATTTTCAAACTTAAAATGTACACAGAATATACTGTTCTATGTATATTTGAGGGAAATTTTGGGCGAAAATCACGGTTAAACAGTGCAGAATAACATTAAAAAGTGCGGATTTGCGCTTAATTTAGCAAAAAATATTGACAAAATTTGTCTCTTTACTTAAA
>JAMPEA010000002.1 GCA_023665365.1 Bacillota bacterium
AGGTGGCAAAAAAACACCCCACAAAACAGGGACGTTTTGCGGGGACCCCGTGCGGGAAGTCAATTCCCACTTTTGCGAGTGAAATAGGGTACAGCATCCAAATATCGCATTTTATCAAGATAGAGTGCTTCGGACGTAACCAAAACCTTGCGAGAAAACGCAAAATCATCACAAATATCCAATTTTAATTGCGTTTAAGAACAGTTACTTAGATAACATATAGTTCATAATATATAATGCATAAAACTTCAAAACGCAAAAGCGGCAATTCACTTGCCTCTTTTGCACCTCAGACGATTGCGCTCACAGCCCACTTTGTGTAAGCACACAAATGGGCGTGCCGCAGTGTCTGCGACACAAGGCGTGACAGTCGGCGCAAAACAAGCATGTATAACCCATTACTACACAAAACACCCTACGGCGCGACGTATGTCGGCGGCGCGACGAAAATCAAATTCCCTCTCGATTGCAACCTGCAAATCAAGAGGGTATTTATCGTGTTGCGGCAGGTTTTTGGCGAGGGCGGCGCGATAGAGGGCGACAGTTTTAGAAGCGAGCTATTCTATAAGGGCACTGACGGCGGCGAAGATATTTTCGAGGGCGAAATCACGCTCGACGACTACGGGATATACAAATATCGCTTCGAGGGCGTGTATCAAGACGGCACTCTCGCGTTCTTCGGACGCGGGTCGGACGGGTGCGCAATCAAGGGCGATTGGTTGCCCGAATGGCAGTTGACAGTATCAAAATACGCCTATAAAACCCCGAATTGGGCGAAAAGCGGCGTAATCTATCAAATCTTTGCGGACAGGTTTTGCCGCGTCGGGAATACGCCATTCAACAAAAGCGGCAGGCTTCACACCTATTGGAACGAGCGCCCCGATATAGAAGAACCGTTTAAGGATTATCGCGCGGACGACTTTTTCGGCGGGAATGCAAAGGGCATAATATCGCGGCTTGACTATATCAAATCGCTCGGCGTAAGTTGCATATATCTTTCGCCCATATTCAAGTCGTCGTCAAATCACAGATACGACACGGGCGACTATCTCGAAATCGACGAGCTGTTCGGAAGCGAGGAGGATTTTGCCTCGCTCGTCGAAAAGGCGAAAAAGAAGGGCATTGCGATTATCCTCGACGGAGTTTTCAACCATACGGGCTCGGACAGCAAGTATTTCAACCGTGAGGGCAGTTATCCGACCCTCGGCGCGTATCAAAGCAAAGAGTCGCCCTACTACGACTGGTACTATTTCGACGACTATCCTACGTCCTATCACTGCTGGTGGGGGAGTACGGTCGTGCCTACCGTCAACAAGTCGGCAAGCGGATTCAGACAGCTTTTGCTCGGCAAGGACGGCGTAATCGACAAGTGGAGCAAATTCGGCATAGCGGGCTGGCGGCTCGACGTCGTGGACGAGCTTCCGATTGAGTTTACAACGGAGCTTTGCAAGGCGATTAAGGATAGCGGAAAGGATATGCTTATCGTCGGCGAGGTTTGGGAGGACGCGTCCACAAAGATTGCCTAC
This sequence comes from Bacillota bacterium, assembly GCA_023665365.1. Classification (GTDB taxonomy): domain Bacteria; phylum Bacillota; class Clostridia; order Christensenellales; family CAG-917; genus CAG-475. The sequence continues at coordinate 1,527 of JAMPEA010000002.1, forward strand.
GACGAGTGGCGACCCTACTTTATGGGCGGACAGCTCGACTCCGTGATGAACTATCCCTTTAAAGAGGCAATCCTCGCATACTCGCTTGACGGCGACAAGGACGCGTTTATATCGAAAGTATCGCTGATACTTGAAAACTATCCCAAGCAGAGCCTCGATACGCTTATGAACCTCATCGACAGCCACGACACCGTGCGTGCGCTAACGTATTTGAGCGGCGTGACTCCGCCCGATAGCAAACATGCGAGGGCGGACTTTAAACTGAGCGAGGAGGAATACGCCCTTGCAAAAAAGAGGCTGTTTTTTGCCTCGGCTTTGCAATATACTTTGGCGGGAGTTCCGTGTCTTTACTACGGCGACGAGGCGGGCGTACAGGGTTTCGAGGACCCTCTCAATCGCGGGACGTATCCGTGGGGACACGAGGACAAGGACATAATCGAGCACTATAAATCGCTCGGCAAAATGCGCAAAGAATATGCGGATTTGCTCGCGGGCGAAACGGCGTTTATCCCCGACGAAAAACTTTTGATATTCGCGCGTAAGAGTGAAAAAGGCACGTTGAGCGTCTATGCCAACGCCACGGATGAGACAGTCACGCGTCCCTGCTGCGGAAAGGACGCAATAACGGGCAAAAAGATAAAGCGCGAGCTTGCGATAGCTCCGATGAGCGTAAGAATAATCATCAATTCTGTTTGATAGAGTGTTACACGACGTGCACTCTTCCGTCATTGCGAGCAAACTTGTTTGCGAAGCAATCCAGAACGTCACTTCCGTCAAGAGAGTGTGACACACAATGTCGGGTGTGGTGTAACCTCAATATTAAGGGGGTTTATTAACGTCGGATTGATAGGGTGTTATACGACGCACAGTTGTTACGAAGTTTAGAACGCGACGCGCAGGGCGCGGAGGAAGGGAGTGCCAAGTGCCAGAAATAGTACAAGTGAGCGGGCAAGTGTTGTTTATATGCCCGCGAACGAGTGGCATAATCTCGCGCTGTAAGCGTCGAGCGGACGATACTATAATGCACGCGCGCCGACTTCCCATCCCACAAACAACGTTTGTCTTGTAGGGAAAGAGGCAGCTACCGCAGCCGTCATAGTTTTTGTGGGAGGGGAAAGCCCGCAGGGAAGGGGTGGGTTATTAATTTTATTAGATAGAGTTAGAAGATTAAAAATTTGCATAAAAGGAAAAGCGCTCCCGAGCAGGGGGCGCTTTTATATAATACAAATTTTTAATCCGCGTCCAACGCGTCCAAGCGGATTTGTTTTTTCTCCTCTTTGGTGAGTTTTCTGCCTTTGCCGATAATCGAGCTGTCGCCGTGCTTGACGAATACCATAAGTACGATTGCGATGACTACGCAGATTGCGCTGTAAATAAACAGTCCGCGATTGGAAATATTGTCCATAATCAGACCCGCGATAAACGGCGTGATGGCTTGCGCGGACATCGTTGCCATGTAGTAGTAGCCTGTGTACTGACCTACGGTCTGCGCGGTGCTGAGCTCTGTGACCATCGGGAAGGTGTTGACGTTTGCGATAATCAAGCCGAAGCCTGCGATGAGGTAGAACAGGGCAAACAGGACCGCGGGGATAATCGCGCTGTCGTTTGGTTTTACGAAAGCGAATATGAGCACGAATGAGACGACCGCGAGCGCGAAGCCGATGATGATTGATTTACGTCTGCCTATCTTTGCCGCCATATATCCGACGGGGATAAACGCGATTGCGCTTATGCCCATACTTACGCCCGATATGATTGACGCAACGCCCGCAGAAAGGTTGAGGGCTTTGGTGGTATAAACCGACAGGTTGCTCGAAATCGCGTTGTAGCCCAAGAACCACATAAATATCGAAGCGAGAATGAGCCAGAACGAAACGAGTTTTGACCTCTCCGTCTGGGATTTGCTATTCCACCACTCTTTGGGGGATTTGCGCGGAGTTTTTGCGTTATGCGCGACCTCTTTTGCAAATTCAAGTGTATCGGGGGACATTTCCTCGGCGTTGTCGGGAGTTTCGGGCATATCTGCGACGAAGTTGCCCGATGTATCCGTCATCACGACGTCAATTTCGGCGGCGGGGCTTTCGGAAGTTTCAAGATTGTCCTCGGCGGGGTTGGCGTCGGCGAGTTTATCTTTCTCATCCTCGTCCTCGTCGTCGAGACCGTACTCCTTGCAGATTTGCTCGCATTTTTCAACCATCTTCTTTTCCTTGACGAGCGCGAGGAAGCCCGCGAGCAGCAGTAGCATACCCGCCGCTACGCAGGAGAATATGATGACGTAATTATTTATGCTGTTGCCGAATAGCACGACGGTATATATCAAAAACGCGATTGCGCCGCCGATACCGCCGCACAGGTTGATGATTGCGTTGCCCTGCGAGCGTAGCGGTTTGGGCGTGACGTCTGGCATGAGCGCGACCGCGGGGGAGCGGAAAGTCGCCATAGCCACGAGCACGAGGAGCAGGATTATCATATAAACCGCGATACTGCCTCCGCCCGTCTTTTGGGTGACGTTTTTGTAAACTTGATTGCTTTCGTAGTTGTTCATACCGCTGGCGACGAACTTGCTGTAATTGGCGTTTCTGTCCTTGATGACTTGATATGTCTCGCCGCTCGGGGCTGTATCTTCGAGGTTTACCTCTACTTTTTCGCCGTCTATTTCATAGTAGTACGTCTCAGCGCCGAGCATATTGAGCACGGCTTTTTTAGAGGAGAAGTTATCGTCGTATTTGAGTTTGACAAACTCTTCCTTTGAAATCTTGTTGAGTTCGAGATAGTCCTTATCGCAGTAGTTTTTGTCGCCGCTGTCATACCACTGGGTGAGCAGGCTTTCGAGCTTGGTCATCTCTGTGCCGTCCTCCAACGTGACGGTCTCCGAGAGGGACGCCTCAAACGTGGCTATGTAGTTGTTTGCGTTTTTCTGCTGATTGAGCGTTGCGACGGGGACGAACACCATAAGTACGACGGACGCGAGCGTGCCTATGACGATAAACGGCGTGCGTCTGCCGAATTTTTTGACGAGCTTGCCGTGCGCGTTGTCGCTCAACTTGCCGAAGAGCGGAAGCATAAACAGCGATAGCAGGTTGTCAAGACCCATAATCAGACCGCGCAGGGAGTTGGGAAGTCCGTACGCGTGTTCCAACAAAAGCGGAACGACAAAGTCGTACGCCGTCCAAAACAGCATAATGATTGCAAAGGCAAATCCGACCTTGAAGGTTTGCGGGTAGTCCAGTTTGAGCGGTTTTCTGCCTTGCTCATCGAGTAAAGGCACCGACTCGGCTGATTTTTTTCTCATAAATTTCTCCTATATTGCATTGCGAGCAAAGCGCTTGCAATATTCATTATAGATTATGATTCTGCATAAAACAATATAAATATTAAAATAATATAAAATATTTTATATAGTATATATTTAACAATAAATATCGAGAATCCCATATCCCGACAGATGCTAAACCGCTCCGCTTTTAAATATGTGCATAATATGTTGACAAAATGCGCATATTATAATAAAATGTAAATGACACCGATATAGTTAGGTGTGTTTAAGGAGGTATATATGGCTAAGGTATCCACCAATATCACTATCGACGCGGATGTAAAAAAGCAAGCGCAAGCTCTGTTTGCGGATTTGGGTATGGATTTGTCCACCGCTATCAACGTATACTTGAAGAAAGCCGTTGCGGAGCAGGGTATCCCGTTTGAGGTTACGCGCGAAGTGCCTAACAGAGTTACGGCAAGAGCTATTGCCGACGCGGAAAAATCAAAAGACGTGTACGGACCTTTTGACAGTGTGGACGAACTTATGGAGGCATTAAATGCTTAAAATCGAATATCAAGGTCAGTTCAAAAAGGATTTTAAGTTGGCAGTCAAAAGGGGTTGCGACATTGCCGAGTTGCAAAAGGTGATAACGTTGCTTGCAAACGAACAGCCGTTGCCCGAAAGATACCGCGACCACGCTTTGATGAATACGAAAGATTATAAAGACGTGCGGGAATGTCATATACAACCCGATTGGCTATTGATATATAAAGTAGTCGATGAAAATCTAATCCTAAAACTTATAAGGACAGGCACACATTCCGATTTATTTAAATAATCGACGCGTTTTGCAATGAAAATCGGGATAACTTTATTGTAACGCCCATATAGAATAATGGGTTAGGGTGATATGAGGAGTTTTCGGGCAAGGGGACTTATAGCGTTACTCCGAAATAGTCCAACAATCCGTAGCACAGTACGCCCAGCGCCGCGGACAAAATCACAATCAAAATGGGCTTCATCTTTTTGCCCTTTATCTTTATAAACGACACGGGCAGTATCACCGCAAATAAGCCGATGCCTACGTAGTCCACGCTTACCGCGCCTACGTTATATATGCTCGTTATGCCGAAAAGCATCGTCAGCAAAAGCGTGATGAATACCGACGTCAAGAGCCCCGTAACCGTGGAGCGCACGCCTACGAACACTTCGCTCACGGCTTTGCGCTTCATAAAATTTGAAAGCAGTTTGGCGACAATCGTGATGATTATCACCGAGGGCAAAACCACGCCGAGCGTAGCGCAAATCGCGCCGAATATGTCCGCGGTTTCTATGCCGGTATACGTCGCTATGTTGACGGCAAAGGGTCCCGGAGTGCTTTCGGATATGGCGATAAAGTCGATGAGCGACTCCTGCGCGAGCCAGCCTTTATCCACGACGTTCGTCATAATCATGGGTATCATCGCCTGTCCGCCGCCTATCGTAAACAGCCCGATTTTGAAGAACGTCCAAAAGAGGTCGAGGTAAATCATACGCCTTCGCCTCCTTTTTTTGCAGCGGCGTTTTCGTCGGCGGACTTGATTTTGACTACGCTTCTATCCACTGCTTTTTGCGAGACGTACTCGCCGTCATCGACGGGCTTGCCCACGCGCTCGTTGTAGTATTCGGGCGTGCCGACCGTGTGACAGCGGCGGTTTGCGATATACGTCCTAACGGCGACCGCGACAGAGCAGACGAGTATCGTGCCCAGTATCACGTAAATAACGTCTACCTTGAAAAAGAATACGATGACGAAAGATATAAGCATAATCGCAAACGAGAACAGCGTCTTTTTCATATCCTTGAAAAACGACAGCACGGCTTTTGCGATGAGCGCCAATACGCCTATGCGAATGCCTTTAAAGAGAAATCCAACCCACTTGTTGTCCTTGACGAGATTTAAAATATACGATAGCGCGACGATGATGATAAAAGAGGGCAAAACCACGCCGAGCGTGGCGCATATGCCGCCGAATACGCCGAGCCGCTTAGTGCCGATAAAAGTAGCCGTGTTTACGGCGATAGGTCCCGGAGTGCTTTCGGCGATTGCGAATATGTCGCCGAGTTCGTTTTTCGTAATCCATTTATGCTTGTCTACGACTTCCGCCTCGATAAGCGTAAGCATCGCGTATCCGCCCCCGAACGAAAATAAGCCTATCTTGAAAAACGCCAAAAACATGGAGAAAAGTTCTTTTATTATATGCTTCGCCGAGCGTTTTTCTTCAAATCTTTTTCGCATAGGGTTTTGACCGAATATACCTTTTAGATATATATTATATCACTATAAACCCTATTTGCAACCGTTTCCCGCGCAATTTGCGATTATATGGGCGCGGCGTCGTTTATCCAGTCGTAAACTACGTTCGCCACGTCTAAGCCGACAGCTTTAAACGCGGATATAAGCGAATCCGCCGTAGCTATGCCGTAGGCGTTGTCCTTGCAGTAGCGACGCATAGCCGCCTCGAATTTGCTGTCGCCCGCAAGAGTGCGCAGAGTTTCAAAGAGGAGCGCACCTTTGAAATAGGTCACTGCGACGTATTCGCCGTCGGTGAGATAGGAGGACAGAGGTCGATTCATGCTCCCGTCGAAACCAACGTCGTCCTTGTGTGCGCAGAATGTCGCGTAAGCGCTTTTTATGCTCGCCATTTCCTCTATAAATTTTATTCGCTCATCGGTAAGATAGCTGTAATAATACGTGCAAAATTCGGTGAGTCCCTCGTCGAGCCAGGCGGAGTTGATTTGGTCGTTGCCGACGAGATTATACCACCACTGATGCGCGGTTTCGTGGGTCACGGTGTCGAGATAATCGTCGCGGGATTTTAGGATGGAAACTGTCGCAAACGAGCCGTATTCCATTCCGCCCGCGTCGCTTAGATTGCTTTGCACGACTGTATACGAGGGATAAGGATAGTCGCCGAACGCCTTTGAAAAAACGCTCAACGCGGACGTTATCCTATCGAGCGTAAGGGCGGGATAGGGGTCCTCGACGTAAAAATAACGCACTGCGACCGAGCCGTCCCCGATTGCGATTTGGGTTGAGACCTCGTTGAGTTTGCCCACCGTCATTGCGAAGTCGCGGATATACTCCGCCTCTATTTCCACGGTCTTTTTTTCATTTTCGTCAAGGGAGGCGGGGTGCGTCTCGACGATTTGACCCGAACACGCCACGTCAAAATCCTTATCCAGCGTAAGGTTTACGTAAAAGGAGGATATATCGTGATAAAACGGGTCGCCGAAAGCGTTGTAGCAATCCTCTCGATAGCCGTCCTCATACCTTGCGACGACGGGATAAAAACAGGCGAGATTATATGTATTTTTTTTGGTGATGCCGAGCCTCGTATCCGATTTGGGAAGTTTTACGTTATATTCGAAACGTATGTTTAAACTCTGCCCCTTGCGCGCAGAATAGTCGAGTTTCAAGAGCGTGTTGTCATCGCCGTAAATTTCGCAATCGACGTTTTTTCTGTTGATTTGAGCGGATAAAACCTCTATTGCGTCCTCTTTAAAGGCGTTGGCATATACGTTAAATACTATGCCGTCTACGTTTGCGGGCGAGGTGTAAAGGACTTCTTGACTTACGTTGAGCACGTCGCCGTCAAGGTCGATGGTAAGCTCGTAGCAAGGCGAGTTCGCAAGCGGATTATCAGAGCGCTTGTTGCAGGAAAAAAGCAATATGCAACCCGCAAGCAACGCGAGCGCAGCAAGCAAAACGGCAAGAGAGCGTTTTAAAAGTTTCATAGATTTTTTTGACATAATAATTTCGTTTTGCGCCTGTCTCGGTGGTATAATATCAGTTTTGATTTTGCGGCTTCACGCTGTTTAGGGTAAGCTCCACGAGCTTGCCCGCCTTTCTCGCTTTATTCACGACAGTATCGGTGACTACGCTGTTTTTCCTTGCGATGAGTTCGCCCGTGTACGTGGTCAAATCTGCGCCGAGCGTCCTGCCGAGCAAAAATTCGTAGTCGCAGATGACACGGGTAGGCGTGCGCGCATCCTCGTCGTAGGAATATGCGCTCGAACCGTCAAGCAGCATTTCAAACGCTCCGTTCGATAGCACGGGTTCTTTTTTGGACAGAGTGTGTATCTTCGTCACGGACGGCGAGGCGGCTTTGGGCGAAGCGGTTTCTTTTGAGGGTACGGATTTCTCGGCAGGCAAAGAGGGCGTTTGTTCGGTCGGCACAGTCAGCGTTGCGGGTACAGACGGAATTTGCGGATTCCCCGCAAGTATGGATTTTTCGATTTCGAGGACTTTTTTCGTGTCGTTTAAAACGTATACGGGATAGTCTTGGTCGGGTCTGGGGATACTTACCTTTCGCGCTCTGCTTTTGGACGCGCCCTTTTGGATTATCACGTTGCCGATAGAAAGCACCGAGGCAGGCGTGAACTCGTTAGTCGCGGTTTGCAGTTTGGATACCTTTCCGTTTGAGAAGATAAAAATATCCGTTATCTTGCCCTTGTCCGCGCCGCTCGGAGTGTAGACGGGCATATCCATAAGCTCGCCGTGCAAGGTGGATATATCTACGTCGAGAGGGGATATAAATTTTACGTCGTCGGCGATGACGACGGCATCGAGTATGCTTTGTGCCTCTGCAAATTCAAGCAGATATTTTGCGGATTGAGTGTCTATGCAAAAATACGCGGCGGTTTTTAAATATTCATCAAAATATACGTCGGTCACTTTGCCGATTATGCAAGACGTCGATATATTCAAAACGGATTTTCCTATCAAAGCGGATAACTGTGACATAATTCACCTCCCAAAACTTTATGCCGCACGCATTGCGCTTATGACGGGGCGCAATCTTTAAAACGCGCACTTTATCTTGCAAAATGTGTCGAAAATCGGCGGTTTTTGCGTTTGAGTCATATTTCGCCGCCCAAATACGTACGTTTAAAGCGGTAGCACGAAATGACATAAAATCGCCACTTATACACAGAGTTATCCACATTTTTGTCCGATTATGTGGATAACTTTGCTGATAACTATGCATTTTTATGCCGTCGTGCATATGGACAACAAAGTTACAATATGCATAAATTTTCCTTTTGCGCGATTAGAATATTCAAGGTCGTTGCGACGGCGTTATCCGCCGTGTTTATCGTGTTTGCGCTGTCGTCGCCCCTTATCGCCGCGTCGGCGATGAAAGGGGACAACCGCAAAGTCGTCGTGGTGGACGCGGGTCACGGAGGTTCGGACGGCGGCGTAATCGGCAAGCGCACGGGGGTCAAGGAGAGCGATTTGAATTTGAAAGTCGCAAAGCTGCTCGGCGAGTATCTGATAGCCGGCGGATATAAGGTGGTGTACACAAGGCAGAACGACACTATGCACACCCATCCTAACGTGCGCGACAACAAAAAAAGAGCGGATATGTTTAAGCGCGGCGACATTATAAATTCCGCAAAGCCCGACGCGATGATTAGCATACATATGAATTTCTACTCATCTTCGACGCGCAGGGGAGCGCAGGTGTTTTTCGACAGACGCAGCGAGGATGGGCGCGAGTTTGCAAACGTTATGCAGGACGTTATAAACGCCGAGCTTAACAGTGCGGGCGGCGGACGCAGTTATACTGCGCTCAGCGCGGAAAAATATTTGCTGTCGTGCAGTCCCTATCCGAGCATAATCGTCGAGTGCGGCTTTTTGAGCAATCCGTTTGACGAGGCAAACCTCGTTGACAAAACCTATCAGGCAAAGCTCGCCTACACGCTTTTCGTCGGCATAGACGCTTTTTTAAATAGCGTCGGATAAAAATTTAAAATATTGCGCGGTTTTCATTCGGTTTTAATTTTCAAACGTTATATAAATATTATAAAAAAGTATTAAGTAATAATAAAACATTTCAAAGCGTGTTGATTTGTTGAGTGAAATAGTTTATAATTTTCACAAATAAAAAGTACGCAGGGCGGCTATGGCACAAAAGCTACACGAAGGACACAGAGATCGTATGAGAGACCGCATAGAAGATTCAGGCATCGAGGACTTGCACGAGCACGAAGTTCTCGAATATTTGCTTTATTGTTGCGTCCCGAGGAAGGATACCAACGAGCTCGCGCACAGGTTGCTCGACGAGTTCGGCTCGCTGTGCGACGTGATGAACGCCAATCCTACGCATCTTGAAAAGGTATCGGGGATGACGAGGAATGCAAGTTTGTTTTTGTCGTCGTTGCCCGAGATTTTCCGCGAGTACGTCGTATCGGCGAAGCACAAGAAACACAAGGTAGTTCTCGATTCTCCCGCAAAGACGATAGAGTATATGGGCGGCTTGTTTACGGGTTTGGACGAGGAGAGAGTTTACGCCGTCGCGCTCGACGTAAATCGCCGCGTGATAGGCGAAAAGAAATGGACGAGCGGCAAGAGAGCGCAGGTTGACGTAACGCCCCAGCAGATATTGGATTTTGCAACCAGAACGAAAGCGATAAGCGTGTTGATTGCGCACAATCATCCGAGCGGCGGCATCACACCGTCTTATGCCGACATAGACCTCACGGAAAGGATTTGGAGTTTGCTCGAACTGACGGGATACAAGTTGGATGATCATATGATTTTCAACGACGCGGGCGAGCACTTTTCGTTTTGGCAGAGCGGCAAATTCAAAGAGTTTAAGGGCGAACCTAATTTATAGAGATTTTATTTGAGGATTGACCATATGAGTAAGACAGTAAGAACAAGATTTGCACCGTCTCCGACGGGATTTATGCACATAGGCAACCTGCGCACGGGCTTATACGCGTATTTGTTTGCAAAGCATAACGGCGGCGATTTTATTTTGCGCATAGAGGATACCGACCAAGAGCGCAAGGTGGAGGGCGCTGTCGATATGATATACCGCACGCTCGAAACGGCGGGAATAACCTACGACGAGGGTCCCGACAAGGACGCGGGTTACGGTCCTTACGTGCAGACCGAGAGAATGGGGCTTTATAAGGAGTATGCAAAGAAGCTCGTGGAGCTTGGCGGAGCGTACTACTGCTTTTGCGACAAGGAGAGGCTTGAAAGCCTCAAAGACGAAAACGGCGTACACACCTACGACAAGCATTGCCGCAATCTGAGCAAAGAGGAGGTCGAGCGCAGACTGCGCGCGGGCGAGCCGTACGTAATCCGTCAAAAAGTGCCGGAGGACGTAGTGTCGGAGTACGATGACATGGTTTTCGGCAAAATCAGCGTAAGCTCGGCGGATATTGAGGACGGAATTCTTTTGAAATCCGACGGACTGCCCACTTACAATTTTGCAAACGTCGTTGACGACCACCTTATGCAAATCACGCACGTGATACGCGGCACGGAGTATTTGAGTTCCACGCCAAAGTACAACCTCATCTACGACGCGTTCGGCTGGGAAAGACCCAAGTATATGCACCTGCCGCCGATTATGAAAGACGCTACGCGCAAGCTGTCCAAGCGCTTTGGAGACGCAAACTTTGAGGATTTTATCTCGAAAGGCTATCTGCCGGAGGCTATCGTCAACTATATCGCACTGCTCGGCTGGTGCCCTAAGGACAACCGCGAGAAGATGACGATAGACGAGATGATTGCGGCTTTCGACGTGGACGGAATTTCGCATAGCAGTTCCATATTCGACGAGGCGAAGATGCGCTGGCTCAACGGCGAGTATTTAAAGGCTATGAGCGAGGACGAGTTCTGCGCCGTCGCGCTGCCCTGGATAGAAAAGGGCATAGGGGATAATAATTACGACAAAAAAGAGATTGCAAGGCTTATGCAGACGAGAGTGGATATTTTGAGCGAAATCCCCGACAAGATTGCGTTTTTGTCGAAGTTCGGCGCGCACGACCTCGCCATGTACGAGCATAAGAAAATGAAAGTAGATAAAGCCGTTGCGCTCGGCGCAATAGAGGCGGCGCAGGAGATTTTATCCGCCGTCGAGGATTGGAGCGAGTCGTCTATAAAGCAGGCAATCGCAGACGGCGCGGAGGCAAAGGGCATGAAGAGCGGGCAGATTATGTTCAGCATGCGCGTCGCGCTCACGGGCGAGGCAGTGACTCCGGGCGGCGCAATCGAGATGGCGGTCGTGCTCGGAAAGCAGGAGAGTTTAAATCGCCTCGAATTTTCAAAAAAGCTCCTGAAAGACGCGCAGTGACGCAAACTAATCGTTTGAAGTAAAAATAGGTTTGAAATGAAAAAACTCGTATCAAAAAAATATCTGCTCATAGGCGTGCTCGTCCTCGTTATGGCGATGACGTGCCTATATTCCGCGGGGACGGCGCAGGCTTTGAGCTACGACGGCGTGGACATATCCGCGCTTTGGTACTACGGCGACGGCGGGCTTAAAATCGACAGCGCAAAATCCGTCGTGGACGGGTGGGATAAGAGCAAGCTGACAAAAAAGGTCGTTGCGGTTATCGATACGGGCATAGACTACAATCACGAGGTGTTTGACGGCGTGCTGTACACGGACGGCGACGGCAATCCCGTGGGCTACGACGCGCGCACGGGTCGGGAGATTTCGCTTGCCGATATGAAGGACGACTCCTCCGACAAGCACGGCAACGCAATCGCGGGCGTTATTGCGATAATGATAAAGGAACTGGGGCTTGAAGATTATATCAAAATCTATCCTATAAAAGCCAACAAGACTGAGGATGACAAGCAAAACAGCTTTGACATTGCCCCCGTCATCGCGGCTATAAACAGAGCTAAGGAGATTGGCGCGGACGCGATAAATATGTCGCTCGGCGCGACGTATAAGGACAGTAACGGCACTGTAAGCGACTGGGCGACGGACAGCGACTTGAAATACGCGTTGGAAAACGCAAGTTCGGACGTTTTCATCGTCGCGGCGGCGGGGAACAACGGCAAGAGTTCGGATGCGAGCGACGATAACAAGTTTTATCCTGCCGTTCACGACGGAGTGTTCGGCGTGATGGCATACGGCAAAAACGGGCTTTACAGCAAGTCCAACTACGGCTCGGATTATGGCATAGCGGCGCCGGGAGAGGACATCTATACGGCAAAGTACGCCGAGGGTCAGCTTTACGACAACGACAAGGACGGCACTTCGCTTGCGTCTGCGACCGTCGCGTTTGCGGGAGCGTTATTGAAGCTCCGCTACGAGCAGGACGGCAAAGCCGCGCCGAATGGCAACGGGATTTCGAGGATAATGAAAAATCTCGCGGGTGCGACGGTGAAAAAGAACGGCAGAGATATAAAGTGCCTCGATTTTAATACGATTGTCACGCAAAACTTCGACGAGACGGAATTCATCTACGACCCGCCGACGGGCATAGCGCTTTCGCACAACGGGACGTACGGCAAGAACGACGGCGAAAACGACTATACTTCCACAATCTATATGCGCGCAAACGCGGTGTCGGCGATTACGTTCCTCGCAAAGGTGAACCCCTACGGCGAGACAGACCCCGATTTGGATTTGGCAGTACAGTGGGTGCTGATAAGAGAGGACGAGACGGAGCAGACGCTCGGCAACGGATTGAAACTCGACTACACGCCTACGCTTATCGACGAAACCGTCACGGTCGCCGCGCGGCTTGAATACGGAGATAATACTTTCGAGCAGAAGCAAGCCGTCTATCTCAGTCCCGTTGCGTTTATGATAGGCGAAGTGCGCGTGACATATGCCAAAAACGCGGCGGACGACGTGGACAGCGCACCGCCGAGCGGCGTAGTTTACACGGGTGAAACAACTCTCTTTTCGCTTACGGGCATAGAGTATATCGGCAACAAGAACAAGGGCAAAATACAGTGGTACGTTGACGGAACGCTCGCGGGCGAGGGCGCGACGTTTGAGTACAACCCCAAAAAGCTCGGCACGCACCGCATAAGCGCGAGGTTTGACGGCAGTCCCGTCCCGAGGGAGTTTATAGCAAACGTCAAGCCGTTTATCGCGCGACCGCTCGATTTGGCGATGCTGATAATAGGCTTAGGCATTTTGATAGCGGTGACAGTCGTAGCAAGCGTGATTTGCGTAAAGCGCAGACGCGTCAAAATTGCAACCGACAAAAAGACCGATATTGACGAAGCCGATGCAGAATAATTAAAACGTAACATAAAAAAAGACTCTCCTATTCGGAGAGCCTTTTTTATTTATTTTGGGTTAGTACAAAGGCGAGCCTTCGGCAATAATTTCAAACGTATAGTCTGTATCGTTTACGTCGATATAGTATTTCCAATATTCCTCGTCGTTCTCGTTGGTGGCGACAAATATCAAGCAGTCGTCCTCCTCGGAGAAGTAATAATATCCCTTGCGCGTACGCGGTAGACCGTCGTCCTCGTAGAAGAAGTTGTAGGTCGCACTGCCGTAGCCGTCGAGCGTGAGCCTCGTATCGCGGTGTTCTCCGCTTTCGAGGACCATATCTCCCGTGAGCGGATGGGTGCTGTATCCGTCGTACTCTCTGTATACGCCGTAGCCGCCCGCGGTTGACAGCTTAAAGCGGAAGCCTTCGCCGCTTGTGGGGTTGAACGTGTAATTTTTATCGTCCTTGCTGTAAGTGCCCTCGCCGATGGTTTGATAGGTCACGCTATCCTCGTCGTATGCCTGTATTGTCACCGTGCCATCAGCGTCGATAATCATTCTCTTATACGCGCTTATCGTGCCCGCTTGATAGGGGTAGTAGATGCCGATATTTTCCGACGCGGTTGAAAAGCTGTGGTTTTCCCTATTGAGCACGAAAGTTTTCTTGTTGTTGTCGTATACGAACGTCACCGCGTTGTAGTTTTTGCCGAACACCGTGCAGAGGGGGATTTCCGAGAAGTCGTCTCTATATATCGCTCTGCCGTAGCCCGTGAGAATGAGGGTATAGCCGTCGCTGTTTGTAAACTCGCCCGCCCAATTCGCGTCATATTCGATGAAAACTTGATAGTTGTTGAAAGTGTCCAGCACGAATTTAATCGTTGACGTATCGTCAAACGTGAGGGTGTAGACGTCCGCGTCTATTTTGTTGTCGTAAGACTTGACGTAAGTTGTCTCTTTGTCGAGTTTAACGTCGCCGTCGTCATAGGAGTAGCACGCCGTGCCGTCTCCGCCGAGAATGAGCTTGGTTATGTCTGTGGCAAGGTCGAAGTCAAGCAGATATTGGAAGTAAACGCCCGCCTCGTTATTTTTGACGACAAAGTTGTCGCCGTCTATTTTGAACGTGTAGACGACGTTCGAGTCGGTGTATGCGTCGTAGTAGAGGAGGGTGACGATTTCCCATTCCTTTGCAAACTCGCCCTCGATGACAAAGTTGTCGCTGTCGCGGAAGGTGGCGTTAAAGCCGTAGCCGTCGAGGATAAGCGTAGCGCCGTCCGCCGCAGTGTACGTGCCCGCAAAGGCTTCGTCGTAAACCACGTATAGCCTTCTCCAATCCTCAGAATAGGCGTTGCCGAAATTGATTTGACGGATTGCAATTTTTATAGTGCTGCCACTAAAAATTATCTCAAACTCATCTTCGTTTTCGGTCTTATGATATATGCCGCTCTTTTGTATGGCGAATTTATCGCTTGCGGGGTTGTAAACGTAAACGTCTGCGCGGTTTTCGCCGTTGAGGTAGATATAAGTCGTCGCGTCAAAGCCGTCGGCGTAGGAGTAGAGGTCGTACGTGCCGACTTCGTTGCCGATTTGCCTATAAGTGATGGTCGCGCCGCTGTCGTCAAAGCGGAAGAAGCGTTGATTGTAGTTTTCGTCAGTGATGAGCAACAGGTCTTGATACATCTGCATCTCGCCGATGAACGTGCCGCCGCTGTCGTTGTGCGTGGCGTTGCCGTAGCCGTCGAGGACGATTGTCGAAGCTCCGTTCTCTGCCGACCAAGTGCCTGCCAGACTCTCGTCGTAGATTATGAACGCGCCGTAGACGTCGATGCCCGAGGTGATAGACGTAAGTTTAAAGTTGAACGTGTCCTTGAAAATGTCGTCCAGGGTAGCGCCGCCTATAAGCGAGACGAATTCGTATTTGATTTCGCCGCTTTCAAGCACCTCGTACGTTCCGTTTGCGAGTTCTTGGGCAGTAGCGCCGCTGTTGGCGTAGACGGTAGCGCCGCCGCTGCCGTCAAGCAAAATGAGATAATCGCCGATAGCGGGGGTTTTAATGTCGTACTGATAATAGACTCCTATCTCGTTGCCGACCGCCATAAAAGCGTGGATAGTATCAACTAAAACGTACGTCTTGACCTCTTTCGTAGATTCGTCGATAAAGTTGACGAATTCATCCGAAAAGCCCGATATACTTGTTTTTTCGCAGATGCCATAGACGGATTTATCGTTTGCGTCGGTGTAGGTCGCATAGCCGTAGCCGTCTACCGCAAGGGTTTCGCCGTCGGGGCTTGTGTACGTGCCGTAGACGGTTTTGTCAAAGATAGTAAACGCGTTGTAGACGACGGGTCTCGCGCCCGTATCGGCGGATTGCCTTACGCGCTTTGCGAGCCTTACTTTGCAATCGCCGAACAAACCGAATGTGTAGTCAACGACCACTTTAAGGTCGTATTCCTCGGTGGCGGGGTTATACGTCTTGTACGTCCCCAAAGCCCAATCGGTCTCGTAATAGTCGCCGTAAATGCGGAAAGTATTGTCGCTGTTGAGATACAGACAACGCTCCATATTAAATGTGTCGTTTGAGGGATAGTAGAGCACGTATGCGTCCTTATCGAAGCCATACTCGTATACGTCGAATTGCGCGTTCGCTCCGTCGAGCACGGCGCAGAGGCTCGTTTCGTTATAGTCGAAGTCTACGTAAGTCCCGTCCAAGGAAAGCTCGGATTTTAAAACGACACCTTCATAATCAATATAGGCATACTCGCCGTCGATAAAGATATAGTTTTCCTCGCCGACCTGTTGCAACTTTAATACATAGTCGTCGGGGATTGTGATAATCGGCTCGCCGTTAGACTCGTATCTCGCATAATAAGTTCTGTTTTCGGCGGGCATAATTTCCGGAAGAGATACGCTTTCGCCCTCGTCATTCAAAAACCAGCCGACAAAGTTCATTCCGTCCTTTTGCGGCGCGGTGGGCGGCGTAATAGTCTTGCCCGCTTCGCTCACGATGGACGGAATGCTTTCGCCCTCCACCACGAACGATAGAGTGTAAGTTTTAGGGTCGTTGTTGCACGCCGTCGCAAATACGGCGACGCACACTGTAAGGAGTATTGCCAACAAAATAAGTCCGATTCTGTTTCTTTTCATATTGCCTCCGCGTTCAGTCGAACGGTTTTATCGTGTTTTTGCCGTTTTTATTGATTGCTAAATATACATAGTATACTTATATTTATAAGTTAATGACAATATTATCATAGGATTTCCGTTTTGTAAAACGAATATTTATAAATTTCGACTGTTAAATTTTGGTTAAATCCCTCAAAAATCCGACAGTGTTAAAAACTCGGCGGCTTGGCAATAATTCGCTTATGAGAGAAATCGGACAAAATCTTGACAACGCCAAAAGGCAGGTGAAAAGCCTGCTCAATATCCCCGTGCTCGTCAAAGTCAACAGCGGACGCGGCAAAAGTACGCTCTTAAAAGGCGAGGTGACTGCGGTGTTCCCCGCGGTGTTTTCCATACGCCTCGACACGGGCGAACTTAAAACGTTTTCCTACGCGGACGTGCATACGCGCACGGTCGTTCTGCGTATTCAAAGCTGATTAGCGCCTGCAAATTTAAAGCGACGTGTCATAATCTCGACGCTCCTCGCATACTGTTAAGCGATATGGAGGAGTGTATGTTTGATTTTGATAAATTCAGTGTGAGCAAATTTTACGTTGCGCCGTCGGTGGAGAGAGTGGTCGAGTTTTCTCCTCCCGGAATCGATATGCAAAATATCGCAAAAGTGCTTTCTCTTGCGGTCGAGGCGAAGTGCAATTCGCAGGACGTGTACGACGGCTACGCCCAAATCGGCGGCAGAACCAACTTCCGCCTTTGCTATCTCGACAGAGAAGGCACGCCGCGCACAGCCGACTATAACGCGGATTTCACAGTGCGCGTGGACGGCGAGTTTACGGCGGACGACATAGTCACCTGCACGATAAAAGTGGTCGAATCCGACATACAGGCAACCGATACGCTTTTGCTTTCGGCGGTGCTCGAAGTCTCGGTCTGCGCGCAGCGCAGAGAGGAAATCGAAGCGCTTGTCGGCGCCGAGCAGTGCTACAAGACGACGAGAAAAATTTATTTGCCGTCCTTTATCGCGTCCAAGACGGCTTCCTCGCCCTTCGAGGACGAGCAGGAAGTCGGCGGCGAGATAAGCTCCGTGCTCGGGCTAAACGTAAATTGCGCGGTCAAGCGCGCAGAAGCCATCGACGGCGGCGCTGTCGTCGGCGCGAGCGTATTTGCGCTTGTCACCTACGTCGAGGGCGGCACGATTAAACAGCGCGAGTTTAAAATGGACGTCGAGGAGGAACTTAATCTCGACGGCGTTCAGACGGGCGACAGCATATGTGTGCACGCAAGCGTAAAGTCCTCAAAAATCATACTTCAAGGTGTGACCGACGACAACGTCATAAAGGTCGAGGGCGAGCTTCAATTTAAAATCCAAGCGTTTAGATGCTCCGAAATCGACGTTATCGACGATATGTTTACTCTTACTAACGAGGTTAGCGTCACAAGAGAAAGCAAGGATTACGTCTGCTTCGACGGATGCGGATTTTTTAGCGAAAACGTGTCGGGCACAGCCATACTCGGCGACAACCGCGCTCCCGTCATCGAGGTCAACGCGCTTCCGTATGCGAGATGCTACACCTCCAAGGCTTACGTCGACGAGGACGGCAAACTCGCGGTCGAGGGCATCGTCAATACGGACGTGGTTTACACTGACGAAAACGGCTATAATTCGGTCAGGACGGAAATCCCGTTCTCCCTCTCGATTGCAAGCGTCCAGCCCTTTTCAAAGACGGTCAAGGTCTGCTGTTCGGTCGAGGGCATAAGCGCGAGGGTCAGGCGCGAAAGAGAAATCGATATCGACGTTCGCCTCGGCGTAGAGGTGTGCGGATATAGCTCGGTGACGGCGGATTATATCTCGGCGGTCGAGGTCGGCGAGGAAAAGCCTCAAAACAAATCCGCGCTCTCGCTGTATATCGCAAACGACGGCGACGAAATCCTCGACCTGTGCAAGGCGCTCACCGCTATGCCCGAGCAGATTATCGCGCAAAATCCCGCGTTGCAGTTCCCGCTCAAAGAGGGCGACCGCGTGCTGTATTTCAGACAGATGCTCTAAGCTCGTTTTCAAAATCGAAAAAATAAGCCTCTTTCCGTCGAAAGAGGCTTATTTTAAGTATTCAAATTGCGGCAGTAAAATTGACAAAGTTCCAAAAAGGTATGTATAATAGATTTTAAAGTATTTATACATACTATTTTTATAAATATCTTACTCACGGAGAACATATGAAAATCAAAAGTAAGTTATCCATAATTTTTGTACTCTGCCTCGCGTTGTTGCTTGCGGTGTCGCTCGTCGCGTGCAACGACAATAACGGCGACGGAAAAGACGACGGTTTAAACAAATATGAGACATCCACTTACACCGTCACTTTCAACACGGACAGCAAGGATATGACGAGCATCTCTACTCCTACTATCCCCAACGTCAAGTCCGGCTCGAAAATATCCGAGCCGACCGACGCGGACGGAAAAAAAATCGTGCCTTATAAGAGGGGTTACGTCTTTAAGTTCTGGGCGAAAAGCAACGGCGACGAATTCGATTTTAAAAACGACACGATAACCGAAAACACCACCTTAAAGGCTACGTACGAACCTATCGTTTACTATCACTCTGTAAACCTCGCGGAAAAATACGTCTACGATAGGACCGAGGTCGTTGACGAAACCGAAACGGATATTTACGAAAAGGTCGAGCGCGATGCGAGCGACGCAGTGACGCTTGCGGACGAGGAGCTTGACAAAACCACCACGCATTTGAAATCGACTTACGCGTCTACAAATTCAAGCCTGCCGTGCCCCACAAGCGATACGCAGGACAACAAATTCTGTTTTTGGTACTACGTCAACAAGGACGGCAAACCCATTCAGTTTTCCAAGTGGGCGGGTGAGAATGATACGACCGTCAACGAGCTTATCTCCTATTCTATCGTGTCGGACGACGCGAACGACATCACGAAAGGACTCGTGCTATATCCTATGTTCACAAACGACTTGCCCAAGGTCACCGTCATATATCAAGATGTCGACGGGTCGGAATTGTTCGACAGCGAGGATTATAGATTTGGGCAGAACGTAGCAAAAGAAACCTCAACCGGTCCAATACCCGACAAGGACGATTATAAGTTTGTCGAGTGGTACTACGAGCTTGAAAAAACCTCAAACGGCACGACTACCGTCGAGAATACCGCGTTCGTATTCGACGACGGAAAGGACAATACAAAGCCCACCTCTCCCATCGACGCGGCGGGCGCGGAAAACAACTTCAAGCCCGTCGAGCTTGTGCTCAAAGCCAAGTGGATAAGGGAAATCACTATTACTAATGCGGCGAGTTTCAACTTGTTTTACGACGAACTGAAAGGGCTGACCGCGATTGCGGCTCCCACCGACGAGGAGCAGGCTAAGCTCGATGAAATCCTCAATGCAAATATCCTTATCAACGGGACGATAAATTTGGGCACGGATACCTACGAACCGCTGTTTGACAAGGCGCACTCGTTCAAGGGCACGATAGACGGCTTGACCAAAACTGGCGAAACTACCTCTGAAAACGCAGTGCTCACGGGCGGAAAATTCGGCGACGCGACGAGCGCGTCGGTGTTCGGATACAACGAGGGCACTATTCAAAACGTAGATTTTAAAAATATAGAGCTCGAAATCAAAGATGCAACGGCGGCAACAGTCTACTTGGGCGTTATCGCCACCGACAATACGGGCACGATTGAGAACTGTAACGTAGATAATGCGTTCTCGCTTTCGGATTTACATTCGGTCGTGTTCGGCGGAATAACCGCAACCAACCACGGTACAACCAAAAACGGCATAATCAGACATTGCAATGTCGATATAGACAATTTTTCGGCAAATTGCAAGGCGTTGACGTTCGGCGGCATTGCGGGCGAGAGCAATGTGTCGGCAAGCATCGTCAACTGCAATGTCAATATCAATATATCGGATGCGAACTGCGTGGACGACAAAAATTCGAAAAACGGCAAATCCGCTTTGATTGTCGGCGGACTCGTCGGCTTCAATTCGAGCGCGATAAGGCTTTGCAAGGTCACGCTTACGCTTAAAAACGCAACCAGCCTCACGGAGTTTGTGTTCGGCGGCGCTACGGGCGTAAATAACGGCAGTATCCGCACGACCTATGCCGTCGTCGAGCTGGGCGAAGAGGCTGTTCCGGTCAAGGCGCGAGGAGCGTTGGTCGAGTCCGAAACGAGCATAGGCGGGCTTATCGGCAGAAACGGCGGCTACGTCCTCAACTGCTACGCGTCGGCAAACCTCTACGTCGAAATTTCCGACGAGCCCGCAAACGGAAGCAATCTGTACGTCGGCGGACTTGTAGGAAGCAATTACAGCGGCTTGACCGACAACAACGAAACCGTCACCGAATCGGGCATCTGCGCAATAAATTACTGCTATACGACGGGCGAAATCGTTGTCAAAGTGAGCGACAGCATAAAATCCGTCAACGCGCACGTCGGCGGCATTGCGGGCAGAAACTCCCATAAAAAAGTCGCCTCTCTCTTCTCCGCCGTCAAGATAAACGTGACGAACGACGGCAACAACTACCTCGGACATATCTTTGGCAAAATGGTCAACGACGTCAAAACAAACGGCAAGATTTTCTATGACGGCGAAAGCGTCGTAAAGCTCACCAAAGGCGGCATAACCCATGATATTACGGGCACGGGCGAGGGCGCTGAGGAATTCGTCGCCTTTACAAACATAGGCGAGGGCACCGCCGCGGCAAACTTCAAAAAGGCGGAATGGGTGACGGGCACCGAGGACGTTTCAGCTCCGCTCGGCTTCAACGGCAAAATATGGGAAGTCAACGCGGACTCCTATCCGAGCTTCATTTCAAGCATTTACGCCGACGGCGCGACTACGACTACCGACACTTCGAGCAAAGATTAAAAGCGCCTAACGCATAAACTCTATCATAAAAGCCTCGCGGCGTAGTTTGCGAGGCTTTGCTTTTTTCAACCGTCGAGTTTGCTGTCTATCAAGCTCAAAAGCACCCTCTTTCCGTTTTTAAGGTTGATATAAAACATATATCCCATTTCTTTGTCTACGTACTGCACGCTGTCCACGTCGTCGATTTCGGTCGCCACAAGTTCGCCGATTGTGATAAGCAGGTCTTCCATAATATATACCTCCGAAGATTTTTCTTTTTGTGACATATTTAGTTTAAGATTTTTAAAAAGCATAAGTCAACGATAGCCGAGTTTTAATTTCAACGATTTTTGACTTATTTTGTCGATATATGTCTATTGAAACGCGCAATGCGACAAAACAACGTTTAATTTGACATAGTTCCCGATAATAATCGCCGTTTCGCCGTCGAAACGCCGATTTGCAAGTAATCTTGTGTTTTCTTCGTCGGATTTTTTGAAATTAAAAGAGTGCGCCCGTTTGGTTCATAGAATTAACCGTCTAAAATATTATAAATTAGGCAATGCCTAAATGTCAAGCAAAAATTAGGCATTGCCTAAAAAATATTAAAGAGGTGAAATTATGATAGTTCTCAATCAAATTAGGTCGAATTTGCAAAACGCAATCAAGCAAAGCGGCTTGCAACAAAAGGAAATCAGCGAAAAAATCGGCATCAGCCAAGCGACGATTTCGCAATATATGTCGGGCAGGGCTATGCCCGCGCTTGATACGTTCGCGCGGCTTTGCGTAGCTCTCGACCTTGACGCAAACGAGATTTTGCAAATCACAAGCGAGAATAAGCATATTCATAAAAAGTGATTTGACGGTTTAAAAAAAGAGCGTCGCAGTTTTGCAACGCTCTTTTTTGACCCTTATTTGAGTTTTTGATTATTCCGCTTTGACGTAGGTCTCGGCTTTTTTACGATAGAACTCGCGCTTATTGGCGGCGTCCTCCTCGTTCTTTGCAAACAGCGCTTGCGCCGCGGCGGGGTTCATCTTGGCAAGAGAGGCGTAGCGGTTCTCGTTCATAAGGAATGCTTGATAGTCGCCCGTCGGCTCTTTGCTGTCGATAGAAAGCGGGTTGAGAGCCGAGCCTACGTTGTCGGGATTGAAGCGGAAGAGTTGCCAATATCCGCACTCGACGGCGCGCTTCATCTCCATTTGAGAGTTGTCCATGCCGCCCTTGATGCCGTGGTTGATGCAGGGCGCGTAGGCGATGATGATGGACGGTCCGTGATACGCTTCCGCCTCGGCGAACGCCTTGACGACTTGGTTCATATCCGCGCCCATAGACACTTGCGCGACGTATACGTAGCCGTAGTCCATTGCGAGCAAGGCGAGGTCTTTTTTCTTGGTGCGCTTGCCGGTCGCCGCAAATTTTGCGATTGCGCCCGTCGGCGTGGACTTGGACGCCTGTCCGCCGGTGTTGGAGTAAACCTCGGTGTCGAGGACGAGGATATTGACATCCTCGCCGCTTGCGAGCACGTGGTCAACGCCGTTGTAGCCGATGTCATACGCCCAGCCGTCGCCGCCGACAATCCAAATGGACTTCTTGATGAGGCAGTCCTTCTTCGTCTTAATCTCTTTGAGGAGTTTGAGCGAATCGCCCTTGACGAGCTTTTTCTCCTCCTCGATGAGCGCGAGTATCTTGTTTGCGGCTTTCTCAGAGAGAGTTGCGTCGTCCATGCCTTCGAGCCACTCGTTTAGGGCTTTGACAAGAGGCTTGGAGATTTCGCCGAGCTCGATAAGCTCCTTGATTTGGTCTGCGAGGATACTGCGGCGCGTCTTGTAGGCAAGGTGCATGCCGTAGCCGAATTCCGCATTGTCCTCAAACAGCGAGTTCGCCCACGCGGGACCTCTGCCCTTGTCGTTTTTGGTGTAGGGGCAGGTCGGAGCGCTTCCGCCGTAGATTGACGAGCAACCCGTAGCGTTTGCAACCAACATTCTGTCGCCGAAAAGCTGAGTCATAAGTTTGACGTAAGGAGTTTCGCCGCAACCTGCGCACGCGCCCGAGAACTCAAACAGGGGCTTCTTGAACTGGCTGTTCTTCACGTTTACTGATTTGAGGTCGGCAGTGGTCTCTTTAAGAGCCGCCGCGTATTCCCAATTCTTTGCGTCCTCTTTGATGGACTCGTCAAGCGGTTGCATAACGAGCGCTTTCTCCTTTGCGGGGCAGACGGCGACGCAGTTTGAGCAACCCGTGCAGTCGTAGGGGCTTACTTGAATACGGAATTCGTATCCCTTGATGCCTGTCGCGGGCTTTGTGACAAAGCCGACGGGCTTCTTTGCGAGCTCCTCCGCGGTCGCAAGGGTGGGGCGGATTGTGGCGTGCGGGCAGACGAGCGCGCAACGGTTGCATTGAATACAGTTTTCAGGCAACCACTTGGGGACTGCTACCGCTATGCCGCGCTTCTCGAACTTAGTCGTGCCTGTCGGGACGCTTCCGTTAGGCTCGAACGCCGATACGGGCAGCTTGTCGCCTTCCTGCGCGGTGATGGGCGCGATGAAGTTTTGGAAGTACTTGTCTTTGGGAGTTTTGAGGGGAGCCGCGCCTGTCGTCGTAGTCGCCCAGCTCTTGGGATACTTGACCTCTTTCAGTTCCGCAATGGCGTTGTCCACACACTTGTAGTTCATCTCGACTACCGCGTCGCCCTTCTTGGAGTAGGATTTTTTGATCATCTCCTTCATATAGCGCTCGGCGTCCTCGTAGGGGATTACGTTAGCGAGCTTGAAGAACGCCGCCTGCATGACCGTATTTACGCCCTTTTTCGTGCCCAGTGCCGTGACGACTTTAAGACCGTCGAGGGTGTAGAACTTGACGCGCTTTTTGGCGATTGCATTCTTCATGCTTGCGGGGAGTTTGTCCTCCATCTCCTCGGGAGACCACTGCGAGTTAAGCAGGAACGTGCCGCCGTCTTTGAGGTCGGACAGCATATCGTAGCGCAGGACGTACGACTCGTTGTGGCAAGCCACGAAGTCCGCTTGGTCGATGAGATATGTACTGCGAATGGGCTTATCCGAGAAGCGCAGGTGGGAAATCGTGATGCCGCCCGACTTCTTGGAGTCGTATGCAAAGTATGCTTGCGCGTACTTGTCCGTGTGGTCGCCGATAATCTTGATTGAGTTCTTGTTCGCGCCGACGGTGCCGTCCGAGCCGAGTCCGTAGAACTTGCAGGAAATCGTGCTCGCGTCCGCCGCGTCGATTTTCTTCGTCACTTCGAGGGAGTGGAAAGTCACGTCGTCCGTGATGCCGACGGTGAAATGATTGCGCTTGCCCGTTTTCATATTTGCGTAGATTGCGTTGACCATCGAGGGGTTGAATTCCTTACTGCCGATGCCGTATCTGCCGCAGAGGACCTCTTTATGTACGCCGTGCTCGTTAAGCGCCGACACAACGTCGAGGTAGAGAGGCTCGCCTTGCGCGCCGGGCTCTTTGGTTCTGTCCATAACGGTGATGACCTTGACGGACTCGGGGATTGCGTCCACGAACGCCTGCGCGGGGAAGGGACGATAGAGTCTGACCTTGACTAAGCCGACTTTCTGTCCCTTTGCGTTGAGATAATCGACAGTCTCCTCGACGGCTTCCGCGCCGCTGCCCATGATGACGATAACGCGGTCCGCGTCGGGAGCGCCGTAGTAGTCCACAAGGTTGTACTTTCTGCCCGTGAGCTTGCTGACCTTATCCATCTGCGCCTGCACGATTGCGGGCACTGCGTCGTAGTATTTGTTGGACGCTTCTCTGTTTTGGAAGTATATATCGGGGTTCTGCGCCGTGCCCTGCTGATGAGGATGCTCCGGATTGAGCGCGCGTGCGCGGAATTCGTCCACCTTTTTGAAGTTGACGAGTTTTTTGATTTCGTCATATTCGATTGCGTCGATTTTGCTCACTTCGTGCGAAGTGCGGAAGCCGTCGAAGAAGCTAAGGAACGGCACGCTCGATTCCAACGTGGAAAGGTGCGCTACAAGCGAAAGGTCCATAACTTCCTGTACGCTGTTGCTCGCAATCATCGCAAAGCCCGTCTGACGGCACGCCATAACGTCCGAGTGGTCGCCGAAGATGTTAAGCGCGTGTCCCGCAAGGCTTCTTGCCGATACGTGGAACACCGAGGGCAACAACTCGCCCGCAATCTTGTACATGTTCGGAATCATCAGCAGCAAGCCTTGGCTCGCCGTGAACGTGCTCGTAAGCGCGCCCGCCGCAAGTGAACCGTGTACTGCGCCTGCCGCGCCTGCTTCCGATTGCATCTCGGCAATTTTAAGCACGTTGCCGAAGATGTTCTTTCTGCCTTGACCTGCCCAGTCGTCGCAGTTTTCTGCCATCGGTGATGACGGTGTGATTGGGTAAATAGCCGCAACGTCCGAGAAAGCATACGCAATATGCGCCGCCGCGGTATTTCCGTCAATGGTCATTTTCTTCATATTGGGATAACCTCCAAAAAATTGTCTTGTTGTTTACGCGCGTACGTGTACGCACATTTATAGATATTATAATTGTTAATTTTTTATAAGTCAATATAAAAACGCGCTATTTGCCGATAGCCGTTTGAAAATATCAATAGATATAGTCCGCTTAACAGTTTCTATATTATATAGGACGGCGGCGAATTTTCGGGAGACCTGCGAAAACTTTTGCCAATCCGACCGCGGCGTAGTATAATGTGCATATGGATAAAAATTTGAATTTGACTGAAATCGAAAAAACTGCGCACGTCCTATACGAGGGGTGGATAATTTCCTTGCGCGTAGACGACGTGACGCTCCCCGACGGCAGGGACGCAAAGCGCGAGTACGTCTCGCATAGGGGCGGGGCGGCGGTGCTCGCCGTTGACGACGAGGAGTACGTCTACCTCGTGCGCCAATTCAGATACCCCTATCGAGAGGAGCTTGTCGAAATCCCTGCGGGCAAGCTCGAAGAGGGCGAGGAGGCGATATACACCGCTCGGCGCGAACTCGACGAGGAAATCGGAATGACCGCCGAGGAAATCCTCCCGTTCGGCGTGATATATCCGACCCCCGGATACACCGACGAGCACCTGCATATCTTTTTGGCAAAGGGCTTGAAGAAAACCCATATGCACCTCGACGACGGCGAGTTTTTGAGGGTGGAAAGAGTGCCGTATAAAACTGTCCTCTCGCAGGTTTTGAGCGGTGAAATTAAGGATGGGAAGACTTGCTATGCAATTCTTAAATACGCCTTGCATAAATAAGCACGCTATTTGATGTGTGATTTTATTTAAGAAAAATTCGGCATAATAGAAAATATAAAAGCCCTCCCATTGAGGGGAGGGTGTCACGCAGTGACGGGTGAGGTGTAACCACATTATTAAGGGGGTAAGGGCTGGCGATAAAATTAGCGCAAGTGGCACAACAACGATAGGGTCTATCGTTGTTAAAGCCACAGCTTAATTTTATCTTGCTACCGCGCAAAACATTTTTGCTAAGATTTTTTCAAAATATTACGCAAAAATCTTTTGCTTGGTGTGCCTATACCCCCTTATGAACCCCCTTACCCGAAAACTCCTCAAAACCCCCTTGCCCCCTTATTCTTTAAGGGGAGGGAGTGGAATATTTCATTATCATATATTAACAACCGCGCAATAGCGCGGTTTTATCTATACATTTTAAGCACTTTAAGTGGCGATTTTGAAATTTTATATATTTTTTACTTTTTTCTTCTTGCCGAACGTCGAGTTCCTCATTGCGTTGAGTATCGCTATCACCGCTACGCCTACGTCGCCGAGTACGGCTATCCACATATTTGTGATGCCAAGCGCGCTGAGTATGAGTATCGCGACTTTCACCAAAATCGAAAACAGAATATTTTGATAGGCTATGCCCATTGTCTTTTTTGCAATGCGTTTTGCAAGCGGAAGTCCGCGCAGGTCGTCTTTCATCAGCACTACGTCGGATGCCTCTATCGCCGCGTCGCTTCCGACTCCGCCCATCGCTATGCCTATGTCTGAGCGCATAAGCACGGGCGCGTCGTTGATGCCGTCGCCGATGAAGCACACAACTTCGCCTTTCTTTTTGTCCGCAAGCAATTTTTCGACTTCGGCAACCTTGTCTTGCGGGAGCAGCGACGATTTGTATTCCGATACGCCTGCCGCCTTTGCCACCTCGCTTGCAACCGCGCCGTTGTCGCCTGTCAGCATTACGGTACGTGCGCCCATTGCGTTTAAATCCGCAATCACGTCGGCGGTCTCGTCTTTGAGCTCGTCGGCGATGAGGATATAGCCCGCAAATTCGCCGTCCTTTGCGACGTATACTGCTGTGCCAGCTTTCTCGTTTGCAACGTAGGATATGCCGTGTTCGCTCATCAGCTTTTCGTTGCCGCAGAGTACGGTCGTCGTTCCGTTTGTCGCAATCACGCCTTTGCCGCTTACGTCTGTTAGGGTGTAATCCGCTTCGACGGCTTTGCCGTAGGCGGATATTATGGATTTTGCTATCGGGTGGGATGAGCCTTGCTCCGCGACGGCGGCGAGGCGCAAAATCTCCTCTTTGCGCTCGGCGGGGTAGACCTCCGTCACCGCGAAATTGCCCTTTGTGAGAGTGCCCGTCTTGTCGAATACGAATACGTTGGCTTTTGCAAGCTGTTCGATATAGTTAGAACCCTTTATCAATATATGGCGCTTGGAGCTTG
Organism: Bacillota bacterium; assembly: GCA_023665365.1. Taxonomy (GTDB): domain Bacteria; phylum Bacillota; class Clostridia; order Christensenellales; family CAG-917; genus CAG-475. Next base: position 29,494 of record JAMPEA010000002.1, read on the forward strand.
CGCCTATCCCCGCGAAGAATGACAGCGGAATGGATATGACGAGCGCGCAGGGGCAGGATACGACTAAGAAGCTCAAAGCGCGATACGTCCAAATCAGCCAGTCGCCTGTGACCGCACTCGGAATGATGAGCAGGGCAAGCGCGAGAAATACGACCGTCGGGGTGTAGTATCTTGCAAACTTGGTGATAAAAGTTTCCGTTTTGGATTTTTTGTCCGATGCATTTTCCACGAGGTCGAGAATTTTGGATACGGTGCTATCGTAAAACTCCTTTTCCACGCGCACCTCGATTTGCGCGGTTAGATTTACGAAACCGCTCAAAACTTGGTCGCCCTCGCGGATTTCGCGGGGAAGGGATTCGCCCGTGAGCGCCTTAGTATCGAGCGAGGTCGCGCCATTGATGCAAACGCCGTCGAGAGGGATTTTTTCACCTGGGTTGATAAGTATGATTTCGCCGATTTTGACTTCGCTCGGGTCTATCGTTTCGACCTTTCCGTCGCGCAGTACGTTGGCGCTGTCGGGGCGAATGTCCATAAGTGATGAGATGGACTTTCTCGATTTTGCCGTGGCGTATCTTTGGAAAAATTCGCCAACTTGATAGAACAGCAAAACCGCGCACGCCTCGTCGAAGCCCTCCGTAGATTGCCCGAGAACTCCGCGCGTTATGCCCAACGCGAACGCTCCGAGCGTCGCGATGACCATAAGGAAGTTTTCGTCGAAAACCTGTCCGTGACAGATATTGCGCGCGGCTCTGAAAAGCACGTCGTAGCCGATGACGGCGTATATCGCAAGATACAAAAACAAGGGGAGCAAAAAGCCGAGTTTGCCGCCTACACGCGCGGCGAGGTCAAGGCTTTTGTCAATCGCAATCAGCACGATAAACGCGGCGAGAGATACGATTATGCGAATTAGAATTTTTTGTTCTTTTTTACTTAAAGACAGTTTCATAGTATTATTTTGTAGTGAAAAAGTGTCGTTTTGCGCATTTTGCGATAAATGTTTATCAGTGGACTATTATGCAGTCGGGCTCGATTTTTTTGCAGATTTTGATTGCCTCGTTCAAAACGTCGTCAAAGCGGTCGTCGTCCGCCTCGATTGTCAGCTTTTGCGACATAAAACTAACCGTCGCGCTTTTTACGCCGTCAATCTTGTTGATGCCGCGCTCCATCTTTGCGGCGCAGTTTGCGCAGTCCAAATCTTTGAGTCTGAAAACTTTTTTCATAGCTTACTCCTTTGCTACATTATATGCTTGATTATTTATTTACTTGAACAATCATTCAAGTATTTGTGTTTTAAAAAAGAGTTACAACTCTTTTATGTGTAGAGGTGAAAGGTTTTTAATCCTCTCGTTCTTGTAAATTCGCAAAAGTGGCAATTCACTTGCCGCTTTTGCAACCTATTAGCAAAATTTGAGGCTCTGCTCAAATTTTGCGTGACGATTGCGCTCACAGCAAAACTCGCAAATTTGTTTTATGATAATACTTTTATGTTACTCGCCAAATTTGCGATTTTGCGTACCGCAGTGCCTAAACTCAAAACGTTTCGTTTTGGGTTTAGACGCGAGGTGTGACATTCGGCGCAATACTTATTCCTCGTTTATATGCGTGATGCCGCTCTCTATGATTTGCACGACATGGTTGTCGTCAAGGCAGTATTTCACCTCTTTGCCCAGCTTGCTCGCCTTGACCAGCTTCGCCGCGCGTAAAACCCTAAGTTGATGCGACACCGCCGATACGCTCATGCCTACAATCTCGGCGATTTCGTTTACAAACAAATCTCTCACCGCAAGACAGCTCATAATCTTTGCGCGCGTCGGGTCGCCGAACACCTTGAAGAACTCGGCAACCGCGGTTATAGTCCCGTCGTCGGGGAGCTTGTTGCGCACGTATTCTACGGTCTGTTTCTCGTCCATGGACATTCACCTCATTTGAACAGTTGAAAGATTGTTCAAATATAGTATACGTATCGGCGGCGTACTTGTCAACGGTTTTTTTAAATTTGTCGAACTTTTGCAAATCTTAGGCTATAAAATAAAGTAATTTTATAGATAAAAACTTATCTATATTAGTTGCGGATTGCATTTTTTTAATGCTATAATGCAACCGAATATTTTGTGGAGGGCAAAAATGGAAACAATTCACAAGACCCAAAAGGTTCAGTTTACCGAGACGGTTTTGCGCGATGCCAACCAATCGCTGATTGCGACGCGCTTGCCGTATTCTAAGTTTGCCGACATTCTCCCCGTGATGGACAAGGCGGGATATTATTCCGTCGAGTGCTGGGGCGGAGCGGTGTTCGACGTATGTTTGAGATTTTTGGACGAGGACCCTTGGCAGAGACTGCGCAACATGCGCAAGGCTATGCCCAATTCCAAGCTCCAAATGCTGCTCAGAGGGCAAAATTTGCTCGGATATAAACACTATCCCGATGAAATCGTCAAGATGTTTGTCGAAAAATCCGTCGAGAACGGGATTGACGTAATTCGTATTTTCGACGCGCTCAACGACCTGCGCAATATCGAGACGGCTACAAAGACCGCCATCAAGTGCGGCGCTACGGTGTCGGGCACGCTCAGCTACACGCAGAGCCCCGTGCACACTCTCGAAGCCTTTGCTAAGCAGGCTAAGGAAATGGAAAATATGGGAGTCTCCACCGTCTGCGTCAAGGATATGGCGGGCGTTATGACTCCGCAGGAGGCATACGAGCTCATCGGCGCAATCAAGAGCGAAGTCAAAGTGCCGGTCGTACTGCATACGCACTGCACGACGGGCATGGCGTTTATGACCTACCTTAAAGCAATCGAGGCGGGCGTTGACGTTATCGATACGGCTACGTCCTGCTTCTCGGGCGGCACGAGCCAACCCGCAACCGAGACGCTCAACTACGCGCTAAAACAGCTCGGCTACGAGACGGGGCTCGACGACGCGGTGCTTAAAGAGGTCAACGATTTCTTCAAGCCCATTCGTGACGCATACATAAAGGACGGCACGCTTAATCCCAAGATGATGGCGACCGACACCGACGCGCTCAACTACAAAGTGCCGGGCGGCATGCTTTCCAACCTCGTGTCGCAACTCAAAGCGCAAAACGCTATGGATAAATTCGAAGAAGTGCTCATCGAGACGCCCAAGGTCAGAGCGGACCTCGGCTATCCGCCTCTCGTCACGCCTATGAGCCAAATGGTCGGCGTACAGGCGACCAACAACGTGCTTTCGGGCGAGAGATACAAAAACATTTCCAAAGAGGTCAAGGCGTACTGCCGCGGCGAATACGGCACGTCTCCCGCGCCCATCAATCCCGAGGTCAGCAAGAAGGCGCTCGGCGACGAGCAGCCCATCGAGGGCAGATACGCCGATACGCTCGAACCCGTATTCGACAAGACTAAAAAGGAACTCGAAGGCATCGCCAAAAACGACGAGGACGTGCTTTCCTATATCCTCTTCCCGCAGGTCACTGAGAAGTATTTCGACGCTCGCAAAGCCAAGGAAGAGAAAATCGTCAAATACACAATCGAGCCTGTCGAGGAGTGAGGTGACGTATGAATTTTATGCTTTTAAGCGCCGTTCTCGATAAGGACGAGCATATAAAAGTCGTTGACGCGCTCCTGCTTGCGGTTATAGGCATTGCGATAGTCTTTGTCGTGCTCATCGTGCTTATGCTTGTAGTCACCTGCTTGGGCAAGGCGTTCGACGGCAGCGAGAAGCTCAAAGCCGAGCACCCCGAGTGGGGCGAAAAGATAAACGCGTTCAAGTCGAAGTTGATGTTTTGGAAGAAAGGCGATAAAAATGCAAACGTCGGCGCGAGCGGAGACTCTCAGCAGAGCAAAAGCAACGAAGTTGCCGAAGTGGCAGTCGGCACTTGCGGCGAGCTTAAACTCATCAACACGGACGAGCGCGACGCGGCTATGATTATGGCTATCGTTGCAGACAGCACGGGCACGCCGCTCAACGAATTGCGTTTCAAATCCATAAAGAAAGCGGAGGATAATGAATAATGATATATAAGGTCACTTTAAACGGAAAAATATACGAAGTAGAGGTTGAAAAGGGCGAGGCGGTCGTCAAGTCGGAATACGAGGCAATGCTTCCGCAAGCCGCTCCCGTCGCACCCGCAGTCGCGGCTTCTGCGCCTGTTGCTCCCCAAGCAACCGCCGCACCCGCTCCCGCGGGCGCAGTAAGCGCCGCCGCAATCACCGCGCCTATGCCCGGCAATATCAACGCCGTCAAGGTCACGAGCGGTCAAGCGGTTAAAGAGGGCGACGTACTCATCATTTTGGAAGCTATGAAGATGGAAAACGAAATCACCGCGCCCAAGGCGGGCAAAGTCGGTCAGATTTTCGTGCATAAGGGCGCAACGGTCGAGACGGGCGCGCCTCTCGTTGAGGTTCTTTAAGGAGTTCGGATATGAATGTAGGAGAAATTCTTAAAAATCTTGGCGAAAGCACAGGCTTCGCGCAGTTCGGAGGAGCGGGCTGGAAGTCGATTATAATGATTATAATCGGTCTGTTTTTCCTGTGGCTCGCTATCAAAAAGAAGTTTGAGCCGCTGTTGCTTGTGGGTATCGCGTTCGGCATTATACTTACAAACCTCCCAGGCGGCGGACTTTATCACTCGGATTTCTGGAATAGCACGTCCATTGATTACGGAAAGGTTTTGAAAGAGGGCGGATTGCTCGATATACTCTACATAGGCGTTAAGACCGGCGTATATCCCTGCTTGATTTTCATCGGCGTCGGCGCTATGACGGACTTCGGTCCTATGCTGTCGCGTCCAAGCTCGATGGTGCTCGGGGCGGCGGCGCAGGGCGGCATATATCTCGTGCTTATCCTCGCGGTTGCGACCGGTATGTTCAGCGGCGGCGAAGCGGCTTCGATTTCGATTATCGCGGGCGCGGACGGACCTACGGCTATCTTCCTTACAAAGACGCTTGCTCCTAAACTGCTCGCGCCTATCGCGGTCGCGGCGTACTCGTATATGGCGCTCATTCCGCTTTTGCAACCTCCGTTTATGAAACTGCTCACCACAAAGAAAGAGCGTATGACCGTCATGACGACCACCCGCAAGGTCAGCAAAAAGGAAAAAATCATCTTCCCGATTTTGGTTACGATTATCGTATCTCTGCTTTTGCCGTCAGTTGCGCCTCTGCTCGGCTGCCTTATGTTTGGCAACCTGCTCAAAGAGTGCGGCGTAACCGAAAGGCTTTCCGACACCGCGCAAAACGCGCTTATGAATATCGTCACGCTGTTCCTCGGCATCTCGGTCGGCGCAACTGCAATCGGCGCGACGTTCCTCCAAGTGGAGACGCTACTCATCATCGTGCTCGGGCTTTTGGGCTTCGTTCTTGCGACGGTCTGCGGCTTGCTCATCGGCAAACTGCTTTACGTCATCTCCAAGGGCAAAATCAATCCGCTCATCGGGTCTGCGGGCGTATCCGCCGTGCCTATGGCGGCGCGCGTATCCAACACGGTCGGCTTGCAGTATAACAAGGGCAACTACCTTCTTATGCACGCGATGGGTCCGAACGTGGCGGGAGTGATTGGGTCGGCGGTGGCGGCGGGCTTCCTCCTTGCCGTCTTTGGCTAAAATTTTACAAATATTGAACGCGCCCTCATATTTGAGGGTGCGTTTCTTTTTTTGTAAAATTTTAGCCAACTACCGCGCAAAACATTTTTGCTAAGGTTTCTTTGAAACATTACGCAAAAATCTTTTGCTTGGTGATTAACCCCACAAAATGGAATTTTGTGGGGACCCCGAGGGACGATTTTTTACTCGTCACGTACGACTTGTACGTTGGGCGAGATAAAAAATCGCCTCTTTCGCGTCCTGCATCTAAATTACAAGGTTTTATCGCTGCTAAAATTTTGTTGGAACCTCATCTAAATGACGAGCTTTTACTATTTTTAAACATTTTGTAAAATTTTAGCCAACTACCGCGCAAAACATTTTTGATTGTCAATGTTTGATGGAGAACTTTGGAGCTTTTTAATGGGGAACTTTGGAGTAATCGGCTTGATTGGATAATTGAAACTTTCGGCTAATTTAATATTCAATATTATTATAGCCGATAAAAGATAAATGTCAATCTTGGCAAAGAATATAATTTGTATCTACGTCCAAAATTTTGCAGAGGTTGGCGAGAGTGTCGAGTGCGGGCATTTTTACGCCACGAACGTAGCAAGAAATTTGTTGCGACCTAATGCCCAACCGTCTTGCTATTTCACTTTGACTTAACCCGCTTTGATTTATAGACTCCGCCAATCTCTTTTGTATGTTGTCGAGTGTAATCATATATGACCTCTTATATTATTTTTGAATATTGTACACCCAATAGGTGCAATTTTCTTGACTTCTACCCAACGGGTGTAGTATTATCAAACTACACCTAATGGGTGAAAATGCTTTGGGAGTATATTATGAAAAAGCAAAATCAGCAGACGATTTTTTGTAAAGAGGATTTTAAATGGCATTATATTTCGTTTTATCTTGACAGCTTATTAGGGTCTGTTCCGATTGACGATGAGGAGTTTCTTAAACTTTTTAAGGCAGTGCAAGACTACGTCGAAAAAAAGGTGTTTACAAAAATAGCGGGCGACCCTGTGGATATGTACGTCATCATTGAAAGAAAAGTATAATTTGCGCTGGAAAATTTTATTTTAATTTTATTGCAAATGGGTATTTACAATATACGTTATAAAGGTATAAAATATATAAGCAATATATTCGCGCGCTACGCGTACGCGCGTAGGTATGGGAGAAAGATTATGAGCAAAAAAATGATGAAGAAAAGCACAATTACGGCGGGCGTTGTTCTGTTTGCCGCTGTGCTTTGTTTTACGTTGGTGTTTAGCCTCTCGTTTAAAATTTTTGAGGGGGGGGGGGGGCATTGCTGCCGCTGAAAAATTGACTGCGTCAATCAAATCGGGCAATAATACCATAGGTTTCGAGGACGGTCGCATTGATTGTATAGTTGGCGAGCATGGCGAGCTGACTGCCGATTTGTTTACTTTTTCAAATTCTGCTGACAAATACGAATGGACTTTGACGGAAAATTTTGAAAACGGAATTGCCACACAGTACAATCATCAAATTTATACAAAACACAACGCGAATGATGATCTCTTAATTCAAGAAGTCAATGATTCGAGTTTTATTTTTAAGTTTGGAATTAATGCATGGGGCGAACAACTTCTGGGGAATGATAGCGCCGACAAAAACTGGTTTTCAATGGCAACCAACTATAAAATTGATGATTTTTTGAAAAACTTTATAGATGATACTAATTATAAAGTTAAGGTAGACGCTTCCGCGACAATATCCTCCGATGATACGACACAAGAAATCTATTTCGGCATTGCAGCTACAAGCGAGCCATATTCGGGGCAAAATGCCTACGATAAAATGTATGGTCAGAATTGTAAGAGCCAGAGCAATGGTATTTTATGTGACAAAAATTACGTAACGACTGATAGAGAATTTAACACCATAGACGGATGTAGCAATAGAGGAAGCGGTTGCAAAAATTGTCCCGGTTATGAATTGACGTTGACGGACGATAACGAGTACATTGCAATTATGGCTGGCTCGTGGTTTAAATATTTAAAAAACGCGGACGAGCGTACAATTACCATCAGCAAACTTGCATTGAATTTCACTGTGACCTACGTCGGAGAGGGGGACTACAACACCGCGGCGAACTCCGTGGGGCTTAGCTACAAGTCGGCGACGGGTAGCTTTGACAACAGCATAGACAATCTCTATGCAACCTTGATTGCCGACGCGCAGTGGGCGACCGACGAGGCAAAACTTATGCTCAACGTAGAAAACCTCAACGCGTTTGGCAACTCCGTCGTCTTTCAAGACGCAGAAGATAAGGAATATTTGCTTACATTTTACAAGGACGGCAAGCTCGCGCTTTATACAGCCGACGGCAAGGCGGGCGAGATAAGCTCCGCTTCGGATAAGATAACGGCAAATATCAAGACGGAGCTTGACGAGACGGAGATTTATATATCCTACTCGGTCGCTGACGGCAACGGCGTTATTACGATTGAGTTTGAAGGCTACGACAGCGTAGCAAACTGCTATCCGACCGTTGCTTGGCGTACGGATTTTACGCTCACCGAGCATCCGTATACTAGCCTTGACAGCGTAGACGGCGGGACTTCCACTGACACGGCAAATATCTTTATCGACCGCAACGACCCCGACGCTCCCGTGTTTAGCGGCAATAAGCTCGTGCAAAATAGCGACTACACGCTTGCCGCAAACAGGCAGTGGTTGACGAGCTACAACGGGTTTGCGCCTACGCTCGCATTTGACGACTTCCTTGCAAACGACGATTACAACGGCGGATACACACTGTACACCGCGGTCAAGCATTTCAATTCCGCTTCGGCTTTCGCGGCTTTTAAAAACACTAACAGCATCGAGAGCGGATATAAAAATATAAACAACAGCAACTACAATGCGACTTACAGCCTCGACGCGTTCGCCACTCCCTCTTTCGGTTCGACGGTCGCTATCGACCTGCTGTCCGGCAAGGGCGCGGGCTTGCGCCTCATCTACGTTTGGGTCGTGGACCAAGCGGGCAGGGCTTCGCAGTTGAACTCCTACTACGTGCTTGCAGACGCTACAAATTACAGCGTGTCGGCAAGTATTGACAGTGCGTCCACAGGCACGGTCTCGGCAAGCGGCACAAGCGTGAAGCGCGGGGAGTCTGTAACGTTTACAATTACGCTCCAAAGCGGCTACGTTCCATATCGCTTTAAAAACGGAAGTGCCGACTTGCTCGTCAACGACACCGCTAATCAAGCCCTCGTAAAGGCGGACGCCGATAATGATTTAGTTTCGGTCGCGCACACCGACGACAGTGATACCTATGTCGTCACGTACACGTTCGAGGACGACTCGATTGACGAGCTTTCTACAACTGCGTTTAGTTTCACTGCCTCCGCAAGGAAGAAGGTCGTCATCGCAAGTCTCAATACAAGCTATACGACGACCTACGGCATCGCGGTCGATTTGAATGATAACCTCACTGTCAACGACGACACGGCAAAAAGCCTCTTTGCATTCACCTATTACAACGAAAACGGCAATACGCTTTTTGGGGACGGCACGTCCGCGCCCGTGGACGCGGGCTCGTATAGCGCGGCAGTCTCTTTCCCGAGCGACAACGCCTCGTACGTGCTATCGTCGTCGCTAAGCGACAGAATTTCTATCACAGTCAACAAAATCAGCGTGACGATTACGCCAAACGCAACGCAAAGCTACTACGGCGACGAGATTTTGCTCGGCTACACCCAAACGGGCTTCCGCGCAATAGACGGCGAGACGCTGTCCGTGTCTCTCAAACTCAGCGGAGTGGGTAGCGGATTTGTAAGCGTCGGCTCGTATAATATCGTCAACGACGGCGAGCTTGTCGTCAAAAAGGGCGCGCAAAATAGCCAAAACTACGACGTGAAGTTGAACGCAACTCCCGTCAAGCACACTGTAAACAAGCGCAACGTCGCACTCAACGTAACAAGCGGGCAATACTCCGTGGTTGAGTATGGAATCTCGCCCAATCCCAATGGCGTAAATATCCAATACACCCTCGCAACCGCGGATAACGAGCTTTCAACCTATATCGCTAACGTCGTCAACGGGAAGCTCAAACTGACCTACGTGCAGGACACCGACGAGGGCATAAATACGAAACTCTATTCGCGCAAATACGTCTACGACATAACCCTTGAAAACGCAGACGATGACAACGTAAATATCACCATCGGCGATGATGCGCAGTATATCATCTACGTCGGGGCAAATCCCAATCCTACTCCCGACCCAGACCCAGACCCCGAGCCTGAACCCGAATCTGTCGTCGTCGAGACGGAAAATGCGTCCGTCACCGTCGAGAACGGAAATTCCGTCAACCGACTCGAAATCGAGGAAGTCACGGACGGCAACGGCACTCATAGCGAGCTTTGGAATTCAATCAGCGCGAGCATTGCCGATATCGACGACAAAGCCGAGGTGACTTTGATTGTAAAGCTCAATCTCTATCTCGACGATACGCCTGTCGCAGACCTTAACGGCAATATATCCGTCAGTATTAAAATCCCCGAGGCGCTTGGCGACTTGCAGGACGTTACGATTTACGTCGAAAACTCAAACGGCGATTTGCAATGCCTCTCGGATTATACTATTTCGTCCGGCAGATTGGAATATGCAGGCGACTGCCTCGGCGCGCTCGTATTCGCCAAAGACAGCGACGACAACTCGGGCGACGATAACCCGACAAATCCCGAAAACCCCGAAAATCCTACAAACCCCGACGACCCCGACGATAATACGGGCGATAACAACGGCGATAATAACGAAAACCCCGATAATACCGGCGACGACAACACGGGAGATAACACGGGCGACGACAATATCGGCGATAACGGCGGCAATACGGGAAGCAACGTCGGAGACAATACGGGAGACGTTGAAAATGCGCCCAATGGCTTAAAGACTTGGCAGATTGCCGTCATAGCCGTCGCATGCGCGGTTGTTGCAATCGGCGCGGCTGTCGTGACCGTTGTCCTTATCCGTAAGTCCAAAAAGAAATAAGTCAGCAGCGATTTAATCTTATCGTAAAGCCCGTTCCTATGCCGCATATGCAACGCTCTCGGCGGTCGGAACGGGCTTTTGCATATCTTTTATATGCAACGCTGTTTTGCGTATCGAGAACTATATAATAATCGCGCTAAGCGTGAAAAGATTTGACTATATTTTGCATATTATACTATAATTAGCTTGTTTAATCGGTAGGGTGTATGCAAACAAAACGTACGTTATTCGGAAATACAATGCTCCTTTTATGCGCCTTGGTTTGGGGGTTCGCATTTGCTTTCCAACGCTCGTCGGCGTCCGTCATCAACCCTATCGCATATAACGGATTGCGCTTTATTTTGGCGAGCGGCGTAGTTTTCGTATTTTTGGTTGTCTACGAGATTATCGGCAAAAAGAAGGGCGTAAAGATTACGCCTTGGAACACGAGTACGTTTCTCGGCGGAGCAATCTGCGGGCTGTCGCTGTTTCTTGCAAGCAACCTGCAACAGTACGGAATGATTTACACTACCGCGGGCAGGGCGAGCTTTATCACCGCGCTTTATATCGTGCTCGTGCCCGTGTTCGGACTGCTCGCAAGGAAGAAGATAGGCGTATTCAGCAGATTTGCCATTCCCGTTGCAATAGCGGGATTTTGGCTTATGTGTTCGAGCGGCGACGAGGGCGTAGGCATAGGCGATTTGCTGGGGCTTGCAAGCACCGCGTTCTTTGCCTTGCAGATACTCTTTATCGATGTGTTCGGCAAGGATTCCGACCCTATAAAACTCACGCTTGTGCAGTTTCTCGTCTGCTCGCTCATCAGCATATGCGGCATGGGCGTGGTGGGCTTCCCGAGCGCCGAGACAATATCGAACAGCATTGTATCTCTGCTTTACGTCGGCGTATGCTCGGCGGGCATAGGCTACACCTTGCAGACGGCGGGGCAGAAGTACACCGAGCCGTCCGTCGCCGCGTTGATAATGAGCCTCGAATCCGTCGTAGGCATTATCGGCGGAGTTTTAATCCTACACGAGGTACACTCCGCTATGGAGCTGTCCGGTTGCGTGCTGGTGTTTGTGGCGGTGTTCCTCGCGCAGTTTACGCTCCCGCAAAAGTTTTTGCAATTTGACAAGCGGCAGTTTGCAATAACCGCCGAAATAGCACAAAACGACGGTTTAATTGCCAAAATCCGCAGATAAAATAGCGTTTCGGCGACTTCGGCAACTTCGTTGCTATGTAACTTTTTAATCCTCTATCAAACTTATAGACGACTTGGGCAACTTCGTTGTTATGTAACTGTTTTAGTATTCTATCAAACTCAGTGACTTGGGCAACTTCGGCAACTTCGTTGCTTCGGAACTGTTTTAGTCCCATATCTAATGTAAAGTGGCTTTGATAAGTAGCCTCGTTGCGTCGAAAGCGCGCGGCAAAATTGCATATTGTATTTTCTTTCGTTTTGTAATATAATCATAATATTAAAGGTATCACGGAGGGGATATATGGCAGATCAATCTAAAAAAACTTACGTCGGCTGGCAGGAGCTCAAAGAAAAACGCAATCAAATTGAGTATACGCGTCCTACGCAACTGCTCGACAGCGACGGAAACGTGCAGGTGCGCGGCGGATGGGCAAGGCACAACGTGTTTGAGTACGACCGCACTTTCGCACGCCCTCAGTGGAGAGGCAAGGAGTGGGATTTTTATCAACTGTGCGACGGCAAGTATATGGTGCAAATCTCCATTGCCAATATCTCGATAGGCGGATACGCCTCGGCAAATCTCGTTGACGTCAGCGGCGAGGAGCAAAAGCTCATCACCAGCATGGCTATTTGGCTCGGCGGAAAAAACAAGGTCATTCTCCCTACAAACGGAGACTGCCCCAATATCGTCGAGTACAAAAAGGGCAAGTATCTCTTCCGCGCTACGACGCTCAAAAACTCGCGTACTATCGAATTCGTTGGTCCGACGGGTTCTAAAAAGGATAGCAAGACTGTCGAAGCCAAGTTCACGATGGACTTGTTCGACGACCACCAAAATATCACAATCGTCACTCCGTTCAAGAAAAAGGGCGAATATCTGCCCAAACGCTTCTTTATGACAATGAAGCAAAACTGTATGCCCTGCGAGGGCACGTTTAAGTGCGGCGACGAGACGTTTACTTTCGACAAGAAAAATACCTTCTGCGTACTCGACTGGGGCAGAGGCGTATGGCCCTATAAAAACGTCTGGTACTGGGGCAACGGCGCAAAGTATATTCAAGACGAGGAGGGCAACGACCATATCTTCGGCTTTGAAATCACTTGGGGCATCGGCGACGAGAGCAACGCTACCGAGACTTGCCTTTTCTTAGACGGCGTGGCGCACAAAATCGGCTCGGTTGACGTGGAGGTTTTCCCCAAGCCCGATAAGTTTATGCAGCCTTGGCACTTTATTTCCGAGGACGGCAGATTCGATATGACGATGACTCCCTCCTTTGACCACCACACGGATATGAACGTCGCAAATATCGTGCGCATGCATACGCACCAAGTTCACGGACTTTGGAACGGACACGTAATCCTCGACGACGGCACAAAGCTCGAAATCAAGGATATGTACGCATTCTGCGAATACGTGGAAAACAAGTGGTAAATACACAATTTGACGTTTATAGTCAGAAAAACGCGGTTTAAACGCGTTTTTCTGTTATATATGGTTTTTATTCTATTTTGCGGAGCTTTGTGCTTTTAACGTGTTGAGGTTGGCTTCGAGGCGTTTGATGAGGGAATATACGTAGTCTATGTCTATCTTCCACTCCTCATATTTGGACTTTATCGTCGATACGCTCAACGTCTTTCTGAACCCGTCCTCCATATAGATGCACTGCTCGCTTAGGGCAATCATGTACTCCTGTTCGAGCTTGTTTGCGAAGAAGGTGTTCAGCGGATACTTTGCGCTAAACGTCATATGCAGGCTCTTTCGCTCGTTCACGGACAAGTCGAGGTATTCGAGAAATTTCTCGCGGTTGTCGAAGTGGTTGTGATATAGGTGCGCGGTGTCGTTGTATATGTATGCGCGTATCAAGTGGAAAAGACATTTGTTGTGTTGCAAGGTTTTTTCAAGCTCGTCCGTGAGTTTCAGAGTATTTTCAAAGCACTCCAACGCCTTTTCGCGGCAGGGCTTTTTCATATCATCGTCGATGCCGTCGTTTTTGAGGAACAGAGTGCAGGCAAGCCCGTATACGTCGTAGCAGAGTATCTTTTCGATTTTTTTGATATTGCTATCGGCGTTTTGCAGTCTCTGCAAAAACTGCTCGAAAACCGTCGTGAAGTTGAAAAACGCCGACGTGGACAGCGGCTTGGACATATTGTAGCTGTCCAAAAACACGTCGATATACGCCTTTGCAAACTGTATCACAAAGTTGAACTCGGTCGAGCCCGTTATGTTGTTGAGCTGAGCGCGCAGATACTTGTTGTCGTTGTAGTAGTACGCCGCAAGGCAACCCATAATCACGTATTCTTCGAGCTCGCGCTCGGACACTCCCGCCACTTTGTCCGAAAACTTATGGCGCAGGGTAGTCCATTCGTTGATGATTGTAAAAAAGTCGTCGCGGAGCTCCTTATTGGACGCTTTCAAATATTTTTCGCAAATCTCCGCCGCGAGTTTTCTGTCGCTATTTTCGCAGGTTCTGTCGCGTTTGAGCTCCGTCGCCCAAGCGCCGAGCAGGTCGCTTGGCAAGTCGCGCGAGGATTTGTCAATCATAAATATCTGTATGTCTCGGCTTCGGATGCTGTTGTTTGCAAGGATATATCCCCACTCGAAAAGCAGGTTGGGGCTTATTTGTCCGTTGTAGTCCTCAACCAAGAGTATCGCACTGTTGCACTGATTTATTTGGTCGATAACTTGCGCGCCGACAAAGACGTCGGTTGGCGAACCTCCGCCTATAATCACGTTATTTTCATCGCTTTGCAACAGGTTTTTTACTTCGTATGCAAGCGACTGATTGCCGCCCCAGCCGATAAAAATGTTGTTCATAATCTACTCCTCAATACGGGGTTTTATCTGCGAGCGCATTGTACTTTTCAAATAGCGCGAGACATTCGGCTCGGTCGATGCACTCGGCGTAGTTTTTCAAATTTTCTCTTCCGCCGAGCAGGGTATCGAATTTCTTGTCGCGGAAGCCGATAAGACTGTTGTCGTCGAGAGTGCAGCCGTAGTAGACTTTTTCGATATTCGCCCACATACACGCCGTCAGACACATAGGACACGGCTCGCCCGTGGTGTATATCACGCACCCAGACAGGTCGAAAGTGCCCAGATTTTTGCTCGCGTCGCGGATTGCCTGTATTTCGCCGTGGCAGGTGGCGTCGTTGTTGGCGACAACTTGGTTGTGACCTTTTCCTACGACCTTGCCGTCTTTTACGATAACGCTTCCGAAAGGTCCGCCCTCTTTGGACAGTATGCCCGTCATCGCCTCGTCTATTGCCAGTTTCATAAACTCGTTCATCGTTTCACCGTATAATAATTATAGCTTATTAGAGTTTATTATATTTTCGTTGCGCTGTCAATAACGGACGAAATTTTAAATGCGCCAAACCTGTGCATTTTTGGCAGATTACGGCGAGGCGCAAACGGCGCGGTTTAACATACTCGGCGTTTTGGGCATATTATGGGATTATCGCAGGAGGTACTATGAATCCATTTAACGAAAAACCGATTTCATTGTTTGAAGCATTTGAAAATTGGAAGCAACTCTATCCCATCGCCTACAATAAGTATGAGGTCGACCCTTACACCAAGACGCGCATAATACTTATGAACGGCACGGAGTTCGAGGCGAATTGGTTTTCGCATCAGTTCTCGCGGCACGTGAGCGATACCGATTTAAGGCGGGAGCTTGCGCTTACGCGCGCCCTCGAAAAGCAGCAGCAAATCAAAATATCTCTGTTGAAGCCTTGCAACGAAAGTCCGCTCGAACATACTATCGCGTACGAACAGCTCGCGGTAGATCTCACCGCCGAGCTCGCGCGCAGAGAGAGCGACTGCTACGTCAAAAAAGCGCTCGATTTCGCCTTGCTCGAAGACTTCGACCATCTTTACAGATACTCGGATTTACTACATATGACACAGGGCGTTCTCGCCGAAAGGCTCGTCGGCAGATATACCGAGATTATGCCCGGCCGTCCGACTATCTCGCACCACCGCTATCCCAAGGACAACGTGCGCAGGTGTATCAACTCCAAATACTCCGACAAGCAGACCGTGCTTTCAGCTATGACTATCACCGCCGCCGAACAGCAGACTATGAACTACTATATGAACGTCACAAACCTCGCAACCGACGAAATGTCGCGCAGACTCTATCAGGAAATCGCCCTCGTCGAGGAGGAGCACGTCACGCAGTACGAGGACCTCATGGACGCGGATTCGACTTGGTTTGAAATGCTCCTTTGGCACGAGTACAACGAGTGCTACCTCTATTGGTCGTGTATGGTCACCGAAACGGATAAGTATATCAAATCGCTTTGGGAGCAGAACCTCGCCATCGAAATCGCCCATCTGCATAAGGCGGCTCAGCTCCTCGAAAAGTACGAGCACAAGCACTGGCAGGAGGTCATCGGAGACGGCGAATTCCCTGCGCCTATCTCCTTGCACGAAAATATCGACTACGTGCGCGACGTGTTGAAAAATACCGTCCAGTTTACCTCCGTCAGGGAGGACTACGAAAACGTGGACGCGCTCCCGCCCGACGCGGATTTCTTCAAGTATCAAAACAAAATAAATCCCACGCCCGATATAGAACCCGCGCACTTGGTTATCGACGCGCATATCAGACGCTATGGCATGGACTATCGCTACGAAACCGCGCCCAATCCCGTCGAGCAGTTGCGCAACAGACGCGTGGACAACACCGACGTCGGCAGAGTCCCCGGCGCCGCGTCCAGCACAGACTTCAAATGCAATTAACCGTCCGCTCCGATACCCGTCGCCCCGACGGGTATCGGCTTTGTTTTTACAAATACAAGAGCAGCGTTTTTTAGACTACTATTTTCGAGATGTACTTTTGTAATAACATAATTACATACTAATCATTAAAATGAGTGATAAAATACTTTTAAACATTAGTAATGGAGTTATGAATGAAGTAGATTAAGTTAAAATAAATAAAATGTTAAATATTCTGCTTGACAGTAATCTAATTATTATTTAATATTTATTTGATAACAAAAATGTTATCTAAATTTTAAAAGGAGGATGAATGTCTATGTATGATATTGAATTTTATCAGACATCTAACGGTAAAATACCTGCAATAGAGTATTTAAAAGAATTAGATAGGACAGGCTGTCGAAAAGAAAAAGATAAAATTGAAACATACATAAACATGTTGGCTAACATCGGTGATAAATTATTGATAAATAAAAATGTAGCAAAGCATTTGGAAAACGGCATTTATGAATTAAGACCGGGGCGATATCGAGTTTTATATGCAAAGTTGAATCCCGATAAATACGTTATTTTGCATATACATTTAAAAAGAGATAAAAAAGAACAAAATAATGAAATAAAAAAAGCTTACAAAGAATATAAGAAAATTGTAACATAGCATTGTTTATAGGGGTTAAAATAATAGGAGGAGCAATACTATGGCGGGTAACATAATGAATTGGCAAGATTATAAAAACAAACAAAAGCAAATAAGTGAACAAGAAAAGTTAAGAATTGAAACCGGCGAAGATATAGCAAGGATTATTACAGACATTATAGAATATAGAAATGATAACGGTATAAGCCAACGAGATATTGCCGAAAAAACGGGATTAAAACAACCTGCAATAGCGAGAATGGAAAAGCTTGATACAATGCCCAGATTGGATACCATATCTCTAATCGCCAATGCAATAGGCTATAAATTAGAACTTGTGGAAAAAGAGAAAGCACAAGAAAGCGTTACTATTGATATAGGTCACGATTGCTATAATTGTATGTGTTATAAAATTACTGCAAGTCTTTTTAATAATAAAAAGGAGATTTACTGTTATGATTAATATAAAAGAAATGGAGATACATAATGCATCCTTTAAAGTCAATCATATAGAAGGAGAGTCATTTAATATACCTGCACAATTCGGGCGATCGATAGATCATATAAACGATGGCAGATATTTATTAACTTTAACTATTAACGTCAAAAATGAAAAAGATAAACCGTTTCCTTTTGATTTGGAATGTGCCATAAATGCATATTTTGAGTGCGATAATAACGAAACAGAAGATGAAGCGAAGAAATATATAGCCGAAGAGGGAACGGCAATCGTTTTTCCTTATCTAAGATCCTACATATCGACTCTAACATCGGCATCTATGATACCTCCATTAGTTTTACCGATAATTGATTTGGCAAAAATATTTGATGATAAATTATAAAAATAAATAATAAGATTTTTTAGGATACCGAAAGGTATCCTTTTTCTTTGTCAAATTCAGCGCGTTCGAGGGCGATAAGCGCACGACGGAGCAGGCAAGGGCTTATCAAGAGTGGCAGACGATAAACCGTCGCGCCATAGACGAACAAAGTCGCTGGAACGAGATGACGGCGGTGCTTGGCAAAGACATTCCATATGCGGATATTGGAGCTTTGCGTCGGGCGTTGCGCTCGGATAAAGACAGCTTCGCATATAAAAAAAGTCATTACGCCGTGCGTGATTATCGCCAATATGAGCGTTGGAAACGTATACTCGGCAAAGATAATATGCCTAAAAACCTTGCGGATTTCCAAGACTTGAAGTATAATAACAGTAAGCAATTTGAAATGTTGAATGATTACAAGTTCAGCATTGAAAACGGACGTATGTCACCGTTAGTCAAGTTTAATGATTATACTCATATGAAGCAACGAATAGAAAATGAGATAATAGGACATAGGACAGTAAACGGTGTGGAAATCAAGTCACAGAGCAAGCATTTCATTGAGCGTGTGTTTGGTTCGGTAGAGCAACGGCGTTCGGGTGTCAAACTTGAAGATATAAAGGATTGCTTGACAAATGGCGAGATTAAAAAGATTGGTCAATCAGATGAGGGAGAAAGTGCAACATTTATATTAGAAGGCATTTGCAAAGTATCGTTTAATATGACGACAGGAAATTTGATACAGACCAGTCCCGATTAAGGAGTTGATATGATAATTACAGATGAACAAAAACAAACGATAAAAAAAATAATGCCAGATATCGATGATTGGTTAAAAAAAGGATATCGTGATTTTATAGATGAATTCTACGAATTGATACTGACTACATTTAAAAACGATGAGCCTATCGATATTTCATATGAACTGGAACGAGTATATGATGAAATAGTTTATCAAAATAAAAAGAAATGAAAGCACTCTGAAAAGGGTGCTTTTAAAATGCTAAATCAAGGCAGTCAAACGGCTGTCTTTTTTTATAAACCAAAACCGTCGTGTGGAGACATTTAAACCCACAAAAAATTTACGACCGTCACGTCATATAAACTGTCGCCGCCGTGGAAGACACCACCTATAAAAACAAGAGCGGAAAGGAGCAAACTTATGGAATTTTTGAAGCAACACATTTCCACAGAACTGTATCAGCAGTTGGAAGAAGCACTCAAAGGCAACGACAAGGTCAAGCTCGGCAATCTCGCCGATACAGATAATATTTGTAGATTGAGTTAAGACGTGTTATAATTGCGTTGTTTGAAATATCGGCGACCGAACGGCGTAGGCGTTACGTTCGGTGCGGGTTGTCGGCAAGCGGAGAAATATGAAAAAATTCGCAAGGTATACTTTATCGCTATTGATGATTATTGCCGTCGTAACATTATGCGCGACGGTGTTTGCGGGTTGCAACCGTTACGATTGCGACTTGGAGATAGATTACTCAAATTCGCAGGGTGAGATTATGCACGGAGCGACGGGTTTTTTGTACGGATTGGCAGAGCCCGACGTTCCGTCGGGACAGTTGCTCGGCACGCTGTATCCGCAGATTGCGGCGGTCAAAGCTCCCGACGGCTTACAGCATCCGATGGGGGACGTTTTACAGGTCGGCGCAACGTTTATCGAAAACGGAGGCGGGCGTTTGTTCGTCTATATGCAGGACATTTATCCCGATTGGTACTACGTTTATAAAGGGATAGACGATTATCTTGCCAAAATTGACGAGATGATGCCTAAGTTGATTTCGTATGAATATGCCGACAAAATTATACTTTGTCCGTTCAACGAAAACGACAACGGAGAGTGGTACGGCAATTTCAATATAACCGCCAATCGAAAGAAGTTTTTTGACGATTGGAAATCCATTTACGGCAAGATAAAATCGTATGACTCGCACGCCTCGATAGCGGGTCCGGGATTTATAAATTACAATCGAATTTATATTACGGATTTTTTAAATTTTTGTCTTAAAAACGACTGTATGCCCGACGTAATGGTCTGGCATGAGCTGGGCGGAAACTCCTATCGTGATTTTGAAAAGAATTTCGACGATTATCGCAGGCTCGAACGCAAGTTAGGCATATCCGCGCTTGAAATCTGCATAAGCGAATACGGCGAAATGTCCTCAAACGGATTGCCGGGCGAAACGGTGCAGTATATCTCCATGTTTGAAAAGGCGAAAGTCAACGCGTGTACTGCATATTGGCGGCTTGCAAACAATCTATCCGAGCTGGCGGCGGACAATAATACGCCTACGTCGGCGTGGTGGGTATATCACTGGTATGGGCAAATGTGCGGAGATACGTATCTTTGCGACGTGAAAAGCAAGACGGATATGCGCGCGGTTTCGTCTTACGATGCGAGTAAGAACAAAATAGAAATTTTGATAGGCGACGGCGGCGGGGCGGAAAATATCAGATTGAAAAACCTAAACTCTATTCCGACGTTTAAGAATTCCGATGATTTGTGCGTAGATATAGAATACGTGGATTTTGCGGGCTTGGGCGGAGAGTGTCTGTCGCCGTCTAAGCTATCACGCGAAAAAGTTAAGTGTTCGGAGGAGATAAGCATAAAGATTAGAGACACGAGCAAATATCGCGCATACAAAATCACCGTCACGGACGCGCAGGGCGATTTGCGCGAAATCGAGAGTGATTTTACAAATAGATACGAGGCGGAAGCGGCAAACGTGTCGGGAAATTCAAATAATAAAAAAGTCATAAAAAATCCGACTTACGCCGCGTCCGGCAAGTTGGTGAAGGGCATTTCAAACGACGCAAAACTCAACTTTAATATCGAAGTCCCAAGCGACGGCAAATACCTTATAAAGATATGCTACGCAAACGGATTTAGCTTGGACGGCAGTCCCGACAGCCGCGCCAATATAGAGGGTCATATCGAGATAGACGGCGCGTCTCAAAGCGTGCTATATGAAAATACTCTCTCTGACGTTACGTCCGCGATGAAGTGCGTCGAGGCGGATTTGAAGCAAGGCAGACATGCGATTTCGCTTTTCGGCGATGAAAATATAGCGTACGATTTTATCGACGTTACGCTTATAGGGGATTACGGAAAGCCCTACGTTTTCAAGCAGGACGGAAAAGCCGTCTCAATATACGACGGAAACGCGAATACTCTTATGTTTGTCGTGCCGTCGTCGGGTTACTACAACTTGACCTTGGATTGCGAAAGCGAAGTTTATTTTCACGAAACGTATCTCGGAGTATTGCGGTCGTGCCTTATTTATATGGAAAAGGGCATAAATTTCGTCCATCTCGACGGAGAGCGTTCGGGGACGATAACCGCCGCGTCGCAAAGCGTAAGCCTCGTTACGGACGTAGCATTTTCATATCGAGAGGTCTTTGCGAGCAACGGCAGATTTGTGAGCGGAAGCGATAACTTCGTCGAATTTAAAATAAACGTCGCCGACGGCGGTTTATACGCGCTAAACCTCGATTATGCGTCCAATCAGCAAATCGGCGAGCATGCTTACAACGTTCAGCAGGTTGAACGATATGCCGTCTTGGAAATAAACGGCGTCAAACAAACGATATATTTCAGAAGCACGTACAGCTGGGAAACGTATCTTGTTAAAACCGTTTACGTCAATTTGGCGGCGGGAGAAAACACCGTCAAACTCTACAACGACGGCTCGTACGCTTGGAACGGGAACACTCCCTATATGCCTGTTTTCGATTGCGAAAAGATAAGCTATGCAAAAGCTCGACTCGTATAAACATACGCAGAAGCAACCCGTTTGATTTTGTCGCTATCACTTGACAAGACGTACCTGCCGTGTTAGTATATACAAGTCGCACGGCGCAGTCGGCGCAAACAAGTTTATAAAAGCTCGGCACGGAGAAATACCCAAGAGGCCGAAGGGGCTCCCCTGCTAAGGGAGTAGTACGCGAGAAGCGTAGCGAGGGTTCAAATCCCTCTTTCTCCGCCATTAGGGGATAGTACGAACACACGGCAAAGTGAGTTCGTACTTTTCTTTGTGGAGCGGCGGAAGAAAATAAGTATTTTGCAATAAGCGCGTGAAGTATGAAAATGTAAAATATGGAAGCAAGTTTCAAAACTATATCGGGTTTTATGGCGATTATTCCGACAAGGCTAAGTAACTCGCGGATAACTTTTGCGTTAAAATCCGCGTCAAACGCTCCTCGTTGATATTGACATAGCTATAAATAGATGTTAAAATTAAGCGTATACTATACGAAAGTACGCTCGATAACGGTCTCAACCAAATGGACATTAACACTAAAATCAAAATCAAAAGCAAGGCGAACGCTCTTCAATTTAGAAAATCGGTCGTGGTATTGGGTTCGATGGTGAAGAAAAACATCAAGAATCAGTACCGTCGTTCCGTTTTAGGTATATTTTGGACGGTGCTCAATCCGCTTTTGAATATGCTTGTTATGTGGTTTGTGTTCGACAAGATTTTCGGCAGGTCGTCGTCGGAGCTGTTTTATCCCGTTTACATTCTATCGGGCACGATAACTTTCAACTTTATGCGTTCGGCGACGGTGTCGTCCTTGCCGTGTATGGTCAACAATTACGATTTGCTCACGAAAACGCGCGTGCCATATTCCGTTTTTCCGCTATCGCAGAATATGTCGTCGGTGGTCAATCTCGGCTTCTCGGTCATCGCGCTTATCATTTTGATGCTTGCGTGTATTCCGCAGGGCGTGAAGTTTTATCCGACTATGCTGATGCTTGTCGTGCCGTGGCTTCCGTCGATATTTCTCTTTTCGCTCGGATTGTCGCTGGCGCTTTGCTCGATTTACGTTAGGTTCAGAGATATAAAGCATTTCTACGAGGTGTTCCTTACGCTGTGGATGTACGCAACCCCGATTTTCTATACGCTCGACAGCTTGAAACTCGGGTCAACCGCAGGCAAAATATTGAGGCTCAATCCTATGTACTATTACGTCGGCTACGTGCGCGACCTGCTTATGGGCATAGTGCCGTCTTGGCAGACTCATCTGATATGCTACGGGGTCGGCATCGCGGTGTTTATAATAGGAGCGATTATTTTCAGACTGTCAAGGAAAAAGTTTATACTGTATATATGATGAAAAAACAAAAGGAAAACAACGCGCCAAAGCGCATAATCCTCTCCGACACGGTGGGCAAGCAGTACTCCGACATCGATACGATGACGGGTTTCGGCGAGGATATAAATTTGTTTGACAAAGACGAGAATATCCTTGTAGATGTGCGCGGCATAGGCATGAAATACCGCATGCCGTCCGAAAAAATCGACAGTTTGAAAGAGTATTTTATAAAGCTCGTGCAGGGCAAGGTGCATTATAAGACTTTCGAGGCATTGAAAAATATAAACTTGCAGGTGCGTAGGGGCGAAAGCCTTGCGCTTATAGGCAGAAACGGCGCGGGGAAATCCACGTTGCTTAGGATAATCGCAGGCATAATCGAACCTACCGACGGCTACGTGCGCACGCGCGGGAATATGGTGCCGCTTTTAAAGCTCGGCGCAGGGTTCGACTATAACGCCACGGGCAAGGAAAACGTGTTTTTAAACGGCGCGATGCTCGGCTTTTCGCATAAAGAGATGCAAAAAAAGTATGACAGCATAGTAGAGTTTTCAGAACTTGGCGAGTTTATGAACGTGCCATTAAAAAACTATTCGCAAGGCATGATGTCAAAGCTCGGATTTTCAATCGCGGTTGACGTAAATCCCGATTTGCTTTTGATTGACGAGATTTTGAGCGTCGGCGACGCGGTTTTCCAAAAGAAGTGCGCAAAGAAAATCGACGAGCTTCGCGCAAACGGCACTACGTTTATCGTCGTTTCGCACAGCTTAGGACAGATAAACCGCCTGTGTCAGACCGCCGTATATCTCAAAGACGGCGTAATATCCGACTATGGCACGGTGGCGGAAATCAGCGCGAAGTACACTAAGGACTGCGCCGCGGCGGAAAGAGAATTGGCTGAAAGACAAGCCGAAAAAGAAAGAGCTTTACAGGAGAAGGCGCAGGCGGAGCTTGACGCGAAAGAATGAGTAAAAAAATCTTAGTGGCGGCACATAAGGCGTACGACGTGCCGAAATCGAAAATATATCTGCCAATACAGGTCGGCGCTTTTTGCAAGGACGGTATTGGCTTTATTCGTGACGACGAGGGGGATAATATCTCGTCTTTAAACGCCAACTTCTGCGAGCTTACGGGCGCGTACTGGGCGTGGAAAAACCTCGACGCGGATTATATAGGGCTGGTGCACTATCGCAGATATTTCGCGGGAAAGGAGCGCTTTAACGTAAACGGAAAGACAAAAAAAATCCTCTCCGAGCGCGAGCTTGACGCGCTGCTTAAAAAGACGGACGTTATACTCCCTAAAAAGAGGCATTATTATATAGAGTCGCTGTACTCGCACTACGCGCACACTCTGTACGTCGAGCCTCTTGACGAGACGGGCGCGATTATCAAGGAATTTTATCCGAAATATTACGCGGAGTTTGAAAGGTTCAAAACGCGCAGGAGCGCGCATATATTCAATATGTTCGTGATGAAAAGAGAGATTTTTTGCGGCTATTGCGAGTGGCTGTTCGATATACTTTTCAAGCTGAAAGACAGGGTGGATTTAAGCGAATACAGCGCGTTTCACGCAAGGCTGTTCGGGCGCATAAGCGAGTTGCTTTTGGACGTTTATATCAACGTGAATGGGATAAAATTCAAAGAAGTCAAGCCCGTCTATATCGAGGGTGTAAACTGGTTTCAAAAAGGCGTGAAATTTTTAAAAGCCAAATTTAAAAATCGAAAGTACGAAAAGTAAAATCAGTTCTTATCAGTTTGAGTAGCGATAATCGTATTCCCGTCCGCTCTTTGCCATTTTTGCGACTTGGCGTTGCGAAATGACGTGGATGGGATTTTTAAGTCTTATCGGCGCGACGTCGAAAATCCCGTTCATCGTGACTTTTTCGCCGTCCGAGCAAAAATCGGTTTCCTGACGCAAAACGACGTTTAAGTGCTCGAATTTGTCAAAGAACATTTTTTTCGAGCGATACGGTTTTTTAAAGCCTATGAAAAACGCTCTGAAAAGAGGGAAGAACAATTCGATTTTTCCGAGCAGACCGCGGTGCTTTGGCGTTTTTATCGTCAGCAGATGCAGAAGTCCGTCGTCGAATTTATACATTTTGTTGAATTTAAGCCCGAAGCACTTGGGAGAGTCTATCGCCATAATCAGCGCGTACTTGCCGTCGTTTTCGTCGCCGTCCGCCGTGAGCTTTGCGTCTATGTCGTAAAGTTTATACTGGCTTACGACCTTTGAGATATATGCGAATATTTTAAACTTCTTCTTACTGCTCGATTTGACTATGTATCCCAAAGGGGTGAATATGCCGCAGGCGAATACGTAGGAAAACAGTTTGTCGTCCGCCTGTCCCGCGTCGCGGAGGATATACTGCTCCTCCTTGGAGTTGCCGGTTGCAAGCTCGTTGAGCGTCCCCGACGGACAGTATATGATTTCCGCTCCGCACATGGTTTGGCAGTTGAGTATGCCGTTCAGCGTGCCGTCTCCGCCGCAGAGGACTATCCTGTCGTACTCGGAAAAATCCGTCAAGACCGTCTGTTGTTTTATCGTGAAAGTGTAGACGTCAAAACCGTTGCCGAACACCTTTTTGAGAGATTCGGCATCTATATTGCGGCTGTTTCCGGACAGCTCGTTTACGATGATTATGCATTTTTTCTTGATGACGTCCATAACTGCATAATACAAAATTTTACGTTTAAAAGCAACAGGATTATTCGACAATTTATGACAAATCGAGGTTTTTGCGCAAATTTTGCGTTTTTATAGGCAAACTATGTGAATTGTCAAGGTTTTTTTTAGAATTTTTGCAAGATAGTTTTAAATTTAACTGTATTGTAATGTTTAAATTTTTGCAGAGACTCGTGCAGGACGAAATTTCGTCCTGCACGAGCATATAGTATATAAAATTCGCATATTGACTTAAAGCAGAAAAAGCAAGCAAAAGTTACTTGTAGTTAAAATTTAATAATTTAGCTGATAGGTTTTATAAATACGAGCAGTGCAATTTAAACAATTCGTTTGAGGTGGCAAAATCAAGCACCTGTCTGGGATAGTTATTAACCCAATCTTCAACCGCCTGTATTTCCTCTTTCGTAAACTTCGCAAGGTCTACACCTTTTGGGAGCAAACGGCGAATTTCACGATTAAGTCGTTCATTTGTTCCGCGTTCATAGCTCGAATAAGGATGACAATAATACATAATTGTTCGTTTACCTCGATATATAGAACGTTCAAGCCCGATGCAATCGGAAAACTCTGTACCGTTATCAACAGTAATACTACGAAAGACCTGCCTAAACATTTTACCATAACGACGTTCAAGAATATTTAAACAGCGAATAACACTTTCGGTTTTTTTATTGGGCATCTGCATTATAATTTCCTTACGAGTAAGGCGTTCGGAAAGAACGAGCAGGGTAGTTTTTGATGCCCCTACGACGCAATCCATTTCCCAGTGACCAAAGCTATCTCGCGCATTTATATCATTTGGGCGATTTTCAATGCTAATACCTTTCGGTGCGCTTTTTGCTATCGTTGTACGCTTGTGCTTTTTCGGTCGAGATTTAAGCGGCAAGTCTTGCAAATCTATATTGTAAAATAAGCCCATTTCAATATAACGATAGAGTGTAGTTTTACTTATTTGAGTTTGAAATGGCAATCCTTTACGCTTAATCTCACCGAGAACAGCACACGGCGATAGCTTATCTACGAGAACGCGCTTTTCGACATAACGAACAAACTCATAATCATTGCCGATTTTGAGAGGTGCGCCTTTTGAATGTGAATTCATATCACATAAATCCTGTGCTTTATTTGGACTATATCGTGTCTCATATTTCCACGTTTGCCCGTCTAAATGCTGATATGAGCCACGTTTCAACTCATTATAAACGGTGGCAAGACAGACGCCTAATTTTTCGGCGATTTCCTTTTTAGACAATTTAGCACGCAAATATGCTTCTAATTGCAAACGCTGAGTATACGTCAAATTTTTAGTTCCGCGTTTTTTCATTTTTTCTATCCCCTCGTACAGCAATCGGGGGATAAGTAACGGACGGCAACGCGCTAAACCGCTTTTGCTCGTCCGTTTTACTTATAACCCGACTTGCCCCTACTCCTTGACTGATTTCAAACATTGTGTCTGTGACAAAAGGCAAAAAAGAAAAGGAGGTTAATCTTGTGAAACTACTAACAATCCTGCAAATTCTCTTAGTAGTCCTACAAATCATTAAAGAAATAGATAGGAAAGATTAACCCCTTTTCTATCGAGGAGTGTAGCACAACGATTGAAGTCTGTCAAGTTCGCCCGCTGTGCCAGCCCCTAACCACGAGAGGATTTTTTTAAGTGCTTTGCACTTTGGCTATTTCTTCCGCGCTTGCTCCGCAAGCGAATAAACAGAGTAGTAGTCTTGGACGTTTCCCTGCTCGAAAAAAAGTCAAGGGTCGTAAAAATAATTTAAAAACTTTTGCCGTTAGCATTGTAAGTTGTAGGCGTCAAAACTTTTTAAATTTTTTTTATTCTTCGCTTTGCTCGTCCCTTGACTTTTTTCTCACGGACGGTGCACTTGGCAATCTTGGCAGGCAAGAGGTGCAAGCCACCTTGCACCTCTACCTTAATTATGAGATGAGGATTAAATCGAAAAATTCGTCGCCCCCATTGACGACCAAGGGGAAAGGGTAACATATGAACAACTACTATCAATCCAACAGCGAAACTCGCAACAAAATTCTTTGTCGCTTCTCAATGTTTGACGGCGCGGGTCTTGACTTGACCTCTGCACGTTCCTTTGACGACGCGCTCGATATGGCGGGTTTGGACTACACCGCAGAGAAAGCACCCATCTTTCTTGAAAATGGCAAGAAGATTGAAAACAACTTCGCTGTCGTAAAATCCGACAATCCCGAGCACGTACTCGGTGTAGTAGGCAATCAGTATCAGGCAGTGAGCAACCGCGATGC
Source organism: Bacillota bacterium (assembly GCA_023665365.1). Taxonomy (GTDB): domain Bacteria; phylum Bacillota; class Clostridia; order Christensenellales; family CAG-917; genus CAG-475. The sequence goes on from JAMPEA010000002.1 coordinate 57,514, forward strand.
GTTTGCGATTGCCGAAGAGATTGTCAACGAGGGTTATGCCTCTTATGAGGTCGGTGGACCCTCGATGAAATCGAAGAACGCGCTCGATTATGCAAAGAGCTTCCTTGTCCTACGCGGGGACGACTTCAATGTAGGTGACGACGTTTTCAATTCGTTTGTCGTTTTCAACAACAGTTTCGACGGCTCGACTGGCGTACAATTTCGAGTTATCTGTCAGCGCGTCGTTTGTATGAACGGAATGGTTCGTTATCTCGGTGGTATTAAAAATCAGATACGCATTAACGTACAACACACACGCACCGCTAACGAGCGTATTGAGAAAGCGAACAAAATCCTTATGCAACGCCAAAACGACATTGAAAGCATAAAGAGAGAGGCGCAAGCATTTACGGCGCAACACTTCACCCGCAAAGAGTTCGAAAAAGAAATTATCCCGCTTATACTGCGTGAAAAGAAGATGGTCGAGAATGAAAAGGAACGCGAACGCGGATACGAGCGCGTAGACCAAGTTGTATGCCAACTACTGCAAGCGTACAACGCCGATGACGTGCAAAATTACGCGGATAGTGCTTATCGCACAATCCTTGCAATTTCAGACTACGAGAGCCACAGCGCACCGCTCCGCGAGACAGGCAACGGACAAATATATATGAACAGGATTGTCAAAGGAATGGCACTTACAACTGCCGTTGCTCAATATATCGCAAGCACACGCGGCATAGCAATTAAAGCATAACTGAAATATAAACCGAGGCGGGGCGGTTAATCCCCGCCAAAGGAGAAACTTATGTTATCAATCGAATATATCACAATAGCAAGCCACAAAGCAAATGCAATAGACAAAAGAGCAATTTCCGAATTGAAATGGCGAATACTTTCGGACATTGAACTATATCACTTAACCGAAGATTATGGAATAACAAAAGACAGTGCCTGCGACGAAAGCAACTATATCATAGTTGAAATAGAAGGTTATGAAAATATCGCCTATATCGATTGTGACAATGATTGTATTTACGAAGTAGTACAGCCAATCAATAGAGCCGAAAACAAACTATATCCAATGCAGAGAGTTGAAATTAAGCCTATCTATAAGAGGCTTTGATAATTTAACTAACCGACCGCAGGCGGTATATCCTGCGGAAAGGATGAATGCGATGAACAAAGCGGTAATGATTAGTATTCAACCGAAATGGTGCGAACTTATAACAATCGAAAAAAAGCTGATAGAGGTACGCAAAACTCGCCCGTCCATAGAAACGCCGTTTAAGTGCTATATCTATGAAACAAAAAGTAGGACGAAATATTGGTCGCAACCTATGCCTATTCCGTATACAGAGGGCAGAGGAAAGGTTATCGGCGAGTTTATCTGCGATAGGATTGACGAGTATAACACGTCGTGGTTGGACGGAGAAGATAGATTAGAGCATACTACTTATCTTGACGATGAGGAAATTATGGACTATATGAACGGGTATCTTGATAAAAAGTTTTACGGCTGGCATATATCCGACCTTAAAATCTACGACACGCCGAAAGAGTTGGGGGAGTTTGAAAGAGAGTGTTTCGAGGATTTTTATAAAGGTATTGGTTCAAAAGTCTGCCATAAGTGCGACCAATATCTGATGACTACAATGTATGAGCCGTGTGATTGTAAAAATGGCGGATATAAACCGCTTACCCGTCCACCGCAATCGTGGCAATTTGTTGAGGAGGTGTGATATGGAAAGATTGACAGAAAGCAGTTTAGATAGCGGTTTTATCGATGACGATTTGATTTTAAGGCAAGCATATAACCGCCTTGCCGAGTTAGAGGACAAGATAGAGAACGGCACGCTTGTAGAAGTGCCTTGCAAAATAGGTGACATTGTGTATCAAGTATGTAATGCTTGTGGTTTATGGGATATAGAAGAGTGGCGAATAACAAGTACACAAATGACTGACGGAAAACTAACGCTAATAAATGTAGAAAGTGATATACCGTTCGTGATAAAAGTGCGCAAATCATTTGAATACCCGCTCGGACAAAATTTATTTTTCACTCGTAAGAAAGCGGAAAAGAGATTGGAGGAATTGAAAAATGAAAGAAATAATAAGGTTGACGAGCTTACACAGCATTGAGAGTTGCAGAGACAAACACAGAGGATGGCGAATAGCCGTCCTCTGTGTTTGCGAGCGTTTACCCAATGCCAAGCCCTTTATGCCGTAAACGCTATGGAGCACGCACATATAAATTTTTGCCGAATACTTGCACACCCGCGCGAATTATGTTAAACTTTATCCAATTTATAGATATTTCAAGGGGTTATACTATGGCTGAAAATGAATTGATTTGCCCGATTTGTGGCGAACCTACATTCAAAATGTACGGAAATTATAGAAAAGACGGACTTTGTGCAGAACACGGCAGACAAGCCAAAGCAAAAGAGATTGTACAATGTCCCGATTGTGGTAAATGGCACAAAGCCGATGAAAGTTGTGCATGCAAAAACACAGTGCTGCCAGAACTGCCCGAAAACGCAGAAAACGAACTGAATTGCATAATTTGCGGAAAGCCATCCAATGGAAAACATTTTTGCTACAACTGTTGGTCAAAATATAAAGACAAATCGATTGACATAAGAATAACAAACTGCAACTCAACACAAATACTTGATGAATACGGCACAAGAAGAAAAAAAGCAAAGGACGGAAGGTTTGTTCGCAGTCTATCAGAAAAAATCATCATCGATTATTTTTTCGATAATTTTATAAGAGTTGTATATGAAAAAACTATACCTTATGTGAACGAGAAAGGGGAAGATAAAGAACTGCATCCAGATTTTTATCTAACAGATTACGATTTATATATTGAGTTTAATGGATTAACTGATAAAGCATATTTAAGAAAAAAAGAATATGCAAATGCAATTTACAAGCAAAAAGGCTTAAAGGTCGAAATACTCGAAAGCGATGACACAGACGATATAGAAAAGACAATGCAACGATTACTCAGTAAATATAAAAAAAACAATTAAAACAAGGGAGCTGTTTTGCTCCCTTATTTTATCACTTTTTCACTATAAAATTAACAGACCGACCGTTTTCACGCTTTACGCTCTCATAAACACGTTTCCGCTCATCTTTGGATAATATTCGACCACAGTGATTTTGAGCCCAAATAACACTCTTGTGATATCCTCTTCGGATATTAAATATCCTGCCTTTTTCGGGCGAAGTGGATAACCATTTTCTTTCGTTCATATCAGCCAAAGTACTATGTCTATTATTAGAAGCAATCACATTGTTTTTCTTTGCCATAATATAAATTCCTTTTCCCTTATCCCTGGGAGCGAGGTAATGTTTTATTTTCTTTTATCGCTGTCCTTTATCTTCGCGAGGTCGTTGAAGAAATAACTATTTTCAGACAGCATTTCATCGAAGCTCGCTTTTTCAGTGGCGAACTCGGGTAGGTCATTAAGTCCAACAGGGGAGCGCATAGATTTTTCGGCGAACACCTCGCTGAAACAATCAGTAGAAAATCTGCGCGAGTATATCTTTTTAGACATAAGATAGTATTTTTTATCTTTGCGACCACCGTCCTGCGTTCCTTGTTCAACTTGCAAATTAACTTTCATATAACCGAACTGGTTGTATATTCGCTTGTAATGATTTTGGATTGCAGTCATCACAGTTTTTATTAAGTGCATAGCTAAGGTATTGTCGCCTCTATAAAACCTGTATTTTGTATAGACGTTTTGGAACTTTCCAAAGAGCCACGTATACAACATTTCTTCCAAACCGAAGAAAGGCATTGCAAGCTCCATATCGGAGCAATCGTCTATATGTACGATTTCGCACAAATCACGCGCATCCGCGCCCCAACTTTCGGGACGCTGTTCGTCCGTCAAAATCTTAATAAAAGGGAAGTTGTCCACGGTTGCTTTATGACGCGCCATTTTGAGTGAATAATTGAACAAGTCATTATTTTGGTTTGCGTCGTCGCAATTCTTTTTCTTGCCTTGATTTTCAAGATTGTTACCGCGTTCCTTTCCTATTTCCGTGATAGATACGACACCGAACTCAAAACTATTAGAATAACGACCGTCCTCTACAAGCTGTTTTCCGAGGCGCAGACTATCAAAATCGAGAATATGCGCGTGGCGGCTGAAACTGTCTATCAATCTGCTATCTCGTTGAAAGAAATCGCTATTCCAAAGAGGGAAGTTGCCCACGTCGTCTATCAAAGCGTCTGTGCGAACGGAATAGTTGCTGACCATAAGCGAGCTTTCTATAACGTAGATGAAATATAACTGTGCATACGTTTTGACGACACTCCAAATATCTTCCTCAAAAAGTTTGTTGTCATAGAAAAGCCCATATTGTTCGTAATCATATCCAAACAGTTTTTCTTTACAGGGTTGCTTTGTCCAACGTGCTTGCTTTTTGTCCACAAACCTTTTTACGGTCGCAAGATTATATACTTGATGATATTCAACCGCCGTCCTAAGTTCCATTTCAAGATTTATCCAAGGAAAATGCGGGAATTTCAAGTCGTTTTCAAGTATTTTTTCAAATGCCGTATCTCGAAATATAACCTCGCACGATAAGTCCATATCCGTGACAATGGTCGTCTTTTTCTTTCCCATAGTGCCGACAAGCATAACCACAATACATAGCGATTTTATAAAACCGCAATTCATCGCTTCCATATGGCGGAGTAGGGAATAACCTATTTTTTTGCGCATATGGTCGAATATTATAAGCCCTATCAATACCCACGCTATAACAGGCAATCCGCCGAACATTAAAGATAAATCGAGGATTAACTTGTAAAGCTGAAACACAATATTAACTACGTCGATACTAAATGCGAAGTAGATTATAAATGCAAATGTTTCCGCCATAATGGATAGTACATTCAGATTTACAAGCCATATAAAAAGCCACAATTTCCACCATAAGCTATGATTGCGAACGAAAGATATATAATCAGACAACCATAAGCGGGCAGGATTATATACTTTCTTATATAACAGCTTATGTATTCGTAAAGGCTTAGTATCTTTGTCATAGTCATTGTTTTGACGATAAAATATATCTTTCATCAGCTGAAATATAAGTATCGAAACCATTACAACTATAAGCAACACGCCGATACCAAAAACTATAATAGGCGCAAGAGACAATAAATAGCCTTTAAAATTACTCAAATCCGCAAATGCTTTCCAATACTCGACAAATGACAATTTAAATTCATCGAAGCCGCTTATAATAGGGAAGTCCACGGTTGATACTTGCGTTACGGTAGGCGTTATATTATGCCTAATATCGAATAAGGTGCAAAAGCTGTATGCAATCGACGTTCCCGCATCACGGATTGCCTCCACGATGCGGAACAGGGCAGGGCGATATACAAAAGCCGTTAGCAACATAAATATAACAGTTATCAAAATACAGATATAATGACGATAGTCTATATTTTTTATTTTCGATATAAGTTTCATTACGCTACCGCCTTTCCCGTATAAATGAGATAGCCTATTAAAAATGCGATTGCCAACAGAAATACGATTATGCATATACGCTTAAATGTTTTCATAGGTTAAATCTCCACATATCCTTTTGCTTGCAAATACTCCCGATTTTGTGCATTGTCTACGTACACGCCGCCGACGTTTGCAAAGCCGTATTTAGCACAAGCCGAACCGTAGGCAATATCCTTATTTTCGCCTTGAATTGTTGTAAATTTGTTATCATTAAGAGTGCCGAACCCGAACACTATCAAATACTGTCGCTTAACCATTAAACACCGTCCTTTTTGAAAGTACACTTTCAATTTTCCCATTCTTTTACTGTTTTGCAAATTTTGTTTGACTTTTGTCTGCAATTTTTTTATACTGTCGATAGTGATAGTTGCTAAGCAATTTTGCGAGGTCTATCGGCAAGCACCGCTTCTTTCAGCGGTGGACGAGGCAACAATCCTCATCAACAGCGTCCCAATAAGTCGCTGTTATTTTTTACGCAAAATATTTTTGATTTTAATTTTGTCGTTTGTCGTCAAAGGTTTTGTGTCCTCGATATACTTATCCTCATAAATATTGCTACGGTCTATCCACGCACGCCTATCGCCGACTTGACGATTATGGTCGTTATCAAGAATAATTGCTTTTGTGGTGCGTCCAACTATTGGAGCAACAAACAACTTTCCGCTTTTATCCTCATCTATAACGGCGCATAAACGAGGTTTATGTATCTGATTGCCAAATACTTTATCGTCAGTGACTACAAGCCTCGGCTCGTTATATGTTCGTTCGTTAATAGAACTTAGTTCAGAAATACGAGTTTTGGCATATTTGCGTTGTGCTTCCGATAAACTCTTATCGCTGATGCGCGTTTTAAAGTAATTCAACTTCTCACGCACAGAGTAATACTTTTTCCCTGTCTTTCCGTGTATAAACATACTTACTACTCCTTTTTCTTTTTCGATTTAGTCTTTTTGCGTTTAAACGGGTCATCGTCAAGATTGTTCAAAGAATTTTGTTCTTTGGATTGCTTTTCTTTTCGCTGTTTATGTTTCGACCCAGTCGTTTCAAGCGCCGCGGCTTTCTCCTTTTTGCGCTTTTCGGATTTCTTTGCTTTTCGCTTCTTGACTGCCGATTTTATCCCTTTATAAATCCACCTAAACGGCGCAAGGATTATCTTCAAAAGAAACACTACAAAGTTGAGTGCGCCGGGGACAAAAGCAATAATCAGAATTATCGCTATAACCGCAAGTACGATTGCAATAATTTTTCCCGCAGTTTTCCAAAACTGACTAAACTTTTTAACATTTTCGCTTGCCTCGACTTTAAAATCCCAGCCGTCGGGGTTGACAGGTTCTGTACTACCTGTTTGCTTATTATCAATAACGCCGAGATTGTAAGTAACGCCGTCCGTTTCAAATTTTAAGCGCAAAATAGTAACTTCGCCGATAATAGTTGAATTATATTCGTGCCACCAATAGTAGGAACCATTTATAAGAGTTTCTCTACGTTGTTCCTCATATTTGGTATCCTTGAAACGCAATACCCATTTTGTTTTTTTAATAGCGTCCTCAGCGTCCGCAGTCAACTTTGTACCAGTGGATATATTTATAAGCGCACCGCTATAAATAGTGCCTGTCATACTTGATAGAAATTCATCGGGCGTTTGAATTCTACCCCAACTATATTTATGTGCAAAAAGTCCACCGCCGTTATAGTGTACAGTCGGGTCGTCTTTATTTAGGACAACGCTTTCACGTTTTACTTCTCCATACGTTTCGCTTCCTTGGTCATAGGTCGAACGCAAATAAGACTGCTCAACCCAAGAGACTTTTGCCTCAACCAACGTGTCGATAGGTCTATCCGTATCAAATGCTACAAAATGACTGTCGCACGCTTCTTCATGAAAAACATAACCGCTATCATAACGCACATAGCCTACAAATTTGCTTTCGGGTTTAATGACAATCGTATCTATATCAAGAACCGCACACGCAGGTTGTCCATTTATTGTGGAAAAGCGATATTCTTTACTTATATTAAACGGCACTTCGTTTATTTTGTTATCGTGGTCTGACTGTTTATCTCCAAGACTTTCATCAAACTTACGATAAATAGACGTAACTCCGTAATATCTTGCACTAGCGGTGGATACGGTGATACCCTTAACGACGTATTTATAAAATACGCCCGATGAGTTTACATATTGTAATAAATAATTGCTTGGGTCAATTTCATAATATGACGAAAGCGATATATTTATAGAGCTTGCTCGCAAGTCCTTATCCTGTCCGCTCGGCTGATAAACGTAAACGAAAAGCTCGTTACTTTCACTTTCCGCAAGCTGTATAATGTCAAGTGTATAATCTTTCTTGACTTCGGGATATTTGCTTTCATCGAACGTGCTATCCTTGTGCAAGTCGTCAAGCACGTCGGAATAGACAGTATCAACTGCATAGCCGATACCGTCGTTTACCATAATTGCTTGCGCTAAGCCCGTTACAACGGCAACGGCTACGAGAACCGCCACAAGCAACGTGATTAAAACTCTGTTATATGTATTTTTCATACGCACCTCAAAAAACCGTGTTAGGCGGGTCTATCGTGATAAAATCTGCAAAACAAAACTTTATATGATATACCGTATTGCTCCCGTTTGACGTTATAACCGCGTCTAACGGATATATAGAAGCGTCCAGCTTTGACGGTAAAACAACCGTAGCATCGGGATATACGAGGCTCATAAGCTCGTCCATACTGTTCACGTTAATGCTAAGCGTGAAGCTGTCTTTTCCTTTATCCGTTACGAAATATTTTGTAAAATCGAGCTTAGACTCGCTCCACAATTTCTTTTCGCCATTTACGGAATACTCGAAATCAACGTCACCGTTTGGACGAACCGACACGTCAAAAACTACGTCGCCTTGCAAAGAACCGAAAGTATTTGACACGTCAAAACGATAATCGTTGTTCAGATTAAACTGCATTTCGTTATGCTCGCTTACTATGCGCTCCTCGCCGTAGTTCAGATAAAACATTTTGAAATCCTCGTTCAAGCCGTTTGTAAATCTGAAAATTATCACAAGACAAACCGCAACGATGACGAACACAAGGAGCAATCCGATAAATTTAATTACACTTTTTGACTTTCGCATAAATCACCTCGTCGGCGGAGCGTCAAACAACACTCCGCCTAATCTTCGTTTGCTTAAAATACAACACTGTCGGGATTGACCGTAACGCCAGTTGCGGGGTAGGTATAGTCAAACAAGAAATTTTGCACGTATTCCACAGTCTCGCCGTCTGCCGTATATTCAAATTTAATTGAGCAATTATATTTGTCTGCTTCGTCTATCTCTGTTGATTTAGAGAACAAGTCCAATGCGCGGAAAAGATTATCGAAACCTTGCTTAATATGCGTGTATCTCACTCCTTGTTTTTTGTATTCTTCAAATTGCTCCGTATTCTCCCAATCAGCTATTCTAACCTCCGACAACATAGTTCCCCAAAACGCATAGAAACAAAGCGGATAACCCCACACAGGGAAATAAATGTTAAGGACATTTTCCTCATTTACAACCACCAACTCATTCCAAACACCGTTTTCAGCATCAAACAAATCTTTGCCGTTATAAAGACAACCAAAAGAATCTGACATATCGGAAACAATACTGTGACTGCTTGCTTTTAAATCCAACGATTGTTGAGCAAATTTCAAAAAGTTAGGGTTGATGCGCATTGATACCTTGTATTCAGTAGGAACGTCAAAAGGGATTGTATAAACAGAAGAACCCACGAAATAAACACGTGTGCTACGCTCAATAAATGCTGCATTATATTCATAACGCAAAGGACTCTCGGAAGCACAAGCTATTTTTGTTATACCATTTGAGTTAATATGTTCACCATTCTTCCCGACATAAAAAGAAATAGGACGAAAATAACCGCTTGGTGTCATAGAAAAACGAGCACAAGCTAAATTAAGTTTTTGCTTATAATCGACTGTACAGCCCGAATACAACTTATCATTACTGCGCAAAGTTGCAGTAACTTTAATTTGTTCGCCAAATGCTTGCAAGCATTCAATGTCAGCAGTCAATGCGCCGTCCGCTGTCGGAGCAAGCGAAACGTAATCCGTCACGACCTTTCCCGTTGCCCACTCGCTGTCGGGATTGACAAACGATATTGCCCAATCCACAGGCTCATTACCGTAAAATCCGTTATAATTGACTTTCGCCGTTAAACGTCGCACGGCTCGATTTTCATCTTCCGCCATAGGGACTGCCAACGCCGTCAACGCAATGCCGTCGTCGCTGTTGTAGGGCGTTACGATAAACGAGGAATCCGCGACTTCCTCTATCTCGTTGTCGGTGTTGTCAGAACTGTTAAACCATTCGGACGGCTTTTGTTTGCCTGTCCCGAATAGTTGTAGGGAAAGTCCTACGCAGAATACCGCAATCATCAAAATTGCGATAAACGCAATAGCCCACTTGATTTTGTCACTTTTTACGTGTTTGTTGAATTTGTTCATCTTTCAAACTCCTGTATTTTATTTGAAAGATTCCTTGTTACCAAACCCCTATATTTTTTGATACTTATTATGCAAACGGCTCAGCGTCGTAAAAAACAGTTTTTGTTTCGCAAATTTTGCCGAATTCTTCTGCAAAATTTCGCCTGTCCTTTGGCTTTTTTTCGATAGTGCTAAGCTCATTTATAAACACATATGCTTCGCCGGTTGGTCGTCCATATTTATCAAGACCGTCAGAATAAACCTTGATTTCATCTTTACCGACTTCTACGTAGCAGGTGATACGTCGATAAAGTTGGTCTAAGTTATCGAATGACAACGAGCTTTTATATTTTAGATACCAATATGATAACGGGACGGAGCTTGTGATAATAATCATCTCGCCGTTAAAGACCTTATTGTTAAACCGACTTTTTACACTGGATGAAGTATTATTATCAAGCATTTTCAGCAAATCTTCGAGCTCAAAGCTCGTGTCACGCAAGTCGTCTAATATTATCGCCTTTTGTCCCATATAGTCTTGAAACGGGTCATTGCTTGACGATGATATGCAATAATCATAACCAAGACCTTTGAGATATTTTTTTGCATAAAATGTTTTTCCCGCTCCGCCACGCCCGCATATAAACATAACGTCGATATGCCTATCCGAATTCAAAGCAAGCGTCTGACAATGCAATTCCCATAATTTTTTCAACTTATTATAAGTTTTTGTTTTCTCATCTATCGGCAACGTATTAACATACTGTAACTGTTGAGCGTAGCTATAAGCAGTAAAATCACCGATAATCTTTGATTGCTCGATTTCACTTGCGAAATCGAAATTTGATATAACTTTTTCACGAGGGTAGACGTGCTTATATTTTTGACTTTCGTTCTCGTGTGTTAAATACATTAAAACGTCAGCTCGTCTGCCACGTACTTTACTTATAAATTGCTCGCCCGTATATTCTTTGCCATCTTCGCTTACATAGCCCAACTTAAACCATTCAGCAACGAGTTTACTGTCTACGCCAGTCCCAAAGTACAAGTAGATATGATAATGCGGACGAGTATCGTCCATATCGTGAATTATGTAAGCCCATTGCTTAATAGTCTTATACTGCATACATACTTGCTGTATATCGACTTTTAGCTTGTCTACGTCTTGGACGATTTCATATTGCCTCAAATGCATTTTTAACCCCTTGCATTTATATTTGCTACTTTTTTATACGTTTTACACGTTTTTTCTACCCGACTTGGACAAGCCCCAAGTCGGGCAAAATATTTCTACTGTTTTGTAACTTTTTTTACAAATTGATTTTAAAGATTTTATACGTTTTATACGTTTTCCATATTTTTCAATTTGCTACTTACAAATGCTGTAAAATAGTCCGTAAGCATGAAAATAAATAAGGCAATTTCAGCATTGTTAATGATGAAATTGCCTTATTTTACTTTGCTTCTTAGAAAGGCAAATCATCGTCAGATTCACTTTGCAATTTTCCTTTCTCGGGGAGTTCGTCTGCGAACGCACTCATAATCATTTTACGACTGCGATACATTGGATCTTCGCCCGTATCCTTATTTTCGAAAAAACGAACTGCAACAGGAATAAGCTCATTCCCAACCTGCAAATAGAAATTGGTTGCGGTTCTTTCTTTCCCGTCTTTGTCGGTGTACTTTCTGTTTCTTTTCAAAAGATTGACTTGTGCCATATTTGATACTCCTTTGCCTATTTGGCTTTAAAAAATTTTTATTACAAGGCTATACGCCATTGCGTCAAGGGGGATAGACTATAAAGCCGTCTATCGGGGCAAAAAGGCAACTCAGAACCCTTCTATAAAAATATAAAACTCTACGTTATAGGCAAACTATGTTTAATCGCGCTTTACACTCGCGGACGGGTGTGATAAAATATTAAAAATAAATCGACAAATTGCTCGAAAATTCGACGGGAATTTCGGCGACGCGCATAAAGTAAGGTCAAAAATGTATAAGGTCTTTAAAGCCGTTATGGATAGATTGCTCGCCTTTTTGGGACTCATAGTCCTGTTTTTGCCGTTGGTTATTGTGGCAATCGCAATCCGCATCGACAGCAAAGGTCCCGCGATTTTCAAGCAGGAAAGAGTAGGCAAAGGCGGCAAGCCGTTTATGTGCTACAAGTTTAGGACTATGTTTTCCACCGACATAGCCACCCCCGCGTACAACCCCATCGTCACCGACGACAACGAAAATCTCACAAAGGTGGGCAGGCGCATTCGCAAACTGAAAATTGACGAATTTTTGCAACTCATCAACGTGCTCAAAGGCGAGATGAGCCTCATCGGACCTCGCCCTTTTATGGCTATACATACTGAAAATTTCGAGCCTTGGGAGTATCAAAAGTTTGCCGTCAAGCCGGGGATGAGCGGGCTTTCGCAAATCAAGGGCAACGTCTATCTCAGCGGCGTGGAGCGCAGTTATTACGACGTAATCTATGCCCAAAAGCCGAGCCTTTTTATGGATATAGAAATCCTTTTTAAAACCGTCGGGGTGATTTTCGTCGGAGAGGAAAAGTTCTTGTCTCCCGTTCCCGCGGATAAAATCAACGAGTTGAGACGCGAGTTTAACGACAGACAAAAGTGATAATCGCTACCAATATCGCAGTGCGCAAGCGGATTGAACGTCAATCCTCTGCGCTTTTATTTTTCTTGCGCTTCTTCCCGCGCTTTTCGCAGAGTTGCCAGTAGTCGAGCATACGACCTTCTTTCCAATACTTTTCGTAGGCGCGATACCATTCCTCCGTCAAAAAGGGCTGTACCTTGTGCGGCGGGAGAGATTTTGCAAGTTCTTCCGTCCTGTCGCGCAGTTGCTCGGTAATCTGCTTGCGTCCCTGCGCGCCGAGGTCGTCGGGGTTGAACTCGACGGGTTTGCCTACGAGTATCTTTTTGAGCGGGTGCGCGATATACGTCGGGTAAAATTTGAGGTTTTTGCCCGTCTCCTTGTAGTAAAGCAATCCGAGCTTTGCAAATCCGCCGTAAAAGTCGTTGATATGTTCGCTAAACCTCTCGGGGCACTCGGGAAAGATGACGACATGCTCGCCGCCTTTCAGCGCGGCAACGCTGTCCTCGAAAGTTTTCGTCACTCGCCTGTCGTGGTACACGGGTATCCCGCCCGCTCGCAAAAGCAGAGGGCGCAAAAGCACTGCGACTAAATGCGATAATACGTGCCAAAAGAATTTGCACTTTTTTCCCGCTCCCGCAAAGAAATCGTAAAATATAAAATCAGCCGATAGCTTTTTGTCGAGGATTTCCGCCACCGTCCAAGGGCGGCTCGGGTGCGGAAAGTATAGCGTCGCGTTGACGGGACCGTATGCGCCCGAATGGTTCGCCGTGAACACTACGGTTTCGCCGTCGGGGATAGGTTCTTCGAATATGACCTCGGGCTGGGGGAAAATCTTATAAGCAATCGCCGCCGCAAAACCTTTATAATATCGTTTTTCTTTCATAGACAGTCCTATTATGGTTGTATAACCGAGCGTGCGATTATAAATCAAATCAATTTTAACCGATTAAAACGCGCTGTAATCAGTATGAATTATTTTATCCTATCACGGGCAGGTTAAACTTTTATCAATTATATGTTTCTATTTTGTAACAATAACGGAAACGACAAAAGGCAACATAATAGGCAAGTTGTCTCAAATTGCGCAACAAAAAACACACCAACGCACGTTTTTAGGACAAAGCGGCGGCAACGTATAACGAATAGATATTTGTTTGACTTGTTTTTGGCGAATTGTTATAATTTTTATGCAAATTAAGTATTTGATTTAGGGGGATATACCTTATGCCGTTTATAGACGAAGTCCGCGATATTGCATTTGATGTTAATAAAGAGCAGATAATTATAAAAAAACTGACAGAATTGAAAAATATGTTGAGGGAAGATTTTGCTTGTTTGATTTATAACACAATAAAAGCTCAGATTAAAAAGCAAGCAAGCGAGGGAAAGATAACAAATAACCTAATTTCAGGCGTAACATCTGTTCCGTCTTCTTATAAAATTACTTGTAGTGATAGGGATTTATCTATATTGCCAAAAGGCAGTCTGAGTAAATATTTAGCGCAAGAATATGAGGAAAACTCTTTTAGTTTTGATAAACTTATTGATGCTTCCAATTATATAGACGGCGTATTAAGTTTGGTAAATATGTCGATTGAATATAAAACTGATATTATACAAAAACAAGTCGGGATTTTTTTTAAAAGAACCAAGACCGTTAAGAAAAAAAATTTACATTGTAAGATATATAAAAATGAAACGACTAAGTTGATAAATAACGTGAAAAGCAAATGTTTAAGTGACGGAATAAAAATAGAGGATGTATTTTTTAACGTTTGGTTTAATCACCGCAATGACCCTAATTTTGAACCTTTTAATGATTATATACGCTTAGAAAATCCGGTAATCACTATTCCTAATGACTTTTATACTCGCACCTGTTACACATATTTCAAACGCTCATTTTATGGTTATCGAGACCCAAAACTTTTAGAGGTCAAAAATTCGTATATTGTATTTAAGTATTCATTTGCTATGTAGCAATGCGAAGTTCGAGCCAAAACGACAACAAAAAAACACGCCGAACGGTGTGTTGTTATGGTGTGATGGGGACCCCATAAAATGTTCCTATTTTATGGGGATAAAAAGACAAGGCTCGCCTTACAGCGAGCGACGAGTTTACTTGGGAAGCGAAGCGTGCAATGTGACCGTGGGTCACAAGGCAACGACGTTGCCTGCATTGCAAAAAGCAATGCGAAGTTCGAGCCAAAGGCTACAACAAAAAAACACGCCAACGGCGTGTTTGTTATGGTGGAGACGACAAGGCTCGAACTTGTGACCTCCACGATGTCAACGTGGCGCTCTAACCAACTGGGCTACGCCTCCATAACGCTAATATCCTACACTAATTTAAAGATATTGACAAGCGATTTAAGATATTTTGCAAAAAATCGCTTTGCGGGATTTTATAGCGAGACATTGCAAAAGCGTTTGGCGTATGCTAAAATACGCTTATGGCTGAAATGTTTGACGTAGTTATAATCGGCGGCGGCGCGAGCGGATTGTTTTTGGCATCGCAGTTGCCTAAGGGGTTGTCGGCGGCTATTATCGAGGGCGGCGAGCGCGTAGGGAAAAAGCTGCTTGCGACCGGCAATGGCAAGTGCAATCTGACAAATCTCGATATGCGCGCCGAGCGTTATAATAATCCGAGCGCGGTCGCGGAGTTCCTCGATGAGTTTGACGCTCACGACGCAATCGTCGCGTTTGAAAAGATGGGGCTTATCACGAAGTCTGTCGACGGGCGGATATATCCTTTTAGCGAGTGCGCCTCGACCGTGCTCGACGTGCTGAGACGAGCCGTAGCGAAAAACGGAGCGCGCATATTAACTTCGCATATTGCGGAGAAAGTCACGAAAGAGGACGGCATTTTTTATATAAGCGGAAGCGCGAAAGAGGACGGCACGACCAAGGCGTTTGACGTTGCGGCGAAAAACGTCGTGTTGGCGACTGGTTCGCCTGCAACGTTCGGCAGGGACGGCGCGGGTCTATATATCGCGCTTGGGCACACAGCGCGCAGTCTTACGCCGAGCCTTGTGCCCGTCAAGACGGAAAGAGGGCGGATAAAGGGTTTGCAAGGCGTGCGCGTAAAGGCGGGCGTAAGCATAGGCGACCGCCGTGAAATCGGCGAGGTGCTTTTCAAGGACTTCGGCGTGAGCGGGATTGCGGCTTTCAACGCGTCGAGCGAGATAGCGCGGGGACGCGCGAAAGTCGGCGACATTTTGAGCATAGATTTTATGACGGGCTTTTCGCTTGCCGAAGTTGAGGAAATCTTGCGCCGCCGCGACGCGGATATGACGGTCGGCGAGCTTATGACGGGCACGTTTCATACGCGCTTGCAGGAGCGCATCATAGATATTGCGGGGTGCAATGCGGAGGATAAAGCCGCGCCGAATATAAGCGCGCTTGCAAGAGCAATCAAAAATTTCGAGCTGAAAATAGAGGGCTTGGGAAACACAAGCCTCGCGCAGGTTATGTCGGGCGGACTGAACGTGGACGAATTCGACAAAAATCTGATGTCGAAAAAGGTTGCGGGAGCGTACGCGATAGGCGAAGCCCTCGATATAGACGGCGATTGCGGCGGATATAATTTGCAGTGGGCGTGGAGCAGTGCGCACGCCGTCGCAAACGCATTGGAAAAGCGTAATTAAAAACACCATATATAACAAAAACGGAGGTTTATATGTATCAAATAACAGATAAAACAACGGATTTGGTCAAAATCGAAATGACGAGCGGCGACAGTATTGTCGTGGAACTCGACGCGAACTCAGCGCCTATAACGGTCGAGAACTTCAAAAATCTCGTATCGCAGGGCTTTTACGACGGCTTGATTTTCCACCGCGTCATATCGGGCTTTATGATACAGGGCGGCGACCCTCAGGGCACGGGAATGGGCGGAAGCAAGCAGACTATCAAGGGAGAGTTTAGGGTCAACGGAGTCAACAATCCGATTTCGCACGAAAGAGGCGTTATCTCTATGGCGCGCAGTCAGTTTTACAATTCGGCTTCGTCGCAGTTTTTCATTTGCCACGCGGACGCGAAATTTCTCGACGGACAGTACGCCGCGTTCGGCAAGGTCGTAGAGGGCATCGAGACCGTCGATAAAATCGCTTCCGTCCCCACCGACCGCAACGACAGACCCCTAAGCGAGCAGAAGATGAAAGCCGTCTGCTTTGTGGAAGAAGTTTAATTTGTACAACTTGCCTTTTTAAGTTTACAAATGGATTTTTCTGATATAAAATGTACAAGTGTAGTTTATCTTTGACCTATATGGGGGATTTTATGAAAAGAAAGTTCATCGGCATTTTGTTGATTGTCGCGCTTGTGGCGACGTTGGCTTTCGGACTCGTCGCGTGCAACAATGGCGGGGATGACAGATATACTATTGTGTATCTCGGCGACAGCATCGCCGAGGCGCTGATAGGTCCGTCGCCGCTCAGCGAGCGCGACAATTACGGCTATTATGCGATTGTCGGCAAGACGAACGGATTTAGATATTATAACCATTCCGTCTCCGGACACAAGACCTCTACGGGCATCGTCAGCGGCGACGGACTCTTGGAAATGATTAGCCGCGACGACGAAAACGCCGTGCTTATGAAATCGCATATCAAGCAGGCGGATATGATACACGTATCCGTGCTTGGCAACAACGTCTTGCAGTATAACATAGGGCTTATGCTCCTCGAAGTCGCCGACCCCGAGTTCGAGGCGAAGTACGAGGCGGGCAAGACAGCCGAGAACGCCGAGGACAAGACGCTCATCAACGCGCTTGAAGACGGAAGCATTGACGAGCCGCTGTACAGAGACTCCGTTGACGACCCGAATGGCGAACCCGTCGAATTCGACTTTCCGCCCACCTACGATGACATTTGTAAGATTGTGGACAGGTTAAAAGCGCTCAATCCCGACGCGACGATTGTTTTCCAAAAGGTATACAATCCCTTCTTCGAGGGCTCGAAGCATCTGACGGACGGCGCAAAGGCAAAACTTGCCGAGATTATCGACGACGGCAGGTTCGGTGCGGAGGGCGACCCCATCGCAACGATGGCGCAGTATAGAAAGCTCGCGGATTATCTGCTCGGCAAGCTCAACGGCATTCTCGACAGATACCTTGATTCACACGAGGGCGCGTTTAAGGTGCTCGACGCAAGCGAGGCTTTCCAAGAGGTTGTGGAGCTCAGAAAAAATCCCGATAACAGCGTAAATCTCAGCGAGGACAGCCTCGGCAGAAAGCTCATCTATGCGGATTGGACGCACCCCTCCAACCTCGGGCACGCGGTCATCGCGGGCATGACGCAGGATTTGCTCGACGAGATGAAGGTGTCCTCTCCCAATGCGCTTGCAAACTACAAGGCGTTAAGAGTTGACCAAATCAACCGCCTGTTTAAAAATATCGACGGCTTCGACGCGGATGCGGCAATCGCGGCTATAAACTCAGCGGAGAAATATCTCGACGTGACTCTTGCCTACTTTGACGCTATCGACGGATATACGCCCGTCGTGCAGGAGGGAAGCTACGTCACAAACAACAAAAAGACCTCTTTCTCAAAAACCGTGCGCTTCAATATAAACACAAAAAACACCAACCTAAACATAGGGGATATTCATATTTCATCGGGTCTGCTTGCGCTTGCTCTGCCTGTGGTGACGGATAGCAACAACACCTACTTGGAGTTCACTTCCGACGGCAAAATGCACGGTCAAATTCAGACGGCGGCGGGCTTGTTCGGCGAGACGCTCGACAGCTTGTTTAATCTTTTAAATCAATTCCAGATAGATTTTGATAGGGATAAGCTCAATGCAATGATTTCGGGCGTCGAGATAGAGGGTATGATTGACAGCTATATGGAGCCTATGTTCCCCGGCTTTAAGGCGGAGCTAAGCGACGCAGACTTGGCAGGCGCGCTCAACCTCATACACGACGGGCTCGGCTTCAATATCACAGGTCTCGACTACAACGACGAGGGCGTTAAGGAAATACTTGCCTACGTAGCCGATAATATGGCTCTTCCCGCCGACTTGCTTGACAAAATCCCCGCCGATACCCAGCTTACGCTCACTTTCGACAGCCAATACTATGTCAAGGACGTCAAAGGCACGGACGGCAAAAAGCATAAGGCAATCTACGTCAGCGCAATCGGCGCAAACGACGCCACTCAACCCTACTGCGTGTTTGACGTGACCGAAAACAGTAAAGGCGATATGTGCTTGTTTTTTAGGTTTGAGTTTATGGGGGTGAACCTCGCCTTCACAGAAAAAAACTTGTAATTTAGCGCATTACTTTGTCAGGGGTGATTTTTTACTCGTCGTGTACGATTAGTACACTGGGCGAGATAAAAAATCGCCCCTTTCGCGTACTGCATCTAAATTACAAGTTTTTTGCAGGATAGTACTCGCGCCTATCGCTAAATTACAAGGTTTTTATTTGCGTACGCGCAATCTATATGCTATAATCCGCTTATGCCTCAGATAGAGTTAAAAGGGGTGAGCTATTCTTATCCCGTCAAGGAGGGCTACAACGTCAAGGCTCTCAAAAACGTGTCGCTTGCGATAGACAAGGGCGAGTTTGTCGCGCTCGTCGGGATGAACGGGAGCGGCAAAAGTACGCTTGCAAAGTTGCTCAACGGGCTGTTTACGCCCACGGACGGCGAGGTGCTCATAGATGGACTAAATACGCTTGACGAGGCTAACACCTTTGAAATCCGCAAGAAAGCGGGAATGGTCTTTCAAAATCCCGACAATCAGATGGTGGCAACCATAATCGAGGACGACGTGGCTTTCGGACCTGAAAATATCGGCGTTCCTCGCGAGGAGATAATCGAGAGGGTTGACTACGCGCTCGAAGCCGTGGGAATGAGCGAGTATCGCACGCGCACCGCCTCCAAGCTGAGCGGCGGACAAAAACAACGCGTCGCTATCGCGGGAGTGCTCGCAATGAAGCCCGAGATACTCATACTCGACGAGTCCACCTCTATGCTCGACCCAAACGGGCGCAAGGAGATTATGGACATCGCGCGGCGGCTGAATAAGGACGGCATCACAGTCATCAACATTACGCACAATATGGAAGAAGCCGTGCTCGCCGATAGAATAGTCGTGCTCCGCAAAGGGCGTATCGCTATGGACGGCACGCCGAAAGAAATTTTCAAGTCGGGACAGCTCGAAGCGTGCGGGCTTACGCTTCCGCCCGTCGCTCGGCTTGCTAACTCGCTTATCGCCGAGGGCTTCGAGATTGACGGCGCTATCACGACCGAGCAGGAGCTTGTGGAGGAAATATGCCGTATATTGAAATAAAAAATCTTAATTACGTATATTCTCCGAAAACTCCCTACGAGAAGCGCGCGCTCAAAGACGTAAATCTTGAAATCGAAGAAGGCTCGTTCGTGGGGCTTGTAGGCGCGACGGGCAGCGGAAAGAGCACGCTTATACAGCATCTAAACGGCTTAATCAAGTTGCAGGATAAAAAGCATAGCTCCGTCGTAGTAAACGGAATGTCCCTATCCGACAAAAAAACTCTCAAAAAAGTGCGCTTTGAAGTGGGAATGGTCTTTCAGTATCCCGAGTATCAGCTATTCGGCGAGACGGTGGCAAAGGACGTGGCTTTCGGACCTAAAAATATGAAACTTGAAGCGGACGAGATAGATAGACGCGTCCGCCGCGCGCTCGAAGTGGTCGGGCTTGACTACGACAAGTTTGCCGAGCGCAGTCCTTTCGATTTGAGCGGCGGAGAGAAACGCCGAGCCGCTATTGCGGGCGTTATTGCAATGGAGCCCAAGGTGCTCGTGCTCGACGAGCCCGTTGCGGGGCTTGACCCAGTAGGGCGAGAGGAGATACTTGCGCTCGTCAAAAAACTGCAAAGAGAGGTATCGCCGACGGTCATAATCGTCTCGCACAATATGGACGATATGGCGATGCTCGCCGATAGGATAATAGTGCTTAAAGACGGTGAGGTCGTTGCCGACAGCGCTCCTAAAAAGGTGTTTGGCAACCGCCGCTTAATCGCGGACGCGGGGCTTGATTTGCCTACTGCCACGCGGATTGCGGATACGCTTAAAGAAAGGGGAATAGCCTTGCCGACGGATATTGTGACTATGGACGGGCTTGCGCAAGAACTCGGCAAGTTGAGGGCAAAAAAGGCGGCGGAGGCTGTAAGCGCGGATAACGACTTCGACTGTGAGGAGGAATACGACGCATTCAGCGGCGAGCGGTTCGACGGGAGGGAGCGCGATGTTTAAGGACGTTGCTTTCGGACAGTATTATCCATCCGACTCGCCCGTGCACAGGCTTGACGCAAGGGTCAAACTTTTGCTTACTCTGCTGTTTGTGATTGCGATTTTCTTTATAAACTCCTACTTCGGATTTATGCTTACGCTTGCGGTGCTTATCGTCGTAATCGCGTTTGCAAAACTGCCTATAATATCCGTTTTAAAGTCGGTCAGAGGCATACTTTTCATCGTGCTGTTCACGGCGATTATAAACCTGTTTTTCATCAAGGACGGCGAAGTTTTGGCGCAAAGCGGAAGCCTTGTAATCACCAAAACGGGGGTTCATACTACTATAAAGATGGTTTTAAGGCTCGTTTTGTTGATTTCGGGTGCGTCGTTGCTGTCGCTTACGACAACTCCCGTCGAGCTTGCCGACGGGCTTGAAAGCCTTATGACTCCGCTCAAACTAATTCGCGTACCCGTGAGGGACATCGCAATGATTATGAGCATCGCGCTTCGCTTTATCCCGACCCTTTTCGAGGAGACCAACAAGATTATCTCCGCGCAAAAAGCGAGGGGCGCGAGCTTCGATACGGGCAATCTGTTTGCGAGGGCTAAGACGTTGCTCCCCGTGCTCATTCCGCTTTTCGTAAACTCGTTCAGGCGCGCGGACGAACTCGCGTTCGCTATGGACGCAAGGTGCTATAACGCCACCGACAAGCGCACCAAGATGAAAAAGGCAAAGCTCGGCATCGCCGACCTCGTTGCGTTTATATTTATCGCGGGATATTTCACCGTCATCTTGCTTGACAGATACTATTTCCGCACGGTGGGCATTGATATTGACTATATGATTTTCGGAGAGTTGTTATGAGATACGTTGCGGTGATTTCCTATTTCGGAGCTAACTACGTCGGCTGGCAACGACAGCTAAACGGGCTTAGCGTGCAGGAGACTCTTGAAAAAGCGATGAGCAAGGCGTTCGGCGAGGAGGTGTCCGCAACGGCGAGCGGGCGCACCGACGCGGGCGTTCACGCGCTTGCGCAAGTGGTGCATTTTGACGTTAATACGTCGATTCCGACAGATAAAATCCCGTTTGCGGTGAATAGCTGCCTCCCGAGCGATATAAGTATGCTGTCCTGCGAGGTCGCGCCCGACGATTTCAACGCGCGCTTCTCGGCAAAGAAAAAGACCTATTGTTACAAGCTGTATCTCAGCCGTCATCCGCGACCTATGCTCGAAAGCACGCACGAGCATATCGTCGTCCCTCTCGATTTAAACGTGATGCGCGAGGGCGCAAGCGTCATCGAGGGCGAGCACGATTTCAAGTGCTTCGAGGCTACGGGGAGCGTAATAAAAAACACCGTGCGCACCGTGTACGGCGTGGATATAAAGGTGAGTCCGCTTGAAAGGATTGACGGCGTGTTCGGCGAGGGCGTTTGCGATAAGGACGACGGCGTAGACGGGCGGATATTCGACTGCACGGTGGAGATAAGCGTCACGGGCAACGGCTTTTTGTATAATATGGTGCGCATCATCGCGGGCACTCTCGTCTATATGGGCATGGGCAAACTGACGACCGACGACCTTAAAATTGCCCTTGCTACCTGCGACCGAACTTTGGTCGGAAAAACCCTCCCACCCCACGGGCTACACCTGCTTAGCGTGAAATACAACTAATTTTTCTAAATTTAGTTGCAAACAAATTATACAAACACAAGATATTGATTCCAATATTTGGGTGCGTAACATTCTTGACATACTTTCTTTTTAGCTTTATATTATTTATAATATGCTTACCGTAAGATTTGAAAACAACTCCGACGCGCGTGAAATTTACCGTGCGCTCGGCGTAGAGGGCGAGCCGTTTGGGAGCAACTTCGTCATGTACGACGAAAAAACTCCCGTCGCGCTATGGCGCATGCGCATCGTCATCGAGGACGAGCCCGTCGGGATAATCGAAAGGATTTTCTTTGCGGACGGAGTGGACGAGGGCGATAAAACTTTCTTTTTGCACGCTATGTTTTTCAAGCTCATCGAGGGCGCGCCGATAAGACTGCGCGTCGAGGGAGAAAAACCCGAGTTTGAAAAGTTCGGCTTCGAGGTCGTAAACGGAAATATGGAAGCGTATTCAAACGAAATCAATCTGCACTATATGTGCGGAGGGCGATATAAGGGTTGATATGGACTCAAAAAACTTTATCGAAGACTTCATCGAGCAGGACCTCGCCGAGGGCAAAGCGGATAAAATCGTCACGCGATTTCCGCCCGAGCCCAACGGATACTTGCACATAGGGCACGCCAAAGCCCTGTGCATCAACTTCGGCGTAAAGGAAAAGTATAACGGCATATGCAATCTCCGCTTCGACGACACCAATCCCGCAAAGGAGGACGTGGAGTATATGGAGAGCATAAAGCGCGATATAGAGTGGCTCGGCTTCAAGTGGGACAACCTCTTTAACGCGAGCGACTATTTCGAGAAAATGTACGAGTGCGCCGTCAAGCTGATAGAGGACGGCAAGGCTTACGTCTGCGATTTGAGTGCGGACGAGATAAGTTCCACTCGCGGCAGTTTCGGCATTGCGGGCACAGAGAGCCCTTATAGAAATAGAAGCGTCGAGGAAAATCTCGATTTGTTTAAGCGCATGAGGGCGGGCGAGTTCGCCGACGGCGAAAAGGTGCTCCGCGCAAAGATAGATATGTCGTCGCCCAATATCAATATGCGCGACCCCGTTATCTATCGCATCTGCCACGCGACGCATCCGCATACGGGGGACAAGTGGTGCATATATCCCATGTACGACTTCGCGCACCCCATAGAGGACGCAATTGAGGGCGTATCGCACTCGCTTTGCTCGTTGGAGTTTGAAAATCACCGTCCGCTTTACGACTGGGTTACGCTAAACTGCGGCTTTGACCCGCGTCCGAGGCAGATTGAGTTTGCAAGGCTCAACCTCACGCATACGGTGATGAGCAAGCGCTTTATCAAGAAGCTCGTGGACGAAAAAATCGTTTGGGGTTGGGACGACCCGAGGCTTTCCACGCTGTCGGGCATACGCGAAAGAGGCTACACTCCCGCCGCGATACGCGATTTCTGCGCGCGCATAGGCGTGGCAAAGGCGGATAGCGAAGTGGATATTTCCATTTTGGAGCACTGCGTCCGCGAGGACTTAAACGCCAACGCCACTCGCGCAATGGTGGTCACTAAGCCGCTGAAACTCATTATCGACAACTATCCCGAGGGCAAAACCGAGGAAATGTATATCGAAAACAATCCCCAAAAGGAGGGCTCGGGCGTACACGCCGTCGCCTTTTCTAAGGAACTGTACATAGAACAGGACGACTTTTCGCTCAATCCTCCGCCCAAATACTTCCGATTGAAGCCGGACGGAATAGTAAGGCTCAAAGGCGCTTATATCGTCAAGTACAGCGGTTGCGAACTCGACGGCGACGGCAACGTCGTCGCCGTGCACGTCGATTATATCGAGGGCACGAAGTCGGGCGAAGAGGGCGCAAATATGAAGGTCAAAGGCACTATACATTGGGTGAGCGCAAACGACTCGGTTGACGTCACGCTGAATATGTTCGACTATCTCATTGAGGACGGCGACGGCGACTATATGGACAGGCTCAATCCCAACTCGCTTACGGTGCTCAAAGGCAAGGCGGAGAAGCTGGTTGCGGACACACCCGTGCATACGCGCTTCCAGTTTTTGCGAGAGGGCTACTTTATCAAGCGCAACGAGGACAACGAGTTTAATAGCATAGTCGGACTAAAAGACAGCTATAAAATTGCGCCGAATGTTTAGTTGTGCGGAACGAAAACTTTGAGCGGGTGTGAACACGACGTATACTCGTTACGAAGTTTAAAACAAAAGTGTGAGAAATGATAACCTCGTGCTGTAAACAAAACAGTATGGGAATTAAGGGGGTAAGGGCTGTTTTCCGAGTCCGCCCTATACCCCCTTATGAACCCCCTTACCTGAAAACTCCTCAAAACCCCCGTGCCCCCTTATTCTTTAAGGGGGAATGAGATTTGATAGAGTGTGAGTGCGACAAACACTTTTTGCGGAGCTTAGAACAACGTCGGCTTGATAGGGTGTTACACGACGAAAACTGAGTTCGAAGCGCGACGCGCAGGGCGCGGAGGAAGGGAGTGCCAAGCACCAGACGCAGTTGGGGTGTAGCGATTGTTAGCCAAAGGCTCAATCGTGTCGCACCTCTACTGCGTGCACAAGTACAAGTGAGCGGAAAATGTTGTTTTAATTTCCGCGAACGAGTGGCATAATGAGGAGACGATAACAGGCGTGCGCGCGCCGACTTCCCATCCCACAAGCAATGTTTGCTTGATAGGGAAAGAGGTAGCTACCGCAACCGTCTATATTCTTGCGGGAGGGGAAAGCCCGCAGGGAAGGGGTGG
Source organism: Bacillota bacterium (assembly GCA_023665365.1). Classification (GTDB taxonomy): domain Bacteria; phylum Bacillota; class Clostridia; order Christensenellales; family CAG-917; genus CAG-475. Next base: position 82,762 of record JAMPEA010000002.1, read on the forward strand.
GAAACTTTATTTAAAGTACACGATGCTCGCTATGTAGAGAAAGGAGCAAAGAATAAAATGTTCGTTTGTAAGATTTGCGGAAACGAAGTGAAACAAGGGCAGGCATTTTGCGGAAAATGCGGCGCGGACGTAGTTGAAAACTACGAGACCGTTTGTCCCATATGCGGCACGAAGAACGGCGCGGGGAGCAGATATTGCGCTCGCTGCGGCGGGATTTTGTCCGTTATGCGCAAGCCCGTCTGCGAAGTGTGCGGCGCGAGAAATCTGCCGGGCGCAAAATATTGCGTATCCTGCGGCGCGCCAATCAACATAAACAGCGAAACGCACTCGGATAGCGATATGTTCGACGCGCGCAAGGCGAAAAAGCGTCTTGACAATATGGAGCGCGACAGAATGGCGGCGGTGGATAAGGAAATCGCCGAAAAGCGCGCAAAGGTTGCCGAGGAAAAGGAAGAAGCCATAAAGGAAGTGGAGCGTTATAAGGCGAAGTGCGAGGAGGATTATTCGCACAAGCTCAGCACGCTCGAAGCGTACAAGGATAAAATCAACGAGCTCGGCGCAGAGGACGTAGAGCAGTTGAAAAAGGTGTCGGTGTCGCTAAAAGACTATTCGCGCTACTATGCCGACCCCTACTCGCAAATCGACGAGGACGATATAGAGACCGAGACTTACGTCTGTCCCGCGTGCGGCACGATAAATCCGCTCACGGCGACGGCTTGCACCAACTGCGGACGCAATAAGGCTCGCGCGCTTTTGTTGCTTGCGAAAAACAAAATCAAGCAGAGTCCGCCCGTCAAGCGAAAACAGCGTATAATTCCCGCGCCCGAGGAGGACTTGAAGCGCGATACTATCCCCTCGATAGAGGAGTTCGAGGCGAAAACCGCAAAGCCCGCGACCGAGCAGACCGCCGCAAGCGAAAAGCCCGTCGAGCAGGACGCAAAAGAGCCGCCCGCGGATTTTTCGGGTCGTCCGCAATATCCGCAATACGGCTATCCCTATCCGCCATATCCTCCTTACGCGCCCTATCAACCGCCTTATCCCTATCCTCCGCAAGCTCCGCAGTACGCGGCGCAACAGGCTGGCGCGCCTATGGACTACGGCGAGTATTGCTATCAAGAGGAGATGCGCAGGCAGATGCCTCCTATCGTACAGCCGGTGGCGTTTGTGCCTTACGTGACACAGGAGCAACCGCTTATGCAGTATTCTCCCGAGATACCGCAAGGACCTATCGCCCAGCCGTCGCAGGACGAGCAGGCTGAAAGCAAATCTTCGCGCGGCAGACGCGAGAAGAAAAACAAACTCATCTGAGAAAGCAATGACTGAGCGCACTTGACGCAAGAGGTTTGAATGTCGGACGAAAATATAAAATCTAAAAATCGCGGGGTTGACGACGCAGGCATAAGGCTTGCGCCCACTCCCATACGCAATTCAAGCTATCACGTTATGCCTGCAATCAAGCAGGAGTTTGTCATTACGCCCAAAATCGAGATTGAGGAGCAGGAGAGCAGCGACGAGTACGAGCGCAGGACGAATACCGCTAACGACTTCCAGCCCAAAACCGAGGACAGAAGCAAAAAGTGGAAGAGGCGCAAGCGCAGTAAAAATATGATTATCGGCGTGATTATGCTTTTGCTCACGACGGTTATGCTTTTGCCTTACATATTCGGCGCGACGGGCGTTTGGCTTGAAAACTTCCCGTTCAAGTTTGTGCCGAGGCAGTTCGGGGCTTTAAACAATATTGTCGAGGCGTTTAAACTGTCCGCCGAGCTCGGCTGGAAGGGCGATTTTGTCAAGGCGATTTGGACGCTGAACGTCCCGAGCATTATCCTTATGGTGGGGTTCATCTTCCTTGCAATCAATTTCATAAAAGCCGCGATTTCCATATTGGGAACGTATAAGCCGATAAAATACACCGTCGGCGCAAGCGTATATCTGCTTACTGTGCTTGCGGTGTTCATCGCGTCGCTCGTAGGCGCGGAATCTATCGGCATAGCAAAAATAAACTTTATGCAAGACTTTATCCACGGCTATAAGACGAGCGAACTGTTTTCGCTCATCGTGTTTGCCGCGGGATACTTTTTGGTGTCGCTGATTTGCACGCTTATCGACTCCGATAAGTACGGCTATCTCAGATGATATGGCGACAGCTTAGGAGGTATATATGGCAAGAAAACATCAAGAAGAGGTCGATATTCAAGAAGAGCCGCTCACCATCGATATGGCGGACGGCGAACCTCTTTACGAATCCGACGCGTACGGTTCACCGCAACCGGACTACGGCTCGGACGTTACCGTTATGAAACAGGTCGGCATCGGCGGACCTGTGCCTATCGTTGCGCCCAAGCACAACACGATACAGCTTCAACCGATAGTCGTGCCTCTTGCCGTCGTGCCCTATATGACGCAGGATAGCAACGTGCTCCGCACCGACAACAGACAGGCGGGCGGATACGTCCCCGAGGAGGAAGAAAGCTATCGTGAGGCAACCGAGTTCGATACCGCTCCCCGCCGTCGCGCAAAGTCCGCCAAAAAGAAGAGAGCGGTCTCCTATACGAGGATTTTCTCGCTTATATCCTTTATCATCACGGCGTTATTCCTTGTGCCATTCTTCCTGTCCTACAAGGAGATTGCTATCGGCGATATGCTCATCATGGAGTTTAACGTCATCGCATTTATCCAAATTTGGATTGACTTCGGCTTCAATATCCAGACGGACTACGTACAGCTTATCTACGTCATCGTCATGGGGCTTGCTGGCATACAGCTCATTCTTACTCTGCTCGGCATAATCATCGGCAAGTATCCAAAGCCGATTATATCCATACTGTCCTTCCTCACTACGGGCAGTTTCTTGGGCTTGCTGATTTACGCGCTCATCAAAAAGGCGTTTATTGCCGAGCTTGAAATTGGCTTCCTCGTACTGCTTTCGGTCAGCGCTTTGAACTTCATATTGAGCATAGTGTTCTCCATCCTTTTAAACAGCAAGGAGGATAAGGAGGAGAGGAGAGTAAGGCGCGGTTCGGAAATTTGACAATCGCGCGCGTATTCCTTATAAGATGATGCAATAAACCCCGATTTTACCCCACAAAACGGGGACGTTTTGCGGGGACCCCGATTTACCCCATAAATTGCCAATTTATGGAGACCCCGAAGAATAACCCCACAAAACAGGGACGTTTTGCGGGGACCCCATAGGGAACCCCGTAGGACGTTTTGCGGGGTAAAAATATATGTTAAAACTCGTATCCCTCGCAAGTGGCAGTAAGGGCAACGCCACGCTAATACTTTCTGACAAATCCGCGCTACTTTGCGACGCAGGGATTTCCTATTCCCATCTAAGTAGGGAGCTTGACGCGCTCGGCTTAAAACCGTCTATGCTCGACGGCGTGGTGATAACGCACGAGCATATCGACCATATCAAGGCGCTCCCCAAGCTCGCAGAGGATTGCAAAATCTACGCGCACCCGCTTACCGCAAGAGCTATATATCTTAGGCAGGGCGCGCTTAAAAATGCGGCGAACGTCGATAATTACGAGGGCGGATTTTCAGTCGGAGACATAAATGTCGAGCCTTTCAGAATTCCGCACGACGCAGAATATCCGCTTGCATACTCCTTTTCGTCGGACGGCGCAAGGTGTAGTATCGCCACCGATATAGGCGTGCCCACGCTCGGAGTGCTTCGCAATATCAAGGACAGCGAGGTCGTTTTGCTCGAAGCCAATCACGATATAACTATGCTCAAAGAGGGCAATTATCCGCCGCCGCTCAAAGCGCGAATACTCTCTGACAAGGGACACCTGTCCAACGACGCTGCTGCTCGGATTGTAAAACGCCTCGTCGGTCAGAGCAAGGTCAAAACTCTCCTGCTCGGGCATATCAGCGAAAACAACAACACTGAGGAGTGTGCCTTTAATACGATAAAAAACGCGCTCGAAAGTATGAGCGACAAGGCAATATCCCTGCATATCGCGCACCAAAACCGCAAAAGCGAGGTCTTTGAAATAAAATGAGAAAAACTATCGGCGCAAGCGAAAGTTCGTCAATATATCTTATAGCAATATGCGCCGGAAGTATCATGTCGCTGTTTATGTCGCTTATCCTGTCCAAGGCGGACGCGGAGTTCGGCGGAATGAGCGTGCAAAGCTGGGTCGGCTACGCGCTTATGCAGGCGGCGTTTATCGCAAGCGTACTGATATATGCAAAGGCGCGCAAGGTGGACGAGCTTTCGATTGCCAAAATCAAAAAGCCGCGCGATTTCAGACAGCTTTTGCTCACTCCGTTTATCGCAATCGCAACCATATTGATATTTTTGCCGCTTGCAAACCTGTGGGGTTCGTTTTTGGACTTGATACACTTTCACGGCGCGGGCGTTGCCGTCCCTAACGACGGAAACGTCGGCGTTTACTTTTTGTCCTTGCTCGTCATGGCGGCGCTTCCCGCTTTCGGCGAGGAATTGCTTATGCGCGGCAACGTCTTTCACGGGCTTTCTACAAAGAGCGTATGGTTTGGCATTTTGATGTCGTCGCTGTTTTTCAGCCTTATGCACGCAAGCCCCTATCAGACGGTGCATCAGTTCGGGCTCGGATTTGCAATGGCAATCACGCTTATCCTCACAGGCTCGATTTGGGCTACGGTGCTCGTGCACTTTTTCAACAATTTTATTAGCATAACGCTTTCAAACTATCTGCCGCAGGTGGACGCGATTTATATCGAGCTCGGCTATTTCAACTGGCTAACGGGCGCGGCAAGCGTAATCGCGGGGATTGTTTTGCTCGTTTTGCTTTTCTACATTCTGCACAGGCTCGGCGACAAAAACGGGGATTTCAGAGTGGTTGAAACGGGCATTGTCTACGATGAGTTCACCATAAGCCCCATTCTGCCGAAAGAGACAAAGATAAATCCTATTAAGGGCTTTTTCAAATTTTTCGCGTCGCTGTTCACCGTCAAGGGCTGGCGGAGCGTTACGCGCGTCTTAAACCGCGCCAACGACGTGAATTGTCTCGGCAAGGCGCAGCCGATGATAGGAGTGTGGATTGCGCTCGGACTTAGCGTAATCTATTGGCTGTATTCGTTTATTTCGGGGCTGATATGATAAAGCGCAACGGCATAGGCTTCATCTATTTCGCCGTTGTGGTTGCGTCGCTCCTGCTCAGGATTGCGTCTGCGCTCGACGTGTACTCCGCGCTCGGAGTGAGCGACACCGACGCATTTTACTCCTGCATGGTTCAGATTATGATTTTCGGCGTTATGCCGATTTCCCTTTACTTTCTCACTGTCGGACGGCGGGAAGGCGCAAAAAAGTTCCTCGGCGACTTCGGCGTAAAAAAGGTGAAAGGCAAGACCGCGCTACTCGTGCTTCCGCTTGCGATATGTATGATTATAGTGTCCTCGGGCATATCCTTTGCGTGGCAAAATATGCTTGCGCTTATGGGCTACGTGCGCACGTCCTCGCCCACGGATTACAGTAGTATCGGCGTGCTGTTTAGCGAGCTTGTGCTCGTCGCGGTGCTCCCCGCGACGTTCGAGGAGATTGCGCATAGAGGACTGCTGTATGCCGGCTATCGCGAGTGCGGGTGGAAATTCGTACTGATAAGCGCGCTGTACTTTTCGCTTATGCACCAAAACATAACGCAGACGGGCTACACCTTTTTCGCGGGGGCTTGTATGGCGCTTGCAATGTACTACACAGGTTCGATATTCCCAGGAATTTTCATGCACTTTTTGAATAACGCCGTGTCCGTCGTCGGCGAGTACGTCGGGCAAAACGGCGGATTTTTATCCTTTATAAATGTCATAGAAAATTGGATTTACGGGTCTTACGCAGGGCTTGCGGTCGGCATAGTTATAGTTATCGTGTGCGCGGCGCTTATGGCGTTGATATATTATGCAATGCGCAAGAACGCGGTCAAAGACGGGATTATCGACCCCCGTCCTTTCGCTCCCGTCGAGGGAGTGAAGCCCGTATATAAGGATATTCCGTTTATACTGACGGTGGTTATCGGCGTAGGCGCAACGACGTTCAGCCTTGTATGGGGGCTGCTGCGATGAGGATAAATATCATAGCGATAGGCAGGATAAAGGAAAGATATTTTGCGGACGCGGTCGAGGAGTACGTCAAACGTTGCTCCCGCTTCGGCGACTTAAAAATAATCGAGCTTCCCGACGCGCCGAGCGGCAAGTCGGCGGAGGAGCAAAAGCGCATCGAGAGCGCCGCGCTCCTCGACAGAGCGAAAGGATATATAGTAGCCATGGACGGCATAGGGGAGCAGGTGACGAGCGAGGCGCTCGCTGCGCTCATAAGCGCAAAAGGCGTGGAGGGCGCAAAGGAAATCTCCTTTTTGATAGGCGGCAGTCACGGACACACGGACGAGTTGAGAAGCCGAGCGGACAAAGTGATTTCGTTTGGCAAAATCACGCTTCCGCACCAGTTGTTCCGCGTCGTCCTTTGCGAGCAGATATATCGCGCGCTTACCATAATCGCAGGGACACCCTACAACAAATAGTATAAACGCGCAAATTTGCACAATCCGCACTTTAAGTGCGTTTTACGATATATAAACTGCCGATAGGTGAATTATGTATGACGAAAAATTTATGCTCCGCGCAATAGATGTCGCAAGAGAATGCGCGCAGTTCGACGAAGTGCCCGTTGGCGCGGTGCTTGTCAAGGACGGCGTTATTTTGGCGGAAAGCGGCAACGAAAAGGAGCGCGAAAACAACGCGCTTCGTCACGCCGAGACGATTGTGCTTGAAAAGGGCGCAAAACTCCTCGGCAACTGGTGGCTTGAAAACTGCGAGCTTTACGTCACCTTGGAGCCCTGTCCCATGTGCGCGGGCGCGATGATAAATTCGCGCATACGCTCGCTGTACTTCGGCGCGTACGATGAAAAAAGCGGCGCGTGCGGGTCAAAGGTCAACCTGCTTGAAGAGGGGCTTTTCAATCACAACATCGAGGTCGCGGGCGGATTTTTAAAGGACGAGTGCGCAAAACTTCTGTCCGACTTTTTCAAATCCAAGCGCGAGGCGAAAAGACAGCGGAGCTAAGAAAGTAAAGAGCATAATTCAAATCCGACGGCAATCGAATAATAAAAACCGAATTGCAATCACGTCGGGGCTACGCGAAAGCGGGAGGAAAATTCCTCCCGCTTTCGCAACTATAAGGGAAATGATATTGAGGTGAAGGGCGACGTGCCTTGGCGCGAAACAAGTAGAGAGTGCGCCTTAACGTTTAGTGCGTTTTTCGTTATGCGTCATAGGCGCAAACGGTTGACTGTGAGGCAAATTCGCTCGTCGGCAGAAGTTTATCGGGGTCTATTCCGAATAGACAGGCGACTATCGATACCGCAAGCGTTACGAGTGTAGTGACGATGATTGCAACAAGTTTTTCCTTTTTCTGTTTGTCCATATATAATTCTCCCTTAATAGTTGTTTGGCTTCGGCTGTCGTTGCAAGTCGCCCTTCGCCTGCATAATAAATCCAAAAAACTCCAAACGGAAATTATTATGTCAAATATTCTCCCAAAAAACGGTGACATAATTCCTGCAAGTATTTTGAAAAATTTTAATATATTGTAGGTATGGACAAGTTCAATATAGTTTTCATAGAAACCGAAAATGCAAAGCGTTCGATACTCGGACGCAGAGCCGAGGAGTATATTTTGAGGGAGTTCGCCGTCTTTGACGCGGCAGGCAGTCGCATCGTCAAAGAGGAAGTATATCTAAGTTCGCCCGAAAAATATTTTCTTCCCGACGCGATAAACGTCGCGCTTACCCTCGACACTCCGCTCCTAAGGCGAAAGACGGTGGAGCACTTTATCGCGCTTATGCGCCATAAAAATATAAAATCCGTTAGGCTCGGCGCGAGGGACTCTATGTCGTTCATTCGCATAGGCGACGCCGCCGACGAGGGAATTTTCGTCTCCGACGACGACTTTTTGAAGTTAGGTGATGCAAAATCCTATAATATGGTGTATAATCTTTTAAAAGACAGGATACTCGACGCTCATCTGCTTGCGGGCGTGAATATCGTCGATAAGACGACGGTGTTCATCGACGATACCGTAAAAATCGAGTCGGGTGCGCAAATCCTGCCCTTTTCGCGTATCGAGGGCGACAGCGTAATCAAGCGCGACGCAAAAGTGGGCGCGTCTTACGTGCGCAACTCCGTGGTGGAAAGCGGCGCGTGCGTGGAAATGTCCCATATAGCGGATTCGTGCGTGCGTGCGCGCGCGACGGTCGGACCGTTTGCAAGGCTTCGCGGCGCGCAAATCGGCGAGGGGTGCCGCATAGGCGACTTCGTAGAGGTCAAGGCTTCCCGCCTCGCAGGCGGAGTGAAAGCCTCGCATCTCAGCTACGTCGGCGACGCAGAGGTCGGAGAGGGTACGAACGTGGGCTGCGGGACGGTGTTTTGCAACTACGACGGCAAGGAAAAGCATAAAACCACCGTCGGAAGCAAGTGCTTCCTCGGCGCAAATACAAATCTCATCGCGCCCGTGGTCGTCGGTGACAACGCATTTATCGCGGCGGGCACGACCGTCACGCGCGACGTGTGCGACAGCTCATTTACAATCGGGCGCGTGCGGCAGGATACAAAGACAAAAACCAAATTGCAGGATTGAGGCTTCGCCCGCCTGCTTAGGAGTGTGTATGATACTCGTAGTGGGCTTGGGCAATCCGGGCGCAAAATACAAAAACACCTATCACAACGTCGGCTTTGAGGTTGCGGACGCGCTTGCGCGCAAGCTCGGCGGAAAGTTTTCAAAGGACGCGTGCGACTCAAAGATTGCCGAGTGCAAAAAGGCGGGCGTTATTGTCGCAAAGCCGCAGACCTATATGAACCTGTCGGGCGAGGCGGTTAAAAAGCTCGTGCGCGCCTACGACGTTGACGAGACGAGCGAGCTCATCGTGTGTTACGACGACGTGGATTTGCCCCTCGGCAAACTGCGCTTGCGCGAGGAAGGGAGCGCGGGCACGCACAACGGAATGAGAAATATCGTGCTCGAACTCGGCACTCAAAACTTTTTCAGACTGCGCGTCGGCACAAGAACGCCCGAGCTTGCGGGCGGACAGATTGCGCTTTTAGATTTCGTGCTTTCAAAGATAGACTATAAATATCAAGGCGATATAAAAGCCGCCGTTGACGGCGGCGCGGTCGCGCTTGCGGAGCTAATAAGCGGAGCTCCGCTTTGTCGCGTGCAGGAAAAACTAAACAGACGTTAAACGTCAATATACGCAAAATAGGGCGTTTAACTATACAAAATAACGCAATAAAACGCATAATCGGATAAATACGTTGAAAATTCCAAGCATTTTACAACTTAAAAATTTAGGCGAAAAGCTGGCAAAACTCGAAGGCGCGGGCGCAAAGCGCTTGTCCGACCCAAAGCTGTCGGCGGTTTCCGTTTTGCGCGTGACGGACGGCGCTAAGGCGCATATCATAAGCGCGCTAAACTGCCGCAGGCTCGTAGTGACCGCAGACGCGCTCGGCGCAAAAAGTCTTGCGGGCAGGCTCGCAAGCTGGGGCGCGCGCGTTTGCTATCTTCCTTACAGAGACGATATGCTGATGTCGAGAAAGGGCTTTACGCAGGACAATATGTTGGAGCGCATGAATACGCTCGTCGCGCTTAACGGCGGCGACGTGGATATAGTAGTCACTTGCGCGGACAGTCTGTTACAGCATTTTCCGTCGAGACGGCTCGTCGAAAAATACGCCGTCACGATAAAAAAGGAGGACGTTATATCTCCCGTCGAACTTGCCGACAGGCTTGCGCTTGCGGGCTACGTGCGCCGCGACGTCGTAGGCGACGTGGGCGAGTTCTCTTTGCGCGGCGACGTTCTCGACGTGTATTCGCCCTCTAAAATCGCCTATCGCGTCGGCTTTTTCGACGAGCTAATAGAAGATATAAAAGTATTCGACGTTGAAAGCATGGCGTCGTCTAACGAGGTGGAAAAACTGACGCTTCCGCCTATGAGCGACATTCTTGCCGACGAGAATATTTTAAACGACGCGCTCGCGGCGATGAAGCCCTATCTCGACAGCAAAAACTGCGCGGAGGCGAGGGAGGGCATTAGAGTCGGCGCGTGCAACGCTTCGGCGGTGTGGGCGCTGCCGTTTATGGACGGACAGCAGACTTTGCTTGAATATCTCGACGACGGAGAGACTACGCTCGTAATCTTCGACGAGCCGAAAGTGGTGTTCGACAAGCTCAATATCCTTGCAAAGGAGTTCGAGGGTAGGATAAAGACGCTCACGGACGGCGGCGAAATTTTGCCCTTGCACCGCGAGGCGTATATCACCGTGCACGAGCTTAGACGGCAGTTGTTCAATGCGCGCAAGATGAGTTTTTCGTCGATGAGTTTAAACAATCCGCTTTTCGACCCAACCTACGTTTTAGAACCCAAAACCAAGGCAGTGACGAAATACTATCTCGACCCGAGCGCGGTTGCAAACGACGTTAAGGCGTTTATGCTAAACGGGGCGAAAGTCATATTTGCCTGCGGCAACTCAGAGAGGGCAAAGGGCGTTGCCGAAAGCCTAAGAGAGGACGAGATAAGCGCCGAGTTCAGCGAGGACGGCGAGGGCGACGGGAGCGTGCTCGTGACTCCGCTCAAAGTGGATACGGGCGTGATTTATCCCGCGGCGAAGGCTGTCATAATCGGCGTGTCCGAGTGCATAGGCAAAAAGCGCGCCGAGAGCGTCATTTCGCAAAAACGGCAGTTTAGCGCACCAAAAGCGGGGGATTATGTAGTGCATCGCGTGCATGGCGTAGGACTTTGCGAGGGCACTACGCGCATGAAATCGGGGGAGTTCGAGCGCGAATATATCGTGCTCAAATACCGCGACGGAGATACGCTTTACGTCGCCACCGACCAGATGAATAACCTGCAAAAGTTCGTCGGCGAGGAAAATCCGACTCTCAATAAACTCGGCGGAAAGGAGTTCGAGCGCGAAAAGGAAAGAGTTAAAAAATCCGTGCGCAAGCTCGCCGTCAATCTCGTGGAGCTGTACGCCAAGCGCGAAAAGCAAAAGGGATATAAATACTCCGAGGACACAGTCTGGCAAAAGGAGTTCGAGGACTCTTTCGAGTACGTCGAAACCGACGACCAGCTCAAAGCCATTGCCGAAATCAAGCAGGATATGGAGCAGGGGCGCATTATGGACAGACTTGTCGTAGGCGACGTGGGTTTCGGCAAGACGGAGGTTGCGTTCCGCGCTATGTTCAAAACCGTGCTCGACGGAAAGCAAGCCGTTCTGCTTGCTCCGACCACGATACTTGCAAGACAGCACTATGAAAATCTCGTGGATAGGTTAAAGCCGTTCGGCATAAGGTGCGGTCTGCTTACGAGGCTTCAAAGCTCCGCCGAAAACGCAAAACTGTTAAAAGACTTGAAAGACGGAAGCGCGCATATCGTCATAGCGACCCATAAAGTGTTATCCAAAAACGTGGAGTTTTACGACCTCGGGCTTCTCGTGCTCGACGAGGAACAGCGCTTCGGCGTGGAGCATAAGGAGAAACTCAAAGAAAAATATCCGCTTGTCAACGTGCTTACGCTATCGGCGACGCCTATTCCGCGCACTCTCAATATGTCGCTGTCGGGGCTTAGGGATATATCCATGCTCGAAACCGCTCCGCAGGGCAGATTGCCAATACAGACTTACGTCGTGTCATACAGCGACGCGATTTGCGTAGACGCTATCACCCGCGAAATAGCAAGGGGCGGACAGACGCTCATACTGCTTAACGATATAGAGAGGTTGAAACCCTTTGCCGACAGGCTCGCGGGGCTTGTGGACGGCGCTCGCATTATCACCGCGCACGGACAGATGCCCGCAGGTCAGCTCGAAGAGAGAATGAGCGCCTTTTACGATAAGCAATACGACGTGCTGGTTGCGACTACGATAATCGAGAACGGCATAGACCTACCCGACGCAAACACGCTTATCGTCATAGACAGCGGCAACTTCGGCTTGTCGCAACTCTATCAGTTGCGCGGACGAGTGGGGCGCAGAGGCGCGCTCGCGCACGCATACTTCACTCTGCCCGAAAGCGGCACGCTCACCGCTACCGCAGAAAAGCGGCTTAAAACCTTGCTTGAAAATACCGAGATAGGCAGCGGATTCAGAGTTGCGATGTCCGACCTTTCCATACGCGGCGCGGGGACGCTGCTCGGCGCGGAGCAGAGCGGTCATATCGAAAAGGTAGGCTACGAAATGTATCTCGAACTCCTCGACGAAGCCGTGCAGGAGATAAAGACGGGCGTAGTCCGCAAGCCCGAGCGCGACGTCGAAATGCGAGTGGACGCAATGGCGTTTATCAGCGACGGCTACGTCAGCAGCCGCGACAAGTTGAGGGTGTATAAGCGCATATCCGAGATACGCACCAAGGCGGCAAGGGACGCGCTCGTTGCCGAGCTCGCCGAGGTGTATGGACCTGTGGACGTGCCTCTTGAAAACCTTATAAATATAGCCTTGCTTAAAAACCTCGCGGCGCGCTTTGACGTGTCTCGCGTAGTCATCAACAAGAACGGAGCGGGCGCAAACTTTTACGACGCGGACGTGTTCAAAAACGAACTGCTTATGCGCGCTGTCGCAGACAACGCGAGTAGTGTCGTGATGACGACCACTATACCGCCTACTTTGATATTCGAGGTCAACAAAAAGACCGCCGAGCAAAAGCTGGCGAGAATGATAGACTTCTTCTCTGTCGAATAGGACAGAAAAATAAAGCCGCCCGTCACGCGTCGGCACAGAAAACGGATTGTTTCGCAAAATAAACACTTTATCGTTCAAAAACAACACTTTAAATGCTTATTATGTAATGCGACGCGCATCGCGCGTCGCATTTTAAAGTGCGCGGATCAGGTTGCCAAAAGCCCCGCCGCACGCAAGGACGCAAGCAGAGCGTTCAGCGTCGTGGCTACGTCGGTGACTGTCGGCGTAGCTCCTACATCCGCAACAGCCGCCGCGGGGGTTACAGTGCCTGCGGGACCTGTCGCTCCCGTAGCTCCCGTTTCACCCTGAGGTATTCCAAACGTAAAGGCGAATACTTTTGCCGTGTCAGGACCTGTTGCGGTGACTGTCGCCGTTGCGTCAGAACCCGCAGGGAGAGTAGTCGCGGTTGCGGTCGGCGTGCCAAAGCCTGCCGCTTCGCCCGTAGCTCCCGTTGCGCCCGTTTCTCCCGCAGGACCTTGCGGACCTGTCGCACCCGTAGCTCCGGTAGCCCCCGCAGGACCTGTCTCGCCTTGCGGAATTCCGAAAGTAAAGGTGAATACCTTTGCCGTGTCCGGACCTGTCGCTGTCACGGTCGCAGTTGCGTCCGAGCCTGCCGCCAAGGTGGTTGCCGTTGCGATCGGTGTGCCGAAGCCTGCCGCTTCGCCCGTCGCGCCCGTCGCGCCCGTTGCGCCGGCAGGACCCGTTGCGCCAGTTGCCCCCGCGGGACCGGCGGGACCCTGCGGACCTGTTGCACCCGTTGCGCCCGTTGCTCCTGTTGCTCCTGTTGCTCCCGCAGGACCTTGCGGACCTGTCGCGCCTGTCAGTCCCGTCGGACCTTGCGCGCCCATCGGTCCCATTGGACCCATAGGACCTGCGGGACCCATCGGCCCGACAGGTCCGCGGATATACACGGTTGTGATGCCGCAAGGGCGGTTTACGTCCGAGTCGAAGCCGTTTCGATTACAGTTGTTGCAGTTGTTGAAAAACATAATATACCTCCTATTTATTATGTAAGTCGCAAATCGATAGGAGGGTTTCCTTGCTGTATCCTATGCGCTTAGCGCCTAATAAGTTACCGTTGACAAAGGGGCTTGTGTTTGTTACTGTAAATTTGAAATAAGGTTATACTTATATATGGGACTGAACGATATGAAAAAGACTAAAATCAAAGCCGAAATGTGGGATAGAATGCAATTTTTATTTCGTACGTTTTACGATCGCATGATACATTTGAAGCTATACTATGACGGCAAAATAGATGAGGAGACGTTAAAGGAAGCCGCGGCGTTTATGATTAACCGCGCGCCCGTGCTTCACAGCAGTTTTAAGTCAAATCCGATTAAACCTTATTGGAAAGTTGAGGACTACGTCATAGAGGACGCAGTGTGCTTTTATAAAAGCGAAAACGCAGAGAAGGATTCCGACGAATTTCTGTCGCAGGTTATCCCATACGGCAACAACGTACAGATAAAAATTGCCGTGTTCGAGGAGGGCGAAAAGAGCGTACTCGCACTGCTGGTCAACCATATGTGTATGGACGGCGGCGATTGCAGATATTTTGCGACGAAACTATGCGAAAACTACAACCTCTTAAAGCGCGGCGAGGGTGCGGCTTTGAATATAAAATCGGGCTCGCGCGGGTTTGAGCAGGTGTATTCTAAGTTTTCGGGAGACGACCTCAAAGCGGCGCGCGGATTGTATAAGAATGTTAGCAAAAACAGGGATAAAGTGCCGTTTCCGTGGGCTAAACCCTCAAATTCGGATAAAAACCGCATTGTGCGACGGGAGATAGACAAGGATAGATTCGACCGCTTGAAGCAGGTTGCAAAGGCGCTCGGAATAACCGTCAACGACGCTATTATGTCCATCGCGGTGCGCACCCTGTACGAGATTTGCGACGTAGGCGATAACAGCCCTCTCACCGTGTCTTGCGCGATAGATTTAAGGCGGCATATAGTCGAGGGCGGCAACCTCGGCGGGCTTACGAACCATACGGCGTGGCTCGCCTGCCGCACGACTTCAAAGGGCGAGAGTATGCGCGATACCGTCCTCAACGTGGCAAACGAAATGTGCAAGCATAAACAGGATAAGTTTATGGGGCTTTACTCGCTCCCTCTGTTGAAGCTGGGATACACGATTTTCCCGCAAGGGCTGGCAGAATTTGCAATCAAAATCGGATACGACAATCCTCTCCTCGCGGTGAGCAATATAGGGCTTTTGGGCGACGATAAGCTGGCGCTCGACGACGCAAAACTTACGGGCGGATTTATGTCGGGAGCAACCAAATATAAGCCCTATTTTTTGATGTCGGCAACGACGCTCCTTGAAAGACTTACCTTTTCCGCTTCCATGCGCGGAAGCGACGAGGACGTAAAAATCATCGAGAGATATTTCGACGTAATCGAAAAAAATCTCGCCGAATTTAACGATATAAACGCGGAATAAAAAATTCTTGCAAGATAAGAACCGATGTGTTAAAATTATCATAATAAAATACAAAGCGCAAAATTCAGGAGGAAAATTATGACTTTTGCAGAGTTTTTGTTTGTCGCTATCGACAAGATTTGCGACAGGGGGCAAAACAAAAAGAAAATCGTCAAATTTAAAGGCGTAGATTTCAACGAGGAACTCGACGTTGCCTACGGCGAGAGCGAAAGCGAAAAACTCGACCTCTACTACCTCAAACGTCCCGAGGGCGAAAAGTATCCCGTCATGTTCCTCATTCACGGCGGCGGCTTCGTCGCGGGCGATAAGCATTACAGACGCGGGCTTTCCAAGTGGATGGCGGATAAGGGCTTTTTCGTTGTCAACGTAAACTACGCGCTCGCGCCGCAATACAAATTTCCTATCGGCTTAAAACAGCTTGTCAAGGCGCTCAACTGGGTGGGCGAAAACGCCGAGAAATACAACCTCGACCTCGACAATATGTGCGTGTCGGGAGACAGCGCCGGCGGATATTATTCGGCAATGCTCGCCTGCATCGCAACCAATAAGAGCTTGCAGGAGAGATTCGGCGTCAGCACGGATTTGAGGTTTAGAACCGCCTCGTTAGATTGCGGAATTTATGACGTTCAAGAGGCGCTCAGCCAAAAGCTGCCTTTCAATCTCACCGATAAGGTCTTGCACGATTTCAGCGGAATACACGTCAAGGACCTCGAAAATTACGAGTACAAGGACGTGCTTGCGCCATATGTGTTCGTAGACGAAAACTTCCCGATTTCATTTATCACCTACGCCGAAAAGGACGTGTTCTGCAAAGGGCAGGGGCAAAAGCTCATCAAAAAGTTGCAGGACCTCGGCATCCACGTAGAACAGCATCATTCCACGAAGTTCTTGGACAACCACTGCTTCCCGCTCAACTGGGATAAGGGCGCGGCGAAAGAGAATGTGAAGTTGGTGGGGGATTTTTTGAAGCGTGCCGCCAACAAAGAAGTTTAAAAAAACCTTTCAATTTTGCGATATGCTTTGTCAAAGCCCCGTTTCTTCGCCGTCGTGTACGCTTAGTACACTAGGCGGCTTAAAACGGGGCTTTTTCGCGCCTCTCATCAAAATTGCAAGGTTTTGGTGGGCTTTGGAATGTTCGCAATCACGTACGACTTGTACGCTTGGTTGTTCGCAAAAACGCTTTTCCTTGTCTGAACGCAAATGACAAGGTTTTACGTGCTTAATACACGCGCTCTCATCAAAATTACAAGGTTTTACGGGCTATCCATCTCTTTCATATGAAAAAACAACCAACATTCAAACCCAAAAACAGATACGAGACCGCTCCCGAGGGGGAGCGGGTTGAAGCGATTGCAAGCAGCGTGCAAAAGGAAATCGACGAGCGCGAAAAAAGAGTTTCCGCAATCGGCAAGATAAGCGCGATTTGGACGCTTATTTCAACCGTTTACGCGATAGTCAGCACCTGCATATTTATCGCCAAGGGCTGGATTTCAAACGCCGCATCGATAGCGCTTGGGTGCGTCCTTGCGCTGTACGTAGTCGTGTTTGTCGTGCTTGCCGTCATGACCTTTAAGGATTTCAAGGGCGGGGCTAAGCGAGTTAGGATATATAAGAAACTGCTTAAAATTTTCAAGGCGGTCGCAAACGTGGTCTTGCTTGCGGTGTCCGCCGTATCTATGGCGGGAATGGGATTAAAGGGCATAGACGCCGCCGCGAAAATCGTTGCGTTTTCGATTACGTTTGCCGTTGCCCTCGTACAGCTCGGGCTTAAAGTGGCGGCGTTTGCGATGAAGATTGCAAAGACGCAAATATCAAAAAAATTCAAGGTGGAATTTGTAAAATTCGTTGACGGCGAGATGCAAAAGAAAAGCGCAACGTCGAGACTCAAAGAGCGCCGATATAAAGATAAATAAGCCGTAAATGTCAAAATACGTAGTTTAAGTTGCAAAAATGATAATATTAAACGTCGATTTTGCGATTTACAACATTGCATTATTTGAGACTTTTCGAGTGCAAAAGTCTTTTGATTTTAAGGGGAAATTTTTAAAAATCGCACATTGACGCAATAATAATTTCCATTTTTTAACCGCGCCAATGGATTTGTTTTCTCTTGCAATTATCTTTTATATATGATAAATTGATATAGTATAGCGATACGCGGGATTTCCGCTTTCGCGGGATACATATCGAGCGAGGCGTAATTTTGGCAAAGTCTGTTGACAAAAATCTGAAAAAACTTCCGCTTGGGTCAATCCGCGCCGCGGGCTGGCTCAAAGACGAGATGTTGCATATGTGCGACCTGCAAAAGAGGCTGGGCGCGTTGCAAGGTCTTGTCAAAAACGGGGAGTGGACGCAGGGCGAGGGACTGCCGAGATATGCCAGAGGGTTGGCGCTTCTCGCCGCCGCGCTCGACGATAAAAATTTGAAAGAGAGAATGGACGGGTTTTTCCTGCCCATATTCAACAGCGCCAACGAGGGCGGAGATTTCGGTCCTAAATCGGGGCGTACAGCTACGCCCAAAATCGAAGCGATTAAGGCGCTTTTGAGTTACTTTGAGTATACGGGGTCGGAAAGGGCGTTGTCCTTCCTCAAAAAATACTTTAAAAATCAGTTTAACACCTACGAGCTTACGCCCAACTGGTACGACACTCGCGCACGGCTTCTCGAAGAAATTCCCGCGCTCGAAGCGCTTTATCGAGAGACCGACCTCGAATGGCTTCAAGACCTCGGCGAAAAACTGCGCGACACTTCCAACGATTGGTTTAAGGTGGCGGATAAGTTTGCGTACAAGCGTCCGACGGGCAGATACGTCTCGGTGTCCAAAATAAGGCGAATTCAAAAGACGGTCGCAACCTACGAAAAGGCGGAGCTTCCGCCAAAGGTCAAGCCGCTCACGCCCGAGCTTATCGAAAAGCTGTGGAAAAAACAGATAAAAGTCGTCGAGACAAACGGGGTCAACCTCGCAAAAGCGGTGAAGTATCCCGCAGTTTACGGCAGGTTTGTGGGCGACGATACTCTTAGAGATTTGTCCTTAAAACTTGTCGACTCGCTTATGCACAATCACGGCACGGCGGCGGGTATGTTTACGTCGGACTGCCATCTTGCTGGCGCGTCTCCCGTGCGAGGGATAGACGTGCAAGCGTCCGTCGAGATGATGGAATCGCTTGTGGAAGTCATAAAGGAGACGTCTGACTACGACTGCGCGGACTTGCTCGAACGCATTGCGTACAACGTGATTTCGGGCGCGTGCTTCGAGGATTGCAGCGCCGTACAGGATATGTTGCTCGTCAATCAAATCGAAGCGTCCGAAAACAGGAATATCCCAAAGAGCGAAATAGACTTTTCAAACGCGTACTATACGCGCAAACTCTCCCGCGGCGCGGTGTCGGTGCTGAGCGCGTATCCCATTTATATGCAGGCGGCGTGCATGGTCAAGGACAACGAGCTCAACTTCCTTACGTACACCCCATGCGATATGGACGTGCAGGTGGGCGGCGTAAAGATGACTATAAGCGAGCGCACGGGTTATCCGTTTAGAAATACGGTCGTCTTTAAGGTGGAGTACGCAGGCGGCGACCCCGAGGTGAAAATCAACTTCCGCGTGCCCAAAAACGTAAGTATGCAGTTGATTTCCGGCGGGCAGGTTGTCGCAAGCGGCACAAAGGAAATCTCCGTCAAGTGCGTTCTGCGCACGGGCAGTACGTTTATGCTCAAAATGAATATTCCTCTCACCGTGGAGGAAAACGTTGACGGCACGTACAGCCTCTATAAGGGCAATCTGCTTATGGCGCTCAAAGTGCCGCACAACGTCACGCAGGACGTCAAAGACAGGCGTACTTTCAACGTGAATTTTGCAAAAAAATGGAACATAGCTCCCTTGCTCGCAAGGCGCACGCGAGGCGGTCAGCGCGATTTGTACGAGGACGAAACCACTATCGTACACGATATGACTTCCGTGCCGTTCTCCTGCGAAAAGCCGCCGTTCGAGCTTGGAGTACGCTCCAAAAACGTGATAAATTGGGAATACGACGTGAACGGATTTACCGAAATCCCGTCTCGACCCGTGTACTCGGAGGAATCCCTCGAAAGAGTGTTTGTGCCCTTCGGCTGTTCGCTGCTACGCATAGCGCAGTTTCCCAAGTGTTTGAGGTGACGCGAATATGAAAACTCTTGAACGTAAATATTCCAAGGCGGAACGCATTATCGCAAAAGCCAAATTTTCCTCGACGGTGTATTTGAAAAGCGTCCTGCTTGCCGTCGTGCTCGGCGTAATCATCGCCGTCGTGTGGTCGTGCAACGATAAAATCGAGCATCTCTTCACCAAAGGTGAAGGTCCTGCCACAGTCCTCACCGACGAGGTTATGCGCTACGTGCTGTTGGGAGCGGGGATTTTGGTTTTGCTCAGCTTGATTGCGCAGGCGCTTTCGCTCTACGCCAAGGAGCTTATCGTGACCGAAAGCCAAGTCGTATTCCGCTTCGGAGTGTTCGCCGTCAAAAATATCACCATTCCGATACGCGAAATCGTCATCATCGAAACTACGCATAGCCTCCTGCAAAGGATTTTGGGCACAGGCACGCTATCCATCGTATCCGACGCCGAAGCCCCCTACAAGGTCAAAGGCGTCAGAGGTGCGGACAGACTCACTCGCCGCATTATGAAGCAGGTGAATGATGTGCGGTTGGAGAATGATACGAAGAAAATCAAAATCCGTTTATCTTAAAACCTTGCAATTTGCGTTGATACTGCGTCAAAGGCACTTTTGCTTGCAATCACGTACTACTTGTACGTTGGGTTGCTCACAAAAGTGCTTTTCCTTGTCTGAACGCAAATTGCAAGGTTTTACAAACTTGATGATTTGGCGGTGCGCCCGAGCGCCTCTTTCGCGTTCTTCATCTCAATAGCGCGTTTTAAGGGTTTTAAGTTGAAGATAATAAAATCCAATTAAACCGATTAGAATGCTTGTTTAATATGCTTTTCGTTGTGTACTCTAAATAAAATAACCCCCTCTTTCCCTTCGGGCTTTTCTCCCACCACTCGAATATGACGCTCCTCGTAGCTCGCTCTTTCTCTATTTAGCTGTACATCGCTCGCGGGGGCGAAAGTCGGCGCGCGCACGTCGAGTATCGTCCCCTCATTATGCCACTCGTTCGCGGGCATATAAACAACACTTGCCCGCTCACTTGTACTTGTTGTGTGTTACGCGATTGGGCTATGCCTCAATCGCTACACACCCAACTCTGGTGCTTGGCACTCCCTTCCTCCGCGCCCTGCGCGTCGCGTTCTTTCTCGCCCCGGCTACTCGTAAAACCTTGTAATTTAGATGATAGGCGCGAAAAAGCCTCGTTTCAAGTCGCCTAGTGTACTAAGCGTACACGACGACGAAGAAACGGGGCTTTGACAAAGCATATCGCTAAATTACAAGGTTTTAATTAAAAACCAAAGTTGCCAGGGGTGATGAATATTCCAGATATAAGTGCCAACAAGCCCGCCAAAATCACAAGGTGGAATATGTACACCAAAAGCGCGTGCCGTCCGACGAAGCAGACGGGTTTATTCCACTTTTCGTCGAGCTTGGGGAGAAGCGACCTGCGCTTGCCGTAGAGGAAGGGCGCAAGCAGGACTCCCGCAAAGTAAAACGCCGTGTAGGGTATCATCGTAAACAGGTCGCCGGGCGAAATTTGATTTTGGTTGTAGAATAGCGCGTCCTTGCCGTAGGCGTCCGTGGGCGGGAAGATAATCCCGAAAAACAGCGGAGTATTGGCAGGCGGAGTATAGCAAAAGTACAAAATGAGCGTTATGCCGATTAAGCCCGCAGCGACAATCGCAATATGATACGGGTCGCCCTTGCAACACCGCTCTATAAGCGCGTATAGGAGCATACAGACGGCGAGGAAATCGAGCACGCCGAACGTTGTGGTCACGCCGTATATGCCCATCACCTTATCCGCAAACAGCGAGCAGAACGAGTAGATGCCCGCAAGTATCGCAAGCTGTCCGCCGCGGCGGAAGTTGGAGCGCGAAAAGGTGCAGGATATGCCCGATACCGCAAAGAAAAATATGAGTACGACCGTATGTATCGGCGGACGCGCGGCGCTGTTTTGCCAGTTGTGGCAGAAAAGCGAAAATGCGTCGTAGTTGTTGAGCCCGTCATACCAAGAACGGGCGAAATAATCGGATAAAAGCAAGGAAAAGTGGTCGAGTATCATCAAAATAACGCAAATTCCGCGTATAAAATCTATCTCCCAAATGCGATTGCGCTTTATGGGGAGATAGCGTGTCTGCGTGGAATAGGGGATTGTCCTCGACGCTGAATACATAGGCAGATTATACTCTTAAAGAGGCAATATGTCAAACGTTGCTTGCGGTCGATGAAAAATTTAAATTTATCCGAATAGAATGCCTGTTTTTCTAAAAATTTCCATTTTCGGATTTATTTCGTCAAATTGCGATTTCCGTATATCTAACGCAGTGTTTTTGCAAAAATCGAAAATAGACGCGTTTTTCCGTTTTTCGCGGTCTTTCGCGTGCGGGGGAAGCGCGAGGGACGCGAACTTTTTCGAGTAATCGGACGGCGCAAGGCGAGGGCGCTTCACTTGCGGCGGTCGGCAGGAATATAATGGAAAAATAAATTGAGTATTGACATCGCGTGAGGGGAGTAGTATAATTTACGCGTATAAGAATTTTCGCATACGCGTGTGTGCGGAGATTTGGAGGAAGATTATGAGAAAAAGAAAACTTTCAGTCGTCTTGTTGCTGATACTTGTGGTTGTAATGACTTCGGTGTTCGTAGCATGTAACCAGACCGACAAACCCGTCGATACCCGTCCGCCGGTTATCATAGACGACCCGTCGGGTCCTGTAAACGGGTTGACAGGAGGTCAGGCGATTGACGCGCGTCAGGCGTGGAACTTGCTCAAAAACGCGGCGTTTGCGTCGGTGACGCAGGAGAAGGACAGCAGATACATAAACGTTGACACGTCTTTCGTCATCGGCTACGCAAAGGACGGCAGCGACAGCGTATTCGTGATGCGCATAGCCGCCGCGATAAATCTTTTGGACAAATCCGACAATCCGAATAAAGCTGTCAAGGACCAGTTCCTTTTGGAGCTTAGGCAGTTCGGCAAGTCGGAGATAAGCGACGTCAGCGACAGCGCGGCGGTTAGCGCGCTTGTGAAGAACTATGGCGGGAAACTGCTTGCGGGCTTCTATTTTTACGAAGGGAAGTTGGTTGCCGACGTCCGCGGGATAAAGAATGCGGCGGGCGAAACGGGCGAGTCCGTACACGTCGTTTGGACGGACAATCTCGATATGGCAAACTTTGCAAGAAAGCTCCAAGGGGTTTTCGACCGTTTGGATTTGACAGACCTTCTTTTCAACGAGCTGCTCGGATACAATATCGGCGGTTTGCTTAAAAACCTCATCGGCTTTGACATAATCGATATGTCGGTCGAGGATTTGATAGTTCTCCTACTTTTCGGCAACTCCGTCGGCTCGATAAGGACAAACGACGACGGCAGTCAAACTCTGTTTATTCCTTGCGATTTATCTTTCGTCGCGGGGCTTCTTCCTCTCCTCCAAAGCCTCATCAGCGAAGATATTATCACGCTCGTAGACAAAGTAGTAGGTCTTGACCTCGGCAAACTCAGCGCAATAGTCGGCATGGCGATATATCTGCAAGCCGACATACAAAACGGCGCGCTCAGAAGCGTGAATACGTCGGTAGACGTAAACTTCAACTCCAACGCCGTGCAAGCGGTCAAGGAAAGATACGGCGAGTTCCAAAGCGAAGTGGGCATAAGCCTCGGCTATATCGAGACGCATTTCGCGGGCTTGCCCAGCCTCGACGTCGTAAGCGTGCTTGACAGCCGCGCCTACGGCGATACGACGTTCTATAAGCATATAAATTCGACCGAGAGCAAATATTCGCTCCTCACTTTCGAGGTCGGATTGGAGCTCGAACTCGACACCGCGAATAAGACCGTGACCGTCAAGGACGTCATGGATTCGTTCGGCACGTTGTTCACCAACATTTTGCAAAACAACCTCAGCAAGGATATGTACGACGTGCTTGACCAACTCTTTACGGAAAAAGAGTTGAGCTTTGCTCAAACCAAAAATACTATCGGCATAAAACTCCGCGCCGACGTAAATACCAAGGATGCTACGGAAACCCGCATAGCCGTCGAACTTACCGGCTCGGGCAAGACGCGTCTCGGCATCTACTATACGGGTGCGGATAACGCCGTGTACATCGACGCGAGCAAGATGCTCGGCACAAAAAACACAAAGCTCAAAGTTTCGGATATAAACGTCAACGAAATCGTGGACGGGCTTATGGATAAGCTGTTCGACACGATTGTGAACGCAATCAACGGCATCGGCGACGCGTCCGCGCAGTACGACGCGCTTACGTCGGACGGCACGATTGTAAAGCAACATACGGGCATGGTTGCCGCAGACGACAACGAAATCGGCGATACGATGGGCTTGATTATGGCTATCGTTGACAATATCACCATTGGAATGGACGGCAATATTTTCAATATCAACACCATTCACGTAGACATTGCGCAAAATATCCTCGATTATATCTTCAAGCTCGTCTTTGTGGGCAACCTCGAAGGCGGCAACGTGCCGATTACGACCGCAACGCTCGATTATAAAGACCTCGGCTTCGGCGACAAAAAGACGCTCGAACTCAATGCGGGTCTCGGCAAAACCGCGGGCGATGAGTTTGTGGACCTCGGCGTTAAACTGAGCGTGAAATTCGGCTCGCTCGACGACGCGACGGGCTTCGAAAATCTGTTTAAGAGCATCGAGGCGGAAGATTATCTGCCAATAACCAAGGACGGCGCGATTGATACGGATATTTTGCACGTCGGCATCGGCACGAAACTTTCAATTGACCTCGAAGCAATCAGCGGCACGCTCGCTCAGCTTCAAATGACCTTGCAAGACATTGCAATCGGCGATTCGATACAGGGCGTTTTGCTTGATATTCTGTTCAAACTCGGCAATATCAAGGGCGGTCTGTCGGCGGATATAGAGGCTAATCTCGACCTCACGGGCGGCTTGAACGCAAAGGCGCTTTTGACCTCCTATGCCAAGATTGTGCTTACGCCGAACTCGGGCGGCGAGCCTGTGCTTTCGCTGTATCTGCAAGAGGGCAAGCTGTATATCGACGCGAGCGTACTTTGCATAAACGTCGACAAGATTATGATTGACCTCAAAGAACTGTTCGCGCTTATGGGCGTTGCTATCGACGACGGCGAGCAAGAGGCGGTCTCTGTCGCAGAGAGCACGTCGGACGGCAAAACTACCACCGAGGACGTGATTGCGCTCGTCGGCGGAATGATAAACGGCATCGAATTTGCAAAGAACTCCATCGAAATTGCGTTTGCAAGCAATATACTTCAAACGTTGTTAAACGGTCTCAACATAAAGGGCGTTGTGTTCAACTTCAAAGACACCGCGTCAGCTGACGGCGGCATCAAAATCGAGCTTGCCGACGGACTTAACCTCGACGAGTTGAAACTCGGCGTGTATTTGAGCGTAGGCAACCACTTCAACCTCGAAATCGCGCTGTCGGGCTTGAACGCGGGGCTTGGCGAGGTCGGAGAAAACTACCTCGACGCGGATACTGCCGCAACTTACGTCAATATCATCCAAAACCCCTATCTGTCGCTCGACGCGACGCTGGGCGTGAAGTTCAGCGTAACGCAGGGCACTACTACGATAGAGTTCGGCGAAAAGGGCACGCACTGGTACGATACGGAAAATAAGGCGTACTATGCCATTGACGACCCCGAACATTCTCTCCCCGCCGACTACGAGGGCACGCTTTACTACGTAGATGAGGAGTCCGGAAAATATCTGCCCGCATACTCGTCTACGTCCTCGATAGGCTTCGACCAGACGGGTCTATTCGAATACAAACTCACCGTGGGCGGTCGTCTCGACCTCTCGTCGGTGATAAACTATCTGCTCGGCTACGAGAATATCGACACCAAAAACAGCCGTTCGGAAATCCTCGTGGAACTCACGGGCAAGAAGATTTGGGACGGCAAAGCCGAGGGCGTTGAAGATACGCTGTTGATCGGCGCATACTACACAGGCAAGGCGCTATACGTGGACGCAAGCAACTTCGGCTTGAATAAATTTTTCGTACAGTTCGACTTGTTTGATATTATACTTAAAATCATTGCCAAAGACACGGCGATAGCCGTCAACGGCTACGTCAACGGAAATGAGGCTGTGACTGTCGCCGCGGGCGACGCAAGCGCTGCCGACGCAAAGAAACAACTTGCGCTGTCGCTAATCGCGTCTCTCACCGACGAAAGGCTTGAAATCAGAATAATGGAGGGCATCGTCGAGGCGGTCTTTGACCTCGTAGGCTTTGACCTTACGAGCGTCACGGCGTGGATTGACGTTGCGTTTGACACTCTTGCGGCAAGAAGCGGCGAACAGCTTTCGCTCAACTTCAAAATCAACGACGCGAGCGACGAGCCGCTCATCGACGCAAAGATTTACGCCGCCGACGTGGATATTAAGGCAGGCGGTTCGCTCGAAGAAATAATCGTCAAACGCGTAGCGGGCAATCCCACTCTTGCCGTATATACCACAGAGGAGGCGTTCGACACAGAAGTCTCGCTTTTCGACAGCTATGGCGACATACAAATCCCGACGATTTTCGCGGAACTCAAAGGCACTATCGACATCGGCGCAGAGCAGGGCAGCGTAGACTGGACGTTCGGCGATTGGATAAATCAATTTATAGATGAAAACGCGACCGCGAACGGTCCCGAAATAACCAAATTTTTGCACTCGCTGTGGATGACGTTCAACAACGACACCGCGGCGTCGGCAAATCTCGGCTTCCGCATTTCGCTCAATTTGCGTCTCAACCCCGAGACGAGCATCGACTTCATCGAAAATACGAAGTTCGTGCAAATCGAAAACAACCTTAACAACCGCAACAAGTACGACGAGCTTTATAAACTCGACGGGCTTAAATACGTAAAACTCACTTCAACCGAAGAGGCGCAATACGACGGCGAGCTTTATATCAAACTGTATATCCCCGAGGGCATCTCGCTCGTCAAGGTCACAAAGGACGGATTTAAAGGCACTGCGTACGTCAAAGTAGGCGAAAACTATGCAAAAGTCAACGTCACCGACAAAAACGCAGGCTACTTCACCGACGAAGTTCTCTACGAGCCGTCGAGCGTGTTCGATTTGGAATATATCCTGTCGCACTCCGACATAGGCATCGAGATTTACAATATCCCGATTACCGAAGTTACGAACGACAACTATGCCGACCACACTCTGCTCGGCGTGCATTTGCTGTACAGCGGCGATATGCTCGGCAAGCCCGTAAGCTCGGTTTATATCGATTTGAAAGACAACGTCAAAATCGTGTTGCCGAACCTCGACGTAGTTTCGCTTTTCGGCAAACTCGCGGGCGGCTCGGATAGCGGAAGCACCGAGACTCCCGACGAAGGCAATCAAGGAGGAAACGAAAGCGGCGACGTAAGCGGAAACACAGGCACGAATATTCTCGGCGCGATTATCGGCAACATAAACAATATTGTCAAGAGAATAACCATAGACAGCTCCAAGGTGAACGTGAACTTCGCCGAGGCGCTCGTGGCGACGCTCGTCAGCATCCTCACAGACAAAAATATTGACCCCGCAAACTTCGTGGCGCTAAACAGCACCGAGAGTTATCTCTCGTTCGCGTGGTTCTACGAGCTTGCGCTCAAACTGCAAATAGACCCGATATTTGCGGGCATTACCCTCTCGGAAATCAGAATAGGCATAGGCTCTAACGACAGCGTGCTTCCGGGCGACCCGAGCAAGTTCGACGCGACTAAGTACTCGGGGCTCGAAAGTTTCGAGAACCTCACCGTGCATGCCACGCTCGACCTCAACTTCGAGTTTAAAGAACAAAGCGAGGCTTTGCGCTTGGAGGACTATCTCGGCGTAATTCTTCCCCAACTCGGGCTGCAACTCGGCGTGGATATTAAAGATACGATAAACTATGACCTTGCACTCCTGCTGGGCGCGAATATCTCCATAAACAACCCGAGCGCGATGAGCGTAGTGCTCCGCTTGGTGAACAGGGCGGACAATGACAAAAATATACTTGCGTTGTACGTTGACGGCGACACCGTTTATATCGACCTCGGCTCGCTTTCGGACGACGCATACAAGATTGAGAATACAGGCATTTCTACCGCAATCGGCAATATTTTAACTCAAATGTTAGGCAGTCTCAACGCCGCAGAGGGCGAGGCTGTCACCGTCGCCGAGACCGACCCGCAGAACGAGCTTGACACTATCAACCGCATATTGGTGGAACTGTCCGAAGGCAGAATTGCCTTGCACGTCACGCAAAACGTGTTGCTCGGACTCATCGCCGCATTTGCGGGACAAACCGACGCAGGCGCGGATATTAACGAAATCGTATCGTCGCTCGACCTCAATCTCACCGTCGACGCGGACATAAAGGTTTCTCCCACGGCTAAGCTCGAATTGAATATCGACAGCAAAATCTTTACTTTGGGGCTTACCCTCGACAATCTTGCATTGGAGACGGGCAGAGGCGGCGAAAAATATAAGCACGTCGAGGAGGAACTTGCGGCGGCAATCGCGGCAGTTGACTTCGTGTCCCGCCCCACAAACGGAATTATCACGGTGGACCTCAACGTACTCGTGGACTACGAAACGAGCGCGACCTTTATCCGCATTGACGACGAAAAACGTCTTGCGACCTACAAAGCAAGCGAGAGATATTCCAGAAACAAGTCGGACGGCAGGTTCGTGCAAGACGCGAACGGCGTTTACGTGCGCGACGTATTTGCGTTTGACGACACTATCGGCTACATTTTGAACTTGGAAAGCGTTTCTAAATTCTTAAACGAAATCAAGCTGTCCAAGATTTACTTCGGCGACAACAATAACGACTCCGAAAACGGGGAAGCCGAAACCGTCTCGTTGGCGGAGCTTTTGAGCCACGTCGGACTCAATCTCCTGCTCGACGACGCTATGAAAGACGGCATTCTCATCGGAATTCAACTGCGCGTCGATACCAAAGCGCTCGGTCTTGATTTAAACGAAATCAGTCTGAGCGGATTTAACCTTACAAACCTCAACTTCGACCTGCAAAAGATACTGAGCGCGCTCGAAGCCTCGATTACGCTCGACTTCACCTACGAGGACGGCGACAAGAGCGCCAGCAAGCTCGCACTCTATCTCATCGGGGGCAACCTCTACTTGGATATGAGCGCGGTGGGCGGACCTAAGCTCAGCGTAGGACTTATGGATTTGCTCGACAGGTTCGGCGTGAACGACCCCAAACAGGAAGCCGTCACCGTCGCAGAGGGCAAAGCGAACGAGGACAGCCTTTTGGCGAACGTCGGCAAGGCGCTTAACGCTATGGTCAGGAGCATCGTCGTCATCGGAACGCCTTGGGGCGTAGGCGAGGAGGCGAAAAACAGACTCGGAGAGTTGCAACTGTACTTCAAGGAAGATATGATAAACGCGCTTTTGAATCTGTTTACCGACTTTGAAGCGACCTCGGATTTGACGCTCCTCAACGATAAAACTTCGGGATTGTTCATCATACCCGACTATCATCTCGCGGGACACCGCGATATGCTCGCATTGAATGTCAAGGCTGACTTTGCCAACAAGAATGCCGCGGGCTATATCGAGGAGAAGGACGAGCAGGGCAATATAATTAAAAAGGAAGCCAACGTCGATTTCAGCGTAGACATATTGCTCGGCTTATCGCTCAACATAAGCTACGTTGACCCGAACAGCGACGACTACGACGAAATGCTTACAAAGAACGAAAGATTCAGCTTTATAAATCTCGACCTGTACATTGAAAATCTGCTTCCGATAATCTACGGATTTTATAGGGATAGCGACGTTTACGAGGTCGTCGAAGCCGAAAATATCGAGGAGGACGTTGCCTACTTCTATCCCGTCAAAGACGTGAACGGCGCTTACGTCGAAGTCAACGGCGAATACCGCCTCATCAAGGAGCACGAAAGCGGTCTCGTTGCAAGCGGCGACAGATATGCAATCAAAAACAACCTTGTCATGCACGACGGAGAGGCGTTGTACTTCGAGTACGTCTCAGACCCCGAAGGCAAGTACGTTTACGACAAAAAGAACGACGCGTATATCGCATATAACGCCAACGACTACAAAGAGGGCGAAAAGGTCGAGCGTTTCGCGCTTGTGACTACCTCCGCCTCGACGCAGACTTTCTACGGCGCAAAGGGCGTGCTCAAAGACGCTTACAATCGCCTCGCCGAAGATGAAATCGACGATAACGGCACAATCTACTACGCCTTTACAAACACGGAGCTTGCCAAGGTCGTTATAGATAATGGTAATGACAATATAATAGAATATTATATGTTTACTAACGCGAAGTCCGACGAGGACTACGTAAACCTCAAAGGCAACTTCGTCAAGCGCGGAGGAATGTTCCGCGAAATCGGCGCGAGCGACAAAAAACTCGCCGCAAGCGAAAGATATATCCGCCATTACGTCACCGTGAATAACGACAAAGAGGTCTATATCGTCGAGTATCTCCCCGACGTCAACGGCAAATACGTCTACGACTTTGAAAAGGGCGTTTACGTCGCAGAGACGAAAAACGGTCCTCACTTCACGCGCAAGAACACGTTGCTCGCAAAGCCGCAGAGAAATAAGGACGACGCTATCGAATACGTGCCCGTCGCGCTTTCGGAAGTCGGAATTTACTCAATCAAGGACAGACCCGATTACCGCGACCAAAACCTCTATTTCAGCGTGGGCGGATTGGTGTACTTCAACAGCAAAGGCGTTGAAAACTACAACCTCGGCGGATTGGTGTCCAACCTGCTGGGCGAGATGCTCATCGAAATGCAGGCGCAATCGGAGTTTTCAAGCGGAATAGGCATCAGAGTCGGCGTCAATCTCGACCTCGCCAAACTCGATTTAGTCGGAATAGTCAACGGAATGTCGTTGGAGGATTTCTTCCTCAACAGCGACCTTTCGGATATTGAGTTTGCAATCGAGTTTACAAGCGTAACCGCGGACGGCAAGGACGACAAGTATAAGAGCGGAAAAGTCAAGGTTTTGGGCGGTCTGTATCTCACGGGCGGCACACTCTACATAGACGCGACCGACATTATAAGTTCGGCGGAGTCCTACTCGCGCGTGGACAACTTCATCTCCAAGGCGAAGGAGCTTTTCGGACAGGTGAGCGACGCGCTGGACAAAATCCAACAGAAAGACGAAAAATCTGCGGCGGTCACTGCGGCGGCTGTCGGCGAAAATCAGGCGAGCGAAGTCGTAAGAGATTCGATTATCGCGCTCGCTTACTCAGACCAAGCGTTTAAAATTCAGCTTACGCGTTCGCTCGTCGCAACGGTGTTTGCCGCGCTCATGCCGGAGCTTGGCTCGATAAAGGACGTGTTCGACATATTGGAGATTTCCTTGGGCTTGGAGCTTGGCGAGGAGTCCTTCAACAACAGGATTTCCGACCTCCCCGAAAAGGAGCAGGAAAAGTGGGACACCGACCCCGAACTCAAAAAGGAAAGATACAGCTATTCGTCCGACACCGAGCCGAATACTGCCGTCGAACTTGACGATTACTTTATCGTAACGCTTAGAGGCGAGGACGCTTATTATCTTGCAAGCGACACGACGGTCTATATCTATCAAAACGGCGAGTACGTCAGCGAAATCGAGCAAAAAGCCGAGGATAGCGACGACGTCGTAAAGGTCAAAGTCGCCTACGACAAAAACGACGCAAGCAGCGTCGGCGAGGACGGCGAGATAACCTATAAATACTACGTCAAAGAGGGCGCGCAATATCTGCCCATCGAGCGCTTCATCAAGGCGCAAAAGGTGGATAGCTCCTACTTTGCGGTGGTCGAGGGAAGCGGAGCCAAGCTCAGCCTCAAATCCTACGACCTGTATAAAGCCGTCGAAAATAACGGCAGGACGGAGTACGTCAACACTAAGCCCGCCGACGACTCGGATGAGCCTTATATGTTCGTCTGCGACGACGAGCAGGGCTACGTGCGCTACGTCTACTTCAACGGCGTGTATCGCAAAGTCACCAACCTTATGATGCGCAGATACGGCTATTATAAAGACCCGAACGGCGACTTTTATCGCACGGTCAAAAATCACGAAATGCTCGACGAGTTCAAACTCGGGCTCGATTTGACCGCGGGCTGCATAAGCCTCGGATTGAGCCTCGGCAGCCTCGATATAGACTTCGGCGGCGGCATCGACCTCCTGCCCGACTATATCCGCGACGGAGTTGCGCACACTTATATAAATAAATACGGCGAGCCGGAGCAGTATTCGCGCGACGTTCTCGATACGCTCACCGAAGCCGAAAAGCAGAGTATAACCCCCGTTGAGGTCAATCCGTTTACGGATGCGATTGTCACGATTGCGTTCTCGCTCGACCTTGACTTTGGCATGACGGAAGGTTCTATCGACTTCGGTCAGATTATGACGGGCATACTCGGCAATTTGGCGGGTGTGAAACTCGAAATCCCCAGCACTTCAAAGGGCTATTCGTCGGCGCATTTCAGACTTGACTTCTCGCTAATGCTCGACATCGGCGAAATGGGCAACTCCGAGCTTACGCTCGAACTGTTTGCCGTCACCGAATCGGGCTACGACGCAAAGTGGGCGGGCATCTACTACTTCGGCAGGTCCATCTATCTCGACCTCGAAGAGGTGTTCGGAATTCCCAAGATAAGCGTAGAGGAGGTCAAGGCGACCGAGCTTATCAATACCATATTCGGCATATTCAACATGGGTCAACCCTTCGAGCTTGGCAACGACAACAAGGCTAAGGGCGAAGCGGTGACAGCCGCCGCGGCAACTGTCGGCGCAAGCGGCACGACGGGCGCGACGGGCGAGGTGGACTTCTCCAACAAAGACCTCGCGCTTGCGGTCCTGTTCAACAAGAACTTGCTCACCGTCGGACTCGGCAACGAAATGTTCAAGAAAATCATCGAGCTCATCGATACGACTTCGCTCGGCTTCGAGTTGAAGGAACTGTTCTATGACGAGCTCAACGCGAGCGTACAGGTCAAGCTGGATACGTCAGAGGCAATCAGCCTCGAAGTCGGCGTTGCGCTCGGGCTTGTCGGCACAAGATACGACAAGGTTGCAACCGCGACGAAATCAGGAGACAGCGCGGACGAAACAAGGATTATAGAATCCATCAACAATCCGCAGGAAACGACGAAATACTACGTGTTCCGTCCCGAAACCACCAATAAAAATGCTGACGGCTACGTTGACCAAAAGGGATACTACGTCAAGGGCGACGACGGCACGTATGTCCGCGTGGCTAAGCCCGACGACGTCGTAAACGGCACTAAGTACGTCAAGTACAGAGTTCTCTACGGCGAGTTCGATGAAGAGGGAGTCTTAAAGGAGACGACTTATAAACTCTATCTCAGACCTATGCTCGACGGCGCAGGCAACGGCGGCGAAAATATGGGCGCACAGCAACTCGCGCTTAAAGCGGGCGATGAAATCTATTCGCTTACGCCAAACGGCGTGGGAGCAAGCGCAAACACCAGCTACGTCGCCGACGGCGGCAAATACGACGTTGACCTCAGCCTCAAACTTGCCATAGTCAACCTCAACGTGGAGTTTAACAATTCCAGAAGTTACGCATTGACTTCCGACGAGCTTCAAGAGTACGTCAACTTCGGCGAGACCGACCGCATCGTGCTCACCGAGACGATTGATATTACCACCTCGTTCAAGTCGGGCGAGGACAACGATATTGACCTCAGCGCAGTGATAAGCGCGTTCATTCCGTCGATGTCATCGGATGACCTCATCAAGATAATTTCCGAGGCGGACGACGGCGGCGACGTAAACCGTCAAATCCAAGCGGTCGTCACGCTCGACTTGCAACTTATGGCGCTTGTCAACTATGCGCGCACGCACCTTACGGAATTCCTCGGCGAGGAAATCGTCAAGAAAATCTTGGGCGACGAGGACGTGTTCAACAGAGAGATGACCCTGTTCGATACGATTGCGTTGATTGAAGGTCTGTATAATTACAGGGATAAGCTCGGCGCGAACAGAGTTCAAATCATCTTCGACATCGTAAGTTTCTTCGACCTCAAAATCGTCATTCAGACTAAGGGCGGGGCGGACAGCACCCCCCACGACCTGTTCGGTCTGTATATGATGGGCGCGACGTTCGAGCTTTTAAGCGTTGCCGAAAAAACCGAGGGCAACGAGAAGTACGTTGACCCGAGCGACCGCTACGACCACTACTTCCAGAACGACAAGGGCGCGTACTACTACGACGAGGATACTAAGACTTATAAACCCATCGACGATGACAATCCCCCGTCGGCTAAGAACAGATATTCATTCGACCTCAACTACTGCTATCAAAACGATCTCGGCGGATATAAGCGCGTCAACGGCGGCATATTCCTCGATTTGAGCTACCTCAAAATGCCGAGCATTTATATCAGCAGTGCGGAAGTCGAAAACATATTTATGAATTTGCTCGGCGGATACTTCGGCAACGGCGAAGCGGAATCCGTCTCTGCGACCGCGGTTGACGAGGGCGGCGAGAACGGCGAGGAGAAAGAAGAAGATGAGATCAGCTTCCCGCTTTTGAGCGAAGAGATTTTGGGCTATATCCGCTCCTTCGTATACGGCTTTAACATCACGTCGAGATACGTACAACTGCTCGTACAGCCCGACTATATCAACTCGCTGCTGTCTATCTTCCTCGGCGAGGATAGCTTGGTGAAGTTCGACACGGAGCAGTTTGTCAACATGCCTTCGCTTACGATTTACTTCGATATGTCCAAGCATACCTACGTCAATACGCAGGAGCTTGCGAAAAAAATAGGCACGGGCGAGGACGAATATACCGTTAAGCAAGTCGAGGATATAATGTCCGCGTCGCAGTATAGGTTTAGCGTGACCGAATACAAGGGCGAGGGCGCGTCAAGCAAGGGGCTTTACTATCAAGAGAACGGCGCGTTCGAGCTAATCGCGCAGATGTCCGCCAGCGAAAGAAAGATTTACGACGAGCTCGTAGAAGCGGGCGAGAAATCCTATTACGACATAACGACCCATGACGTTTACATAAGAGTGGACGGTTCGTTTGTGCTTTACAGCGCGGCGAGTAAATCGCAAATCAAGCGTTCGGATAAAAACGAAAACGCGTATTCCAAATACGGAATTACCGTGCCTACGCTGTTCCAGTTGACGAACGACGTACCCGAGAAGGCGGAAGAAGGCGAGAACACCTACTACGTAGAGGATTTGATTTACACCTCGCTCGGCGCAGAAAAACTCTACTGCGTGCAGACCATCGAGGATAGAGAACCGTTTGTCGACCTCGAACTGTATCTGTGGACGTATAAAGTCGAATTGGGAATTAACTTCCCCAAGTTTGACATAGAGAAATACGAGTACGTCAACGTCAAGGAGCTTGCCGAGAAGGTTGCAAACGGCACTGCGACGGAGAATGAGATAGCGACCTACGACGTGGTTTCAAAGTATCCCGACACCGTGCGCTACCGCGAAATAGCGCAATATCTCTATTCGAGCGAGGACAAGGAGATTGACGGCACGTATTCGTGGAGATACGACTACTTTACGACCGACGAGGACGGCAAGGCGATATTCAGCGTCAATAATTACAACAAGCAACCGCGCTTCCTCGCGTCGAGGATAAACTCCGTCGATGAGGAGACCGGCAAGGAAGTCCACGAGACGCGATATTATGAGATAAACAAGGATACGCTTGCAGTGCTCGTGGACGGCACCTACGTCAATGCCGTCACGGCGCGCGGCGAAAGCGAAATCTTCGACTATCTCACCGATATGATTGAAAACGGCACTGAGTACTACGTGCTCGTCGAGGGGACGACCTACGTCAAACTGCAACGCTCGTATATGTACAAGCGCACGCTGTACAACGAGCATAAAAAGGTCAATATCAAGCCCGACGAAGTGGACGATTATGACGACTACTACGTGCGCACGATGAGACAGGGCTTCATAACCCCGCCCGATTACGACCTGCCGCAGTATGACGATTACGCCTACAAAACGCCGGTATCCATAGGCGAAGTGTTCTATTTGTCCGTGGACGTGAGCGCGCAACTGTATATCAACGCGGGCAAGATGTACTTCAAGTACGGCGATTTCAGACAGCTTTACGCGCAGACCGTCGAAAATATGAAGAAAGCGGCGTTTATAGGCATGACCGACGAGGAACTCGCCGAACTCGATGCAAAAATCGTGGCGTTTATCGTCAAAAACAAGATCGGCTTCGAGAAACTGCGCGGCGAGTACGTCGCAGTGGAGGGCGAAGACGCCCAAGAATTAGAGGCGAAGATATTGGCGTTAATTGAAAGCGACAATCTGTATATCCGCGCAAATTCTTCGCTCGGCGAGGACTACGACGGCGTTGAAGAGAAAATTTCAAGCGTACTCAGCGGCATATTCGGCGAGATGGGCGGAATGTTGCAGTTGCAAGAGGACGACTCGTTCAACCTCTACGTTGAAATCCGCGCGGACGTTTGCTTCGACCTCAGGCTCAACGCCACGACGATAGACCCGTCCAAGCTCGAAATCGGGGAAATTTTCACGGTCTATCTTGCGGACTTGTTCAGACTCAACATTCGTGACCTCGACGTTGCGATAGATATTTGGATGCAACAAAACGACCTCAAAGCGAACGGAGACGGCTACGTCGCGTCCGATGAGCGCAACAGCTACTCGGGCAGGACAATCAACGGCTCGCTTACGCACGTAGTTGGCATCTACTACGACCGCAATATCACGACGGGCAAGTCGGGGCTTTATATCGACCTGTCCTGGTTGCTCGGCGACGACGCAAAGATTTACGTCGATATGAGCAAATACTCCTTAGAGGACGTTATCAACGGCGCGCTCGGCAAGAACTGGCTCAACCCGACCAATCCCGAGGCGACGACGGTCGCGGCTTGGGAAGATAACATAAACGACAAGTTTACCGACGCTCAAAAGCCGAGCGTGACTACGGCGTATCTGAATATCTTTACGAACGCCATTGCGGTGAACGTGACCTCGGGCTTCTTGAAAGTCATAATCGAGGAGGCGATGGACGACGCCGACGCGATACTCGACGCGCTGCCCAACTTCAAGGCATACGTCAAGTTGGGGCTTAACCCGTACAGCGTAGCGGTTGGCGCGATGCTGTTCAACGAGGAGGGCAACAAGCCTATCTTCGACATCGGCTTGAAGATTAACGGCGCAAACGGCGATTCGGAATCTTCGTCGATACTACTCGGCACCGAGCAGGATTACAAGGCGGCGCAAATAAAAGATAATATCTTCAAATACGCGAGTTTCCGCTACGACGAGAACGGCATTTACGGCAAGAACTACAATATGAGGAACTTCCTGCGCCTGTATAAGGACAGCAGTACGGATTTGGAATACTACAAAAATACCGACGGCAAGAAAGAGAGCGACGACGGCAAGAAAGTAGTCCTTTACAAGCAGGATAGTGACGGGAAGTTTGTGACTGCCGAGGAAAATTATGTCGGCGAGACTTACTTAGCGTACGAAAAAGCGCCCGTGGGACGCTACTCGCACGACGGCTACGCGGCGAGGGAGATTTTGGCGGAGCAGAGATTTGCATTCGGCTCGCAATACGACGCGCGTTACACCAAGGACGAGGAGCATAGAGGCAAACTCTACTACCGTGACGAAAACGGCAACTATCATCCCATCAGCGAAAATACTGCGCTCAACTCGGCAAACTACCGCGAGATACGCGACAGCTACACGTTCAAGACCTATCGCGGGACGCTTTACGCGGTCAGCGCGAGCGGCGACTACGTAGCGGTTGACAAAAAGACGCTCGGCGGCTACACGGGCGAGGGCTGTTTGCAATACAGGCTCGCCACCCAAGATGAGATAGCGGACAAAGACAATAGGCTTGTCTTGGCGAACGACGGCAAATACTATATGCCTATCGCCACCGTCGGCAACGACTACACGAGCGCGGACGATGCGGATAAGTACGCAGAGGAGAACCCCGACGGCAAAGTATACGTGCTCGACGGCAACTTTGCGGTTTACAAAGAGGCGACGAAACTTGACCTCAGCAAAGAAAGTATCAAAATCGACGACGTGCTCGGCGACCTTGATTCGCTTGAAATAGGCGCGAACCTCGATATAACGCTCGAAGTGAGCAACGTAATCAACTGGGCGCATCAGATGACGCAGTTCATCAACAGCGGCAAGACGTCGGGTGCGGACAAGCTGGTGGATTATCTGTACTTCATCATCGGCTCGCTCGAATATTTGTCAAACGACGGCAAAAATACGACGACGCACAGCAAAATCAGCCTCGAACTCAGTTTGCAAGCGTATCTGCCCACCAAGAACCTCGTAAGCATACTTGCCGACGACGACCCCGATAAGGAAGTCAACTTCCTTGACGTTATCGACGGCTTGCAGGCTTACGTGGAACTCACCTATGCCACGGGCTTGCACGTAAAAGACGGCGCGCCTGTCAGAGCGACTTCCAAGCTGTGGATTGAAATTGTGGGCGGCAAGTTGAATTTGTATCTCGATATGCACGCGTTGGGCGACCTTATTGGGCTTGGCAACTTCTTCGACTACGGCAGAGTGGAGAACTTCGATTTGACCGGCTTGTTTGGCGACGCAAGCGCGAGCGCGGTCGCAACGGCATACGCAAAGGCGAGTGCGGACTTCGAGGAAACCAACTACGGCTTAATTCCCGAAAACGTTTGGGGAGTGCTCGATATGCTTGTCGGCAGACTGTTGATTGCGGGCGACTTTATGACGATAGGTCTCAATCAAAATCTGCTTGCCGACCTTGTGACTTCGCTCATCGACTCCGAAAACGAGACGCTCCAAAAGATAGGCGAATATCTGCCCAAGCTGTACACCACAAACAACAGCGACACGTCGGGCATCACGCTCAACTTCACGAGCGACAAGCCGAGCCTTGACATCAACTTCGGCTTCGAGGTCGGCGAGGAATACTATATGACCGTCTCCCAGTACAACGATTGGTTTGGCGCGACTTATAACGATGAGGGTGAGCTTATCAAGGAGGGCAAGTATGCCAATGGCAACGGAGCAAACTGGGCAGGCACAAGGTTTGAGAAGAACTCGGGCGGGAGCTATTCCGTGACGGATAAAACGACAGACGCAAGCACCTACGTCTACGTGTCGAGCAAGGATTACGTCTTGATTTCCTACGCTTTCCCCAACTGGAAGGATAACGAAAAGTGGAGCGGCGAAACCTACGACTACGACGCGACGACGGGCGAGTTTGTGCTAAACGAAAACGGCACGGGTCTTTATATGCCGATTGGCGACATTGGGCTGTCTGCGAGCCTCTACGGGCTGTACGCAAGGGTCAACGAGCCTTTCAGCGTCAATCCCGTTGAAAAATTCGACGGACAGGCAATCGACACCAATAATGATGGCATCAAAGACGCGCTTGACGACAGCCAGTTTGTGAAAATCGAAAACGCCAAGGCGTATTTGAACATGAGCATAAATATCTCGCTTTTCGGCGAGGGAAAGACGGGCGGCAAAAACACCGTCGATATGAGCGAACTGCTCGATTTGATACTCGACCTTGCCGTACCCGAAAAGGATATGGGCACGTCGCAGTTCAAGTTGAATATCATCAACAAGCTCGGCGACAATAAGGACGCATATCTCAAACTCGACCTGCTTGCCACGATTGACTTTGAGACGGGCAAGCTCGGATTGTCGCTCGACTTGAAGAAGTACGCGAGCAAGACGGGCAATACTGTCAAGTACAACACGCTCATCGGCATACACCTTTTGAACGACGTGATATATCTCGACCTCAGCGGGCTTTTGGGCGATACGGCAAAGTTGAAGCTGACGGGCGTCGGCGTAGATACGTTACTCAAAAATTCGCTTGACAAACTGCTCGGCAGAGACGATAACGCAAAAACGAGCGGCGAGGCTGCCACCGCGGCGGCGAGCGAGATAGAGATTGTCAAAAATCTTATGTCGGATTGGGAGTATATAATGCTCCTGTTCCGCCCGCAAGAGATACTCTTGCAACTCAACGCCGACCTTGTCAACTTGGTTTATAGGAAGATACTGCAAGTGCGCGGCGAGCCTATGCGCGACCTGTTGCCCGACCTCGGCGACTGGATGCTGTATATCGGCACAAAGAATGGCAACCGCACCAATATCAGCCTCAATATGAGGTTCAGCGACGCGCTTTACGCCACGCTCGACCTCGAAATGCCTCAAATCACGAAAGACGTGGCGCAGGGCAAGAAGGATATTGGAACGGCAATCGGCACAACGTCCAAGTATACGTCGCTTGGCAATCTAAACGTAGTTGAGCTTATAAGCGGCGGCGACGTTGATTTCAACGGAGTGATTGAGTCGCTCTCTTTGCCGAAGATAGGCTTGTCCACGCAAATGACGGTCAAGATTTCCTCTCAGGGCTTGTCGTATGACGAAAACAAAGACGAATACGAGGAATCCTTTGCAAATTGGATTGGCAATACGCTTCTCCCGTCATTGCTCGGCGATATGGAGGTTTTGGGAAGCAAAATATTCAGCAACCTTAAAACGTATTTGACGATAGGCAACAGCTCGCACGCGCTCACGTTGACGATTGACCTCAACCTCAATCTCAACCTCGGCTCGTTGATTAAAAACGGCATTTCGGGCTTGCTTGACAGCGATATTGCAGTTGACGTCAAACTCGGCTATCCGCTCAATAAAAAGCTGCTCAGCCTCTACTACTTCGGCTCGTCAAGGCTGTCCGGTGTTAATTATGACAGCACGACTAAGACATATGGATATTATGAACTGTCTACAAGCGGAAATAGAAGGTCGGACGCGATTTACATTGACCTAAGCGGTCTCGGTCTTGGCAAAATCAAGTTCCAAGGCATTGCGGGCTTGCTCGGCGGAGAATACGTGTACAACAACACGGCTACGACCGTCGCCGAAGACGGCGCCGTCGTCAACCCTGCAACCCCGATTGCGCTTGACGTCAACCTTGAAAACAACAAGGTCGCGCTGTCGTTCGATACAGGTCTGTTTAACGCAATACTCTCGTTGCTTGAAGTGGAGCTGCCTTTCAGCTTGCCGAATATCCAAAGCGCAACGCTTACTATGCTGTTCGGCGACAAGGGCTTGAACAACCTCACGCTTGAATCGGGTCTGGACAGCGTAGGCTCGGCAGTCTACGTCGGATTAAGCGACTTCAAACTCACCGTGGGCACGGATGCGTTTAATGCTTCCGACAAGATACAGGAGGTCAAGACAGGCTACGCGGGTCTCACGTTCTCGAATACGGCGGGGCTTATGGGGCTTGTGCAAAACGTGCTCGACAGCGTCCTGCTAAACGCAAATATCGAGATACAAAACAACGTGTGGAGCGCGGGTTACAGCAACAAGAGTGGCTATGGAGACGTAGGTTATTTTGAGGTCAATAAGCAACGCTCCAAGATTACGCTTACAAGTCAGAAAAAATACGATTATAGCAAGGATGCCGACAGTGAAGGCAAGCAAGAGGGCGTTAAGGGCTATAAGTTGTTCCTTGCACTCGCGCCCGACAACACCGGCAGCTATCGTTACAGCCAAGACGTGAGCACTCTTAAAATAGTTCTCGGCGGAGGCAACGTCTTCATCAAAGGACTTCCGCTTCACGTTGAAACGCCTCTGGGAATGGCAGAAACAACTGTCAATAATTTGGTGCAGGATAATATAGGCTTCCTCAGCTTCCCGCTATCACTTTTCAGCGGCACGAGCGGCGACTACAACGTGTATAAATATCCGTCAAGCACTAGCATCGGCGGAATTGAGAAGGGCGAATCCACTTCGTCAAGCGGTTCTACGGATGACGGAAAGGAAAAGTATTCCTACGAATACAAGCCTAATTTGACGGGACTTATCAAGTCGCTCGAACTGAATATAGACAACAAGCACGGCTATTATCCTTACTATGACGGCATTACAACCACAAAGTACAGCAATATGGACGATGCGGGGCTTATCTCAATCAAAATCAAGTTTAATAAAGACGCTTTCAACGAGTTGATGATATTCATTGATTGCTTCATACTCAGCTTTATAAGCGATATGAACAGCCACACAAATCTCGGAGGAACACAATCATATTTTGTCAATCCCGAAGCGTTAAAGGCATTCAACGCACAGGCTGATGATAACGGAACAGACCCGAGAGGAAATTATTTGAGCTATAAAACGGTTAAGGATTTGTTGACATATTTTGATAATAACTACGTTAAGAAGACTACAACAACAGAGCAGAAGGTCAAGTTCCTCGAACCCTATATCAGAAGTTTGCCCTATTCGATACTAAAATACGTAGCGCGCGATATGCTCTATGGTGTATT
Organism: Bacillota bacterium; assembly: GCA_023665365.1. GTDB lineage: Bacteria > Bacillota > Clostridia > Christensenellales > CAG-917 > CAG-475. The sequence continues at coordinate 124,396 of JAMPEA010000002.1, forward strand.
AAACGGAGTTACTGTTATCGGATGTAACAGTATATGGGATGAAAAGTCGCTCATTGGATTGGCTACCGTGGTTGGCGCGGCAGGTCCTGCTTTGCAAAACCTGTCGAGAGTTATCGCCGGTATTCTTCCGTTGCCGTTCTGCGTTGGCGACATAGACCCGAGCCTCAATATCTATATCGACCTCGACCCGAGCTATTCCGATTACGGTCTAAGCGCCAGTTCAAAAATGACCCCGGGCATCAGAGCCATCGAGCTTATGATAAACGGCGAGAAGAACGGCGTCGGCACAGGCATGACCTATTTGAAGAGCCCTGACGCGGATAGCAATGGCAAGTATTCAAAGGGCTACTACAACATTACAAAACACGTCAGCACGTCGGAGGATGAGAATGCAATAGACAGTGCTTGGGATTTCTTCATGCTACGCATAACGCCATATAGCGTCAATAAAGTCGAAAATACGCAGTTGCTCGGCTTTGACGACGCCGTAAGCGCGACGGAGATTTCGGGGCAGGCAACTCCGCCGACCTCAATCACCATTACCGACCCCGGAGCGCGAACGGGCATTATGAATGGAGGCAAAGAGCCAGGCACAAACGGCAAAAGCAATGCGGGCAAGACTATATCCATGAAGAGCACCGAGTTCTACGACAGCAACCTCTTCCCGCAACTTGCCGACGTCACGTTCAACGCGGGCGACGCCTCGGGCAACGCCTATCACAGCTATTATTCGGGCGCTGCGGAACTCGGAGACGCACCCGGCACGCAAATCATCTGGGACGCGTCCTCAATCGACTATACCATCAAAAACACAAGCGCAACCAGTGATCTCCTTATAGGTTACGTCTACGGTTACGCGCTCAACGTGGTGCTGTATGCAATCCCCGTGTACGTCACAAGCGACACGGCTGTCTCGGGCGTGCAGGCATATACGAGAAAAACCGACGCGATAGGTGATAACAACGAATATGCAAGCGCGCAGATTTCGTTCAACATAAATACGCAAGCGGTCAACAGAAACGGCAACAGTATATTCAGAAACGAATTGCCCGACCTTGTAATGCTCTCGTTCAACAACGGCGATAAACACACCTTTGGCACGGCGCTCACCGAGGGCGGAAGCGTCGCAAAAGCTGTTGTAGGTAAAAGTTCTCAGCTATCAAGCGGCATGTATAGCGGCAAATATAGGATAACGACTTTGAAAAAGACGGATGGAGATCTTACGATTATCCCCGCATACAAGGCGGCGGTCGTCAACAACAAGACTAACACCAGTTATGCGGCAATAGGAGGTTGGAGCGAGGACTACAAGGTTGACAAGGAAGGCTATTTGAAGTACGTTGACGACGGCACTGAATACTACGTCGTCGATACGAACTACCTGCCCGCAGGTACCAACTTCCCCGTCGGCGTAATTGACTGGGGCGACATCGACTATGACTTCGCGGGCTTTGATTCCAATAAGATAGAATTCACCTATCAATGGGGCTATTCGTCCAAGAAGCGCGCTGTGTTGACAGGCGACTCGATGATTCAGTTCACCAACTACAACGTAAGGAGCGTTTCCAAGATATTCTGCGGCGATGAAGACACAAATGGCATCAGCCTCGCCGTTGACGAGGGCGGCACGAAGGCAAAGCCCACGTACACCTCGACCCTCACGCTCGACCCGATGACCTTTACGTCGAACGGCAACGGTTTCAGCCTCATCGACTATATCAACTCGTTCACAAAGCTCAACGCTACAACCACGGCGGATACCAATCTGAGCAAATACTCCGTCAAGTGGGATTTGAGCGAGCTCGAAAAGGCGCTAAACAAGCACAAGACCGACAGCGGCGCAATCAAATACTACGAGGGCTTGTCCGCCACCGTCACCGCACATATCGGCTACGACACCTTTAAGGGCGGAAACGACTTCTCGGCTTCCAACGCGAGCAAAAAGTTCAGCAAAGACGGCTGTACGGCGATTACGCTCCCGATCAATATCGTCGTCACGTCATACAAGGTCAAGGACGTCGGCATTAAGTCCGTCACCTTCGACCCCTACGGCGCGCGCGAACTAACGGGTGCTTCGCTCGCAAATGGTTCTACGCTACTCAAAGACGGCGTGAAAATTAAGCCTAATTACAGAGTTTCAAGCGGCAGTTCCTCTGATAAGCGCGACCTCACTATCGGCACTAACGTCACCGTTGAAGCGCCTTTCACCCTCAATGCGTTCGGCAAGGAGACTAAGGCAAAGTTCAAAGACGGCAATATAAGCTACAACGGTCTCGCAGACGAGGTAAACGGCACGTACTATGCCAAGTTCACAATCGGCACGGAGATTTCCGGCTATCAAGTGCAATACGTCCCGATTTCGTTCACCGCGCTCAGCCCGTCCGCTACCACCGTCGTCGTCGCGCACGAGGATACCTACAACCCCTATTGGTTCACGGGCGAAGCCTATAAAACGCTCAGCGTCTCCTTTACGGGCGTAGGCAAACACGATATGACCCCCGATTGGTCTACAATCCAGTACTACACAGGCTCGGATTACAGAAGACTCGCCGACAAGCAGAATATCTACGACGGCGGCACGATTTACGCCAAGGTCAGAGCGTTTGTCTACGACAATCCCGACGACCCCAACCGCAAGCCCTACGGCGCGATTTTGAAAGGCTACGACAAGGACGGCAAGCCCGTCTACGAGGGTCAAGAGATTTCGCTTACGCTCAGCGTCGAAAAGCAGAATATCACCGAACAGACAACCGTCAAATTCTTCTACGACGAGGAAATCGGCGATATTTACGCGCTAAGTCCCAAGGACCAAGCGGACCTTATGGACACCACTAACGGCATCGACGGCACAATCTTCGATACGTCAAAGTACAAGGGCACTGTCTACGCGCAGACGCACCTTGTGGGCGAATACGGCTATGGCATCGACCCCGCGAACTGGGCAACCAACCCGCAGGCGTACTTCAAGTCAAGCGACGTGTGGGGTGACCCGTTCAGCGCGGTCGCGGTGCTCATCACGCCGACCTCCACGCTCGCAAGCGGCGTCAAGCGCTATTCGCTCGTTGACGGCGAGTACAAGGAGGACAGCAAGGGCATCTACAAGTGGGACGACCTCAACGTGAAGTACGTCGAGCTCACCGACGGCGAAAAGGGCACGCCTTATATCGCCTATATCACCAAGTGGGAATGGGAAGTGTCCGGAGCTTCCGCGCCTACGTTCACTGCCAATGGCGATTATAAGACTTTCGGCGCGTATATCGGCGATAAGAAGATTACAGTCACCGTTCGCGTGCCCAACTATAAGTTTAGCGAGGTCGTTTCGGCAAGCACTTCGTCAGTCGCTTATGCGGGCGGCAAAGTCGGCGGAAGCGGCGCAGATATGCTCACGTTCAACTACGACGTGAACGGCGCGTGGGATTTGCCTACGAGCGGCAAATTCAATTCGTCCGAGGCAAGCAAAGTGAAAGCCGATATAATCTGGTCAAACAGCGCTATCCCCAACCGCGTACCGATTGCCGACGGCGGCGAAATTCAGTCGATTGAAGTCAATGGAGTCGTAAAATATTATATCGAAAGAGAGTATTGCTTCTTCGACGGCACGGCTATTCGCTATCCCGATAACAACTCATTCACCGCGCGCATCTATCTCGACGGCTACGGCGTTGATTCGACGTTCGTAAAAGTCGAAAACGTGACGAAATTCAATCCGTTCGGCAAGTTCGACGTGCCTACGACCGCTACGGTCAACAGCAACGGCACAGATATCGAGGGCGTGCCGATTATCTGGACGAATTGGAGCAATCCCACCGAGGCTGAAATCGCCGATGGCAAGTTTGTAAGGCAGTTCAAGCTCCTTACAGGCGACGATAAAGAAAGAGATTGCGAGTTTACAATCAACAAAGACTTCACGCTCGAAGGCATCGGCAAGTACGGCGAGATGAGCTATACGATTACCCCCGAAACCTTCTATCAAGGTCTGCCTAAACAGGGCGTAGTCAGCGTGGGCGACGTGTCGTCCGACGTGACGCTCAACTGGAACGGTATCAAGTACGGGCTGGAAGGTCTCACGCAAAAGACGGTCAAACTCACCGTTGTAAACAACAACTTCAAGGCGGACTTCGAGGTGGAGCTCACCGTCGAGAGCACGGGCATAGACAGCCTCGAAGGCAACACGAGCTTCATCCTCGACCCCTATGGACAGGACGGCACGCTGTTTGAAAGCGGCTCGCTTGTCAGCGTCAACCTCGCAAACGGCAAGGAGGCTAAGTTCTACGCCGAGTACGACCTTGCCGACATCTACAAGACGGTCAAGGGCATCAACTCCGCGGCGGAATTCTACGCCAATATCAGCAAGTTCTTCGGCAGGGTGTATCCCGTCAAGGTCAAGTTCACCTATCCCGATATGAGCGCGGCAGTCGATGGCAAGCTCGTCGATAAGGTGGATAAAGAGGGCAATTCCGTTCAGGAGAAAGAGGAGTACGTCGTGTTGGTGTACGTCGCCGACAGAACCGCATACTATGCGGGCGCGCACGAGTACCGCACAATCATCTTCGACCCGTACATTCACACCTCGGAGCTTAGCCACCTCGCAAACAACTTCGAGATTGTCACCCGCCTCGACAGCGGAATGACAAACAATACCTTCACCGCTTACTTCGATTGGAGCAGCCTCTCGGAGCTCATCAAGCATATCCAAGACAAGCCCGACCACGCCGACGAAGCGCTCAGATATATGGCTAACGCAATGGTCTACGTCGCGGACAACGGCGAAGCGGGTCTGTACGTGTACGCAAACGTCGGCAGGGGCGAGGAGTTCGTCACCGTTGACGAGTACGTCGAGTATATGCAAGCTAAGTGCGACTTCGGCGTCGTGTTTGTCAACGACAAGCAGACCTATCGCCGCGTCGAGCAGACGTTCAATCTGCCCGTCATAGTCCTCGACAGAATTGTCGCTTCGTCCGAGCTTATCCTCAGCTCCAACGTCGAGGAGGTTTACGTCGAGCAGAAAAATACCACCGTCACGAGGACGTACGTGGGCGTTGACGGCAACGGCGAGCACACCGACGGCAGATATATGGATATAGTCACAAGCAAGACGACGGGGCTCCCGACGCAAATCGTGTTCTACAACAGATACGCGTTCACCTCGGCGGAGGATAGATTGCCTACGCAAATCCGCCTCAGCTACGCCAACGGCGACGTCATTGCTTACGGCATCACCTTTGAAGACCTGCCCACTCACGAGTTGCTCAACGAGAATACCGCAACTATCAAGCACAACGTCACCGCAATCATCAAGAACGACGGCAGGGAAATCGAAAGGTTCAAGATTGAGTTCGTCATTCGCACGTCCGAGCTCACCGTCTACAACTCGGATATTGCCTACAAGGATATGGACGCAACGCAGTACAGATATGACTTCGATCCGTACGTGAATGAAGATGACGCGAATAACTTGATTAGCGAAGATAACCTCTTTAACGCTTCCAATTACAAGAATAAAGTCACCTACTACGTGGGCGGTCAGTTTGTGAACGCCGCCGATTGGTGGAACGAGGGCAGGACGTTCGGCGAGACAATCTCCTACAACGCGCTTTGGACTAAGCGTCACGCGCTGTACACCGTCTACGGCGGCACGTTCAACGAGGAGTTGCCAAATTCCAACCTGTTCTACGTGTACGACCGCGAGAGCAGGACGTACAGCAAGTATACGGGCGGTGAAGTCGAGCACGACTCGGTCACGCATACCTACGTTGACAGCGACGGCAATACGCTTGAACTCTATATCTTCGTCTACGTGACGAAGCAGACTCTCAAAGTCGATTGGGACTTCACCAAGACTGCGTTCACCTACAAGAGCACGCGTGCAAACGTCATTGCAAACGTCAAGAGCGACGTCAACAATTTCACAACCGACCTCAACGTTGCCGTCAAGCTCGAAAGCGGTCAAGCGGCATCGGAAAAGGGTTATGAGTTCTCGTACACGTTCGGCAGCGGCTTCACATACAACACGACGACGGGCGCAATCACAATCGACCCGTTTACGGCAGGAGATGCGTTTAAGAGAGGCGGCACAGGTAAGTACTCAGGCACAAGATACAGCGTCAAAGCCGACGGAGTGACCTACTATGAGGACCCCGACGGGCTTTATAAGAAGGTTGGCGACATACATGAGAAGCTCTCCTACACGGAGCTTGGCACGTACACCAACTTCCCGACTTCAATCACCATCAAAAACGCCAACGGCGGATCATTTACAAGCATACCTATCCAGTGGGATATGAGCCGCGTCACCTACAACTATGAGGGCGGCGAGTTCGTTGCATACGCAATCGTCAACGCAGACGGCAAGTACAACTACGGTCCAAACGGCAAAACCGGCTACGTAAACGACCTCGGCGTACAGCGCATACCCGTCACTATCAAGGTGACAAAAAGAACGGTCACCAGTATGTCAAGAACCACTGCGTACACAGGACTTAAAGGCTTCGTTCAAACTTCGACGAATATCGAACAGACTTTCATCAACGCCTACGAGTATGAGTTGCCTAATATGCCGGGTTGGATTAACGTTTATGCGAGTGGATGGTACACTTTCTATGAGAAAGGAACTACGGAAGCGGATATGCCGTCCGGCGTTACCAAAAACACTAACGGCGGTGTGCTCACTTGGATGTACAACAAGTTCCGTCCGACTTACGAAGGCGGCGTCGTCTATATGACCGCAAACCTCACCGGCTCGGACGGCTCGACGCAGAGCTACGACATTCCGTTCCTCGTAGACAGAAGATACGTCCATGAGCTGACAGGTTCAAGCACGATAACCGTTGGCGGAAAGGACTCGGTTTCTAAATTTGAAGCCTTTGTCGATGACACAGGCAAGGTCTACTCGACGTACACGGAATCAACCAAGAAGTTCAGCGGCACAAAGAACTTCACAGTCAACCCCAACGACCCCAATACGTTGAGCCTGCCGACAGCATACGACGTTAAGTTCCGTGTGCAAACGCCCACTTACAGTAGCTCGAAAGGTATAACTGCTTGGTCTGATCCTGTGATAGATACGGATTATACACCGTTCAACTACGTCATCGTATCTATGCCGTCGGCTCTCAACAGCTGGTCTGTGGGAAGCGATGGTATCACGGCTTCGAGCACAACCAATTTGAACGCCACCATTCAGATAAGGGCGCAACAGCGTATCACCGTGCCTATCACTGTCAAGAGTGCGTTTAGCGTAAAAGACGTGACGCTTGCAGACCTTGGCATAAAAGACGGCGGCACTTATGGAGCGATTGATATAGAAAGAGCTTCGTCCTCACCGTTTAAGTTGCCGACGCAGTATAAGTACGGAAGCTATACAGTCAACGTTGTTTGGTATGGCAGGGCATACGTCTACAATATGAATAGCACCCCGTCTGTCGAAGCCAGCTATCCCGTTATGTTCTCGTCTGTTGACACCACGGTGACTCTCCCGTCCAACGGCATTAGGAAGGTCACGTACAAGCTGTACGCGGCAATCAGCACGGTCGTTGACATCAACGGAAACGTTGTAACAACAACTGCTAACGAAACGGCAAAAGGTACTTACTTGGGTAGTAAATACTCTGTTGCTAAGGGTCAAATCATACCGCTTGCGCAATTCTATATCGATAGTAGCGGAAATGAGATTACAAGAACTTACACCAAGTAAGCCACAGCCGCAATAGCTTACAAAAGTAAGCCGCAAAGCAAAACGAAACGCCCGCAATTCCGCGGGCGTTTTTGTATCCGTCACCCAAAGCCAATCCATTTCGTCATTGCGAGGAGCGTAGCGACGCGGCAATCCAGAACGTAACTCTCATCGAGGTAGCGTGACACACAGTGTCGGGTGTGGTATAACCACGTTATTAAGGGGGTAAGGGCTGTTTTCCGAGTTCGCCCTATACCCCCTTATGAACCCCCTTACCCGAAAACTCCTCAAAACCCCCTTGCCCCCTTATTCTTTAAGGGGGGGGGAAAATATGGATATAACGGAGACCAAAGTTCATCGTTAAAAACACACGAAGCACGCGTTGCGTGAACGAAACTAAAACTGTTTTCCTATTTCAAACAATGATAGAGGGCTAAAAGTTGTTGTTTCAATCCAACGAAGTTGGTTGATAATATGGAATAGTTGGTGTATAATATATCTGTAATTTAAAATATACGCGCGCGTATGCGCATACGGAGGTAAACGTTATGATTTCAAAAGATATGCTCGTCATTGACATTTTACAGCAAGGCGACCCCGAAAAGCTCGCAGAAGTGCTTATGCAAAGCGGCATGCACTGCCTGCATTGCACCCTCGCTCACGGCGAAACCTTGGAGCAAGCCGCGGCTGTCCATGGCATCGACGTGGATAAACTTGTGGAACAACTTAGAGAAGCGGCAAAATAAAGAATAAAATCATCGCAAGACACCTAAAAACGCCTACGTTGTAGGCGTTTTCTTTGTGTTGGTATTGTTTTTGTGTCTGGATTGCTTCACTACGTTCGCAATGACGAATGGAAATAATTTTGCCATATAGTCCCCCTTAAAGAGTAAGGGGCAGGGGGATATGAGGAGTTTTCGGGTAAAATATTACGCAAAAATCTTTTGCTTGGTGTTTTGCCCTACAAGCGTTTCATTTTTAACCCAATGATACTAACCGCAATATGGCTTCCCCTACGGGGTCCCCATAAAATGTCCCTATTTTATGGGGTATATCGGGGTCCCCGCAAAATGTTATTTTGTGGGGTGAATATGAGGGGAAGCTCCGCAAAGCGTAAGCGGAGCGGTGATGAGGTGAATTTCAAAATTTCCACCTCACCCGTCACTGCGTGACACCCTCCCCTCAAATCACCCCATCAAACGCGGAGGTTTGACGGGGACCCCGAAGGGGAGGGCATAACATGGCTTAGTTCAAGCAATATTGCCTCACACACTCCTTTAAAGTTTTGGTTAATATCTCGATTGCTGTATCGCAAAACTTTGTATCCTTTACTACGTAAAAAATCATCTCTTTCTTTATCGTGTGCAATACCTTTATCATCATAATGTTGTCCGCCGTCAAGTTCTATCACTATCTTCGCCGATGGACAGCAAAAATCAACTATATATCTCTCTATTATCTTTTGTCGATAAAAGTTGTTTGGCAATGATTTTAAAAACTCATACCACAATTTCCTTTCTTCTGCGGTCATATTCTTTCTTAATATGCGCGAGTTCTTTACGAGTGTCGGATTGTAATTTTTATTCATCAAAATTATCCTCTGTTTATTTTTCTATAAAATCCGCAATATGGCTTCCCCTAAGGGGTTTCGTCAAACCTCCGCGTTTGATGGGGTATATCGGGGTCCCCACAAAATGTTATTTTGTGGGGTGAATATGAGGGGAAGCTCCGCAAAGCGTAAGCGGAGCGGTGATGAGGTGGTTACAAATATAGTGCACCTCATCTGTCACTGCGTGACACTTCACCTCGATGGGAAGGCATAATTTTGGCAGGAAAAAGCTAACGGGCGGCGGGTGAAGCCTCGTTCCTCTAAGTGTGGCTAGTGCACTTTCTTAAAAGTACCGTCGCATATGCGGCTATTGCCTGTCCGTCGCCTATTTCGCCTACTTTCTCGTTGGTGGTCGCCGATACGCCTATGCGCTCCCGAGGAATGCCGAGCAGATTTGCCATCACGCTTTGCATTTTGTCTATATATGGCGACAGCATAGGGCGCTCCGCTATTATCGACACCGATACATTGTGTACGCAGTAGCCCGTTTCTCTTGCAATCGCCAGCACGCGCAAGAGCAGCTCCACGCTGTCGGCATCGTCGTACTTCGGGTCGTCAACGGGGAAGAGATGCCCTATGTCCTTTTGCCCGAGCGCGGACAAAATCGCGTCCATAAGCGCGTGTATGGGCACGTCGCCGTCGCTGTGCGCGATAAACGAATATTCGCAGGGGATTTTCACTCCCAGTAGCTTTATTCCGTCGCCCTCGCAAAGCCTGTGTACGTCGTAGCCGCACCCCGTCAGATAGCCGAAATCCGCCTTTTTTAGGTCGCTCGCGTAGGTGATTTTGATATTTTCTGCGTCGCCGTCCACAACGCCTATTTCGCCCGAAAAGCAGGTTTTTATCGCGCTTAAATCATCATAAAACGCCGATTGTACGTTGTTATAGGCTTTCTCGAAAATCTCGCGTTTGACGGCTATCGGGGTTTGTACGCGCTTAAAATCCGCCCTGTCAACGGGGACGACATGGTTGTCGGATACGTTTACAATCGAGTCCGTCATGCCGAGCAAGGGCAGGGCGACCCCGTATTTTTTCGCGCTTTCAATCACCGCATTTATCGTCTCGATTTTCACGTACGGGCGCGCGCCGTCGTGCACGATTATAAAGTCCGCGTCGTCCTCTGTGGCGGCAAGCGCATTTTTTACGGTCTGCGTGCGCGTATTTCCGCCCGCGCAAAAGCGTATGCGTTTATCGTCGCCAAGCCGCGCAAGGTCAAGCTCGCGCGCGAGTTCGTCGGCAAAAGAAGTCTCTATGCCGATTATCACTCTCGTCACGTTTTCGATATTCAAAAACGGTTTTATCGCCTCTACGAGCACGCAGGACGTCCCGCACTTTTCAAAGAGTTTGTTGTTCACTCCGTAGCGTTGGCTTGTGCCGCCTGCCGTTATAATTATATTTATTTTCATATATATTACTCCTAAAACCGAGCTATTTAGCGCACTGCTTTGTCAGATGAATTTTTTATCGCCGTCACGTACGCTTAGTACGTTGGGCGGCTCAAAAAAATCCCTCTTTCGCGCATTGCATCTAAATATCTCGGTTTTGCTGTTTTTCATTTTATGTTGATATATTTACTCTCTTGCAAAGCTCAGAATAACGTCGGCTTGATAGGGTGTTACACGACGAAAACTAAGTTCGGAGCGCGACGCGCAGGGCGCGGAGGAAGGGAGTGCCAAGCACCAGAGTTGGGGGGGCGTAGCGATTGTGGCATAGCCCAATCGCAAGGCACACAACAAGTACAAGTGAGCGGGCAAGTGTTGTTTAT
>JAMPEA010000030.1 GCA_023665365.1 Bacillota bacterium
GCGGGGACCCCGATAAACCCCATCAAACGCGGAGGTTTGACGGGGACCCCGAAGGGGAAGGCTTTTTGGGATTGTTTCACTACGTTCGCAATGACGGATAGGGAATTCCTCAGCAAATGCGGATATAAACATATGCGCCCTTATGAAAATTAGAATTCTAATTTTGATAAGTGTGCATATTGGCATATGTTCAATCGTAGTTAATTTGGTCTTTCAAATCGTATATGTCGCCTGCGCCTATAAACAAAACTATATCGTGCGATTTTGCAAGCGTTGACGTCAGTTTCAAAACCTCGCTTGCGGTTGCGACGCAGGATTTTTTGTCGTATTTTGCGGCTATGGCGTTTGAAAGCGCATCGACCTCGAAATCCTTGTCGAACTTCTCGCGCGCCGCGTACGTCGGCATAAAAATCAGCGAGTCTATATTTTTATCCGCGCCGAACACGTCCGCGAAATCTTCAAAGTACGCCTTGGTACGCGAATACGTGTGCGGCTGGAAAATCGCAAGAATTTTGCCGCGCTCGCTTGCGCGTTCGAGCACGCACGCAATTTCGGTCGGATGATGCGCAAAGTCAAAGACGACAGGCACGCCGTTTATATTCCCCGTATGCTCGAATCTTCGTCCGACGCCTTTGAACGTGGCAAGCGCAGAGATTGCGTCCTTGATTTTCACCCCGAGCGTCGTTGCGGCGACGATTGCAAACGTCGCGTTTTTAAAATTGTATACGCCGCCGTCTTTGAGCGCTAAATTATATATTCGCTTTCCGTCGCGGCACAAAACGCACTTGCCATCTTTCATCTCGGCGCAAAAGATTTCGATTTCGCCGTCGCAGGATTTTGCTATTTCCCATCGCTCGCCTCGATAATCGCGCGAGTCGGATTTCAGATAAATCCCGTTGGGCGCGGAGCTCAGATATTCATCGAAAGCCGCCTTTACGCTTGCAAAGTCCTTATAGCAATCGGGATGGTCGCACTCGACATTCGTCACGACCGCAAGCGTGGGGTGCAACGACAAAAAGTTCCGTTTGTACTCGCACGCCTCGACGACAAATATATCCTTATCGCCACAGCTATTATTGACAAAATTGCCGTAGTCTACACTGTCGCCGCCAATCATTCCGACAAACTTTTTTTTATTAACTTTGAGGATATGCGCGAGCATCGCCGTAGTCGTGGTTTTGCCGTGCGTGCCCGCGATGCCTACGATATTTTTAAATTCGCTTGCGACCTCGCGTAAAAAATCCTGCCTTTCAAAGACCGGTATATTTAGTTCGCGCGCGCGTGCGAGTTCGACGTTATCCTCCTTTATCGCCGACGAATAGACGACTGCGCTTGCGCCGTTGACCCTATCGGGATTCATGCCTGCGTATACGCGCGCGCCCGACCTTGAAATTTCCTCGCAAAGCGCAGAAAACTTCGCGTCGCTGCCGGAAACTTTTGCTCCTCTAAATAAAGCATACTTAGCAAGCGCGTTTACGCCTACTCCGCCGATTCCTATAAAATGAATTTTTTTGCCCTTAAAATCAGTCATATGCCACTATATGAAACAAAAATGCGGTTTGTTATGCGATTTCGGCTAAAAAAATATTGAAAAATAGGCGATTTGGGAAAATTCTCTCTTGAAATGGACACAATATTATGGTAACCTTTAAACATAAGCAGACGGAGGAAGCTCTTATGATACAAATCACCGACGTAAAAATCCGCATGGTAAATGCCGAAAACAGCAAGCTCAAAGCTGTGGCGTCCCTCATCATCGACGAATGTCTCGCTATCCACGACATCAAGATTATCGAGGGCGACAACGGCGAATTTATCGCAATGCCTTCCAGAAAAACTCCCAGCGGAGATTTTAAGGATATTGCGCATCCGATAAATTCCGACACGCGCGAAGTTATGCGCAAAGCGATTATCGACGCTTATCATCACGCACTCACGGAAAACTCGGAAGTTTAATCGAAAAATTTCTATTGTTTCTTTAAACCCTGCAAATTTCTTGAAATCGGTTGGGTTGTTTGGTGGTGTAAAAATGACTGCTCGGCACACTTAAAAGAGTGTGCTTTTTTATAAGCGCTCGCTTAGAAAGCTCAAAAATTCATATTTATAATTGAATATACGTTCCGCTTTAAATATGTACAATGCGACATATCCGCACCTATCGATTTGGATAGTTTTATATATGCGAATATTCGCATACGTCAAAACGAGCCGACTCAGCCTCCGAAATCCTCTTGCAACTTCAAAATATCTATCTTGCTCATCTTGGTGCGAGGAAGCTCGCTTAGACACACGACCGAGCTCGGCACGTTCCAGTGGGACATTCGCCTCGCTATATGCCCTATCGCCTCGCGCTTTTGCGCGTCGCTAAGCTCCCCCTCGACGATGAGCCTGATAAACGGCTTGCCGTTCACGCGATATTCGATAGCGGCGCACTCGTCTATGAAACTCAGCTCGCGCGCGACGCGCTCTATCTCGTAAGGAAATACGTTTATGCCCGAGATTTTTATAAGCCTCTTTTTTCTGCCGAGATAGTATAGCCTGCCCTCTTCATCGGCTTTAAAGAGGTCGCCCGTGCGCACCCAATTTACGCCGTCGAGCGAGACGATTGCTTGCTTTGTAGCCTCCCCGTCGTCGAGATAGCCCGACATAATCTGCTCGCCGCCGATGAGCAGTTCGCCCGTTTCGCCCGTCGGGACTTCGCAAAGATTTTCATCGACTATGCGCGCGTGTACGCCGAGTATAGGCGTGCCCACCGAGCCTTGCCTATAATCTCCTATCTTAGTAAGCGTGCAGACAGTGACCGTCTCTGAAAGCCCGTATCCCGGGGACAGCACGCCGTGCCCGCCGCACTCCTTCATACGCTCGGCAAACCTGTCTACGAGGTCGCCGCTCACCGCGTCGCCGCCGACGTACACGTCTTCGAGGCTTGCAATATCCTCGCCGCAGAACCTATCGTAGTCCAATAGTTTTGAAATCATTCGCGGCACTGCGAGCATCGTCGTCACTTTGTTTTTGGCAATCGCGCGAGTAACTTTTTTCGCGTCGAAACGAGGCACGAGCACTACGCTCATATTGGAGCACATGGACGCGTGCACGCCTACGCACAGCCCGAAGCCGTGAAACATAGGCAAAGCGACGAGCATACGCTTTTTCTCGTCAAACTTATCGTCCAAGTAGTTGAGCAGATTGCCAGCCATCGCGTTGCAGGCGCGAGAGGAAAGCACAACGGTTTTAGGTATCCCCGAAGTGCCGCCCGACTGCATATAAAACATAGGTTCTTCGCCGTCGCCGCAAAAGGGCTCAAAGCGCACGGGACGCGGCAAGCCGACGTAGCCGTACACGACGTAGGAGCAGAATATGCGCTTTGCGTTTCCGCTCCGCTTTGAAAACTTGCCATAGTTTATATCCGACAAAAACACCGCTTTGGGCTTTTGTTTTTTGACCGCCTCGCCGAACTCGTCCGCGGACAAAAGCGGGTGTATCATCGACGCGACCGCCCCTATGCGCGACGCGGCATAGACCGCGACTACGCTTTGCATTATGTTTGGAAGCGCGAGCATAACCACGTCGCCACGCCTTATCCCAAGCGCGTACAGCCCGCCCGCAACTCTATCGACTTCCTTAAAAAAGCGGGAGAAGTTCATTTTGCTTTTGCCCCGCGCAACGGCGAGCGTATCGCGCTTTGCGTGATACGTTTTCATAAAGTCGTATAGGGATTGGCGTATATCGAAATCCATAACAATATTATAATTTACAATAATCCCACCGTCAAACGCTTTTGACACAAACGGAAATATTTTGCAAACTCGCACTTTAACGCCACTTTTTGTATGGATAAAACTCGTTTTAAAAATTTTTTGTTTAAATGTATAAACGTTTTGACCTCCGTCAATAATCAAGTCATCTTGGAGGTGCCATATGAGCAAATTTTCAGTTGCAGCAAAACGCTTCGGCGGATTTATGAAACGCAACGCATTCTATTTTTTGATTATTCTTTGTATCGCATCGGTGGCGACCGTCATCGCGCTTGCCGTCACCTACAACAACGGAGCTGCGCCCGATACGGGTCTTAACACAGGCGACGATACGCCCGTACTCAATCCCGACGACAACAAGCCGGTAGACCCCACGCCCGAAACGCCCGTCAAAAAACTGACGTTTATATCGCCCTGCAACGGCACGATTTCGTCGGAGTACGACACGTCGCTTGTGATGAATACAACGATGAGCCAGTGGGAAACTCACAGCGCGCTCGACTTCGTATCGGATGACCTCAACGTCTACGCCGCTGCCGACGGAACTGTCAAAGAAGTGGGTTGCAACGACCTTTACGGCAACTATATCGTCTTGCAACACGAGGACGGATACACCACAAAGTATATGTCCCTCGACGCCCTTGACGGCATAGTAAAAGGCGCAAGCGTAAAGCAAGGTCAGCTTGTGGGCAAGATGTCCGACACGCAGGGCACGGAGGCTTTAAAAGGCGCTCACCTGCACTTCGAGTTGCATAAAGACGACAAGCCGATCAATCCGCTCGAAGTCATCGTTCTCGACGAGAAATAGCCACATCAAACGCGGAGGTTTGACTGAGACCCGATATAACCCCCGCAAATATGTTCCGCAAGACTGAAAAGGTATAAAGGAACTTAACTAAACAAAACTCACATCGGAAAAATATAATCTCCCCCTTAGCAAAAACCGAACTCGAATGAGTTCGGTTTTTGTACGTTTTTGATTGAACTTCGTTTATTCGGTTTGCTCGTAGTAGACTATGGAGTCGAAAGCGGATTCGCCCGAACAAATTACCGTAACCGTATGTTTTCCGTTTTCGAGCTTAGGCGAAAGGTACGTTATGCCGAACGCGCCCGTAACGTCGCCGACGTCTATCGAATCATACAGCTGTCCGTCGATAAGAACAGTGAAATTGTTATTTTCATACGCAGTCGGAGTTATAAAGCCGATATGCGTCCCGTTAAAGGTAAACGTCATTCCTGCGCCGCTCTGTCCGACGTAAACGTGTCCATACACCGACAGCGCCTGCTCGCCCTTCCACTCGCCCACGTAAGTGAACATCTCATTGTCGAGCGAGATATTGTTTGCGCCGTTGCCGTTCAGGCGCATAGTATAAGCAAACTTAATTCCGCTTAAAATTATGCGACCCGTATTGCTGTGGTTATCCACGATGGTAATCTTAATGTAGCGGAAAGTATACGCCTTATCGAGCTTTACCGTGACCTCGTACGTGCCCGAGCCTGTCGGATTGTTATAACTGCCGGCGGAGGTATAGTTTTCGCCGTCCGTGCTGACTTCGAGGTTGAAGTTTTTGGGATAGCCTTGCATAGTATTCGCCGTATTCTTGTCCGTTCTTCCAAGGAAGATAATGCTGTTTGCGGTTATCTCCTCGCCCATATCGATAGTGAAGTAAACGTTTCTGACGTTCTTGCCGGAGTGGATATAGGTTGTCGTGCCCTCGGTGAACAGATTGTCGATGCCGTAAGGCGTAGTTTCGGGGGCGAAATTCGTTTCGACTATACGCGCGCCGTCCTTCCAGGTCGAAGTTTCGACGGTGATGGGACTGACGAAATTATAGTTATAATTTCTTACGTAGAAGTAATCACTCTCGAAGCCGCCTGTCGAAAATTCGTAATTGCGCCTATAAGCATTGACGTATGCGGCGCTTGTCGGCGCGATTAAATCGGTGCTGTTGGCTTCGTCCGCAGTTACCTCGCGGTTGTTTTGGTCGTAATACTTGGTTTCAGACCTAACTGCGTCCTCGCTGTCCTCGCTGACCTCTTGACCCGCGGCGTTGTAGTATTTGGTTTCCGTCCTGTACATAGGCTCTGTCCACTGACTCATACCTACGCCGATATAGCTTCTGTTGCCCGCTTCCGTCACGATGAGCACTTCCTTAATGTACACCCAATCGCCCTTTGTGAGTTCCACGTCGAAATAGGTATCGGGATTTGTAAGATAGAAGTTTGCGCCGCTGCCGTTTTTGACGGTTGCGCCAAGTTGATACGTCTCGCCGCCGTCAAGCGAATAGTAAAGCGCGCAGTTCACCCTTCCTCGCAAATAAATACGGTATTTGCCCGTTTCATTTGCGTACAGTTTGCCGTCTATGACCGCAACCTTGTTGTTGGATATGAAGTATTCGGGATGCGTATCGACATAGCCCGCATACTGGTCTTGGTTTTTATAGTCCGCAGGCCAGTACCAAATATCCGTATTGCAGTTTTGCGTCGGATTTGTGTGGTCGATTGCGGACACCTCGCTATAACCCGCGAAGTTCGCTTCGTAAGCCTCTACCGCGTCGATATACATTGCGTCGGGTTCATAGGTGTATGTCGTTCTTTCGAGGGTTAGTTTGGTTGACTCGTGAGAGGGTTGGAATTCAAGCACCAAATCCACGTCGTCGAGTTTTATGTCTCTGTGCATAGCGTTGCCGTCGGAAGTCGTCAATTCAAGGGTTACGTAAATTTTGCCCGAGGTCTTTACTCCGTCCGGCGTGTACCTATATACGCCGTCGGTTTCAGTCTCGGCAAAACTTCCGTTAATGCCGTCCGCGCGGAAGCCCTTGATATTATAGGCAAAGCCGTTCCCTATTACCACGCTTCCGCTTGCATACTGTCCGTTAGGTGCGGAGTACGGTCTCAAATCCACCAAGAAATCCCTTCCCGTCGGAATAACGTAGGGTTGCATCGTATTTATTTCATACGTTGTTGAGGAGGTTACGTCGCCGTCCGCATTGTAGTTTCTGTAAGTGTACGTTCTGCCCGTCTGATAAACGGATGACACGGGGACGAACGTAGGATACTTCGTCGCCGCAGGATTTAGCGCGCCGCCGGTATAGCCCGTTACGCTTTGGTCGAAATACGAAAAGTCGTAGTGCGTCAAATCGGCGAATCTATTCAAATAACCTACGCCCGACGAGCCTCTCGCTTTTATAAACACGTCTTGTCCGAAGTTATGCAGCAAGGTCGCATAGACCGCAAGCCCGTCTGTCGAAGATATTTGATTGTTGTTCACCCTCTGCAACGCCCAAGACGCGCTCGTATACTGATTCCAGCCCGAAAGCCCCGCGCCGCCGTATGAACCTATCTGTCTGGCTGCGGAAATCTTTGTGAACAGGCTGTACGAAACAAGCGTAAGCGCGTTGTTTGTAACCTCGCCCGTGTAGCCGATGCCGAAATTTTGGAAATTGTGATGATATTCGTGGAAATCTCCCCAATCGCCGGACGTGACTATCGCGTTGTAGTTCAATGCTGAGCCCATCCAACTCATCGGGCAGTTTACCGACCCTTGTCCGGGGAACGCGACCGCCGCGCCTGCCGCAACGAACGGGTCGAATAGGAATACTATGCCTTGATTGGCGCCGTTTGTGGTAGCTACCGTAGCCACTTTGTCCCAAAGCACCGCAACGTTATAAATCTGTTCGTAGGTGAAATTCCTCGCGTAGTAGAGAGGACCCGAAAGCAGCACGCCCCTATCCCATACTTCCAAATCGAAGTATGGCGCGGTGGATTTGCAAAGCTCTGCGTATTCCGCCTCCGTCGTGTAGCCGAGGATGAAGTGACGGTATGCAACGCCGCCTGAAATTGTAGCGGTAAACGTCACCGACTCGTCGCAAATGTAAAGCGGACCGCCCAAGAACGAGCCTACGTACGCCTCCCACATTCCGGTTTCTTCGTTATACTCTGCCGTATCCTTATTCACCGACATAGTGTTAAGGATATTGGGGAAACGTTGCATCTGATTTTTTTCAGTCCAAATGTTGTTGGATTTGTTGTTGTATAACGCCTGTCCGATATGTATGACAATTCCGCCCGTAGCGTCCATATCGGCGCTCGATATCGAGATTTTGATAACCTCGCCGGCAGGAGCGTAAATGCCCGTGACGCTGTATCCTCTCGTATACGTGCGCGGACGCATGGTGACTTTCTTTATTATGCCTTGCTCGGCGTCCGAAAGCGCGGACGTATGCGTGCCGTTGCCTAAGTACAGTCCCTGCGACGTGGTGTGCTTATACAAACGCCTATGCTTGCCGTTTGCGTCGAGCGCGGGCGTATTTTCACTCTTGTCCTCGTGGCGCGTTCCGCTGTAAAGATAGCCGTTTTCGTCCATCCAGGTGTATCCGCCGCCGCCCGCGTTTCGCGTACCCGTCGCGGTAAGATAGCTCGATTCGTTGATAAGCGCGCGCCTCGCGGCAACTTTATCCGAAGTAGTGCCTATAACGGTGGAAAGCGAATATCCGTATTTGGGATACGCGCCCAAGCCCTCGTCGCGGGGCTCTGCGGGAATGACTCTGTTGACAGTGCCTATAACCTCGCTCAGATAACCGGCGGTTGAAGATGTTTTATATTTATTTACGTCGTACTCGCGCTTATTGTAAGCCGCATATATCGCCAAATCATCGGGATTGGAATTGGAACTGTCGAAATAATGCTCTGCTCCGACCGTAATATCCTTGTAGGCGTCGTTGGGTTTAAGAATACCCTCGACGTAGTTGCCGTTGTCCGGCTTATCTATAACTATGTTGCTGTCTGGACCGAGCCCCGGATTTTGATTGCACGAGCGCAATCCGAGCACGAGCGACAGCGTAATTATAAGCGCCAAAAGCACCGACGAGGCGGCGATTATAATCGTGCGTATATTCTTTTTGGACATAGTCGCAGTGCCGTCTCCGCTTGCCTTTGCCGACGGCTTCGTTTCGGAAGCCGCGCGCTTTGCCTCGCCGCGTGCCGCCACTGTCTTAGCGTCCTTCTTTTTAGAGGTTTCCGCCTTTTTCTCGACGGGCGCTTTTTGCTCGGGCTTGACTGCCTTTTTGGAGGTTTTTTCTTCCGCGACGGCAGGGGCTTTCTTGGTCTCGGGCTTTACTTCGTTTGCCGTTTTCTTGGCAGTGGGCGCACTCTTTGCGGGAGTCGCGCTCTTTGTAGTAGGCGTGCTCTTAGCCGCGGGAGCGCTCTTTGTCGTAGCTGTGCTCCTTGCGGGAGTCGCGCTCTTGGTTTGCTCTGCTTTTTTTGATGCCGCAGACGACTTAGCCGTCGTATTCGACTTGCCGGTCGTTTTAGTCTGCGCAGTGTTTTTTGTTGAAGATTTATCTGCCACAAAAAACCTCCTTATACTGTATCTATATATTTATATTCTATACTATATTTCAAAATTTTGCAAATACTCGCGCACGACTTATTCGATTATGTTTTAAAAACAAAAAAACCGACGTTTAAATTGTCGGTTTTCGCACTTTAAAGTCGAGATTTGCATATATAAAGTGTCTTTTTAGGAAAATCTATTTCATATTTTCCAAAAATTTCCTTTTAATATTTTGCGACTTTCAGGTATTCTTTGATTATTTTGCCGTTTCCAACATAGGGATAATGTCCTTCACCTTGCCGAGCACGTAGTCGGGCTTGATTTTGGACATCGGCAACATATCGGCGGTTGTCTCGCCCGACAGCACGAGGATTGACACAAATCCGCAGTTCTTGCCAAAAGCCACGTCGGTATAGAGCCTGTCGCCGACCATAGCAATCTTCTTTGCCGGCAGATTGTACTTGCGCGCAAGCCTTTCGCCTGCTGTCTTATGCGGCTTGCCCATGATAAGGTCGGGCGTTCTGCCCACCGTCAAACGGATTGCCTCCAAAAGCGCGCCTACGTCGGGCATAGGACACCCGGGGGCTGGACAAAAATAGTCGGGATGCGTGGCGATATAGGGCGCGCCCTCGTTGAGGAAGGTGCAAAACTTATACAGCTTGTCGTAGGTCAGCGAGGTATCGAAGCCGATAACGCACACGTCGGGCTTGTCATTGACAAGCTCGATGCCGTAAAGCTCGAACTCGCTTTTCAGCCTGTCGTTGCCAAGCAGATATACCCTGCTTCCGCGGTAGTTGTCGAGGATATGCTCGCAAGTCACCTGCCCGCTCGTATAAATCTCGTCCGAGTACGTCCTCAATCCGAGGTTGTTAAGACGCGCGATATAGTCGGTGTGCATACGCGAGCTGTTGTTGGTAAAAAAGCAGATGCGCTTGCCCATCTTGCGCAAGGTGTTTATGGCTTCAAACGAGCCCTCTATTTCCTCGTCGCCGATATAGACCGTGCCGTCGAGGTCGAAAACGAATAGTTCAACGTCTTTGATATTTTTCATCATAAGTCCTTCTAAGTTCGCTTAAAGTATTCCGGACGCGTAAGCAAATCCGAGCAAGTTGTCGCTGCCGTATCCCGCAAGCGTCAGACAGTCGGTCAGATTTCGGCAGGTTATCTCGCCTTTGAGCCAGTAGCCCGCGTCGGGATAGAGTCTGCGCCAAAACCGCTGTGCCGTGTGGAAGTCGATAGAGCCGAGCTTGTCCAGCAAATCCGTACGGTATTCGCCCAAAATGTAACTAATTCTAAAATACCCGTTTGTGTCGAAAAAGTCAACGCTTTTGGGGCTGTTGTCTAAAAGCCCGAGCAATTTAAGTCTGTCCGCGGCGACCTCGCGGCAGGCGGGAGGCATAGTATCTATGGACGGCGAGCCTAAATAGGATGAGTAAAAAGCCGTTATGCACGCGCTTGCGAGAAACTTGTATTCGCCTATCAGACGGGGCGTCTGTCCGCGCTTTAATGCGTCGGCATAAAGCGCTTCCGACATTATCTGCGCGCTGTCTCTCTTATAATAAAGCGATATTTCAAGCAGAGCTGCGGCAAGTTCCGACATGCTGTTCACCTCGCTCGGCACAACCGTTTCACCCCCGTCCTTTGCCAGCACTTTTTTTGCAAACGTATTTTCAAACGCGGCGAGCGGTTGCGAAAACAAAATTCCATATCCCGCCGCTTTACAGCAAGACGGACAGTTTATCAGCACGTTTTCGTCAATAAACACCGTTTCCGGCGCAATTCCGCACATAATGGTATCGGTGGACGGCGCGGTCAAATACAGCGACCAATCCACTCCGAGCGACTTTGCGTACTTCTTTGCATACTCCGCCGCCGTCCCTGCGCCGACCGCAAATACGTGGCGCACGTACTCTGGCACGACGAGCTTCTGCTCGCCTATCCCGTGCCTTTTCGACGACACAGCCTGCACGAATACCCTGTATCCTCCGCTTTTAAACTCCCTCGTTATATCCTCGCCAAGCGCGGTCACATTCCTGTCGTACATAACGCAAATCGCACCCTCGGCAAGAGTGTGGGCGAAGTATCCGACTATAATCCCTACAAGGTCATAGCCGCTTATCACGTCCGTCTTTGCAAGAGTGCGTCTGTTATAGCGCAAATCGTCCATAGTCCACCTTCCTTGCGCGTGCGCGCTGCGCGCACAGCAGTTTAAAAATACCATTATTCTCGGGGACTGTTTTCGGACGTTTTGCGGATTTTTTGTTTTTAGTGTCGGATTTCGGTTATTTTTTGATATACGTCTTGCACTTCGTGGCAAAGGGCACGTCTCTTACGTCAATCTGCTCGTTGGCGCAAAGTCCGCTGTTGTTAAACGCGCACTCCGACGCCGAGCACTGCACGAGCGATTCCAAATCGTTCTCGTATATGTCGTTACCCGCTTCCACGTCCGCGAAGTTTTGGGCAAGTGCGCCGCCCTCGCGTTTGATTCTGCTTACGCATTTTGCATTTTCGCTGATTGATATAACGCCTGCAAAGCATTTGCCTTTGAGATTATGCTCGCAATTCGACGTCGCACAGTTGATTTGTTTCATACTACCTCCATTGCGCTCTCGCGCGTGTTTTTATATTAGTATTGTCAAAAATCTTTATTTCTACACCGCGGCAGATTTTTCATTGATAATTGCGCGCCGCTGTGCTAAAATTATGTTGAAAATAACCTTTAAGGAGCTTATATGAAAGTTATTCTCTTAAAAGACGTGAAAGGCACCGGCAAAAAAGGCGAAATCGTCGAGGTAAACGACGGCTACGCCCGCAACTTCCTCATCAAAAAGGGCTTTGCGCAGGAGGGCACCTCGCAAAACGTATACGTGCACGAGCAACGCATCAAGGCGCACGAGGCAAAAATCGCTCAGGAGCGCGCCGACGCAAAGGCGCTTGCCGACAAACTCAAAGACGTGACCGTCACCGTTT
Organism: Bacillota bacterium; assembly: GCA_023665365.1. GTDB lineage: Bacteria > Bacillota > Clostridia > Christensenellales > CAG-917 > CAG-475. The sequence goes on from JAMPEA010000030.1 coordinate 12,061, forward strand.
CCGCCAAGGGCGGCGACAACGGCGGAAAGATGTTCGGCTCGGTCACGGGCGAGATGATAAGCTCCGCACTTGCCGAAATCGGATACTCCGTAGACAAAAAGAAAATCGAAATAAAAGAAAGCATTCGCGACTTCGGCGTATTCGAAGTTCTGCTCCGCCTCTACCCCGAAGTCACGCAGACTTTGAAAATAAACGTCGTCAGAGCTTAGTATGTCCGAATATCTCACCGACCTCGGCATAAAGGACTGCAAACTCATTCAGGACACCGATGACTACGCCTTTTCGCAGGATTCGGTGTTTCTTGCAAATATGGCGAGGCTCGCAAGCCGCGACAGCGTGCTCGATTTAGGCTCGGGGAGCGGAATACTCTCCACTCTCGCGCTCATAAAAAAGGGCGTTAAACGCGCGGTCGGCGTGGAGATAAATAAATCCGCCTGCGATATGGCGGCGCGAAGCGCAAAGATGAACGGGCTGGATTTAGAAATAATCAACGGCGACGTAAAAGATATAAAGTCATATATCCCCGCCGAGAGTTTTGACAAAGTTCTTTGCAATCCGCCCTATTTCACGTCGGCATCGCCCGTCGCCGACGGCGGCAGGGGGCTTTCGCGCAGCGAAAGCTCCGCAACCCTCGACGACTTCGTAAAGGCGGCGAGCTATGCGCTCAAATTCGGCGGAGACTTGTGGATTGTCATAAAAATTGCTCGTCTGCAAACACTGTTGACGGCATTATCCAATCACAACTTGGCGGCAAAGGAAATGATACTCGTATATCCCAAGCAGTCGCGCGGAGTGGACTCCGTAATAGTGTCCGCGCGCAAGGGCGGCAAAGAGGGGCTTATCGCAAAGACGTTCGTCGCACAGAACGAGGACGGCACGTTCACCGACGAGTATAACGCTTTATATAAATAACCTCAAAGGACAACGCAATGGCAAAACTGTATATCGTAGGCACACCAATCGGCAATATGAAAGACATCACCTTACGCGCGCTCGAAACGCTCAAAAGCGTAGACGTAATCGCGTGCGAGGATACTCGTCACTCTCTGCCATTGCTGTCGCACTACGACGTGCACGCAAAGCTGATTGCCTATCACAAATTCAACGAAGCGGAGTGCAGCGACCGCATAATCGAGATGATTTCGGAGGGATTAAACGTCGCGCTCATCACCGACGCGGGCATGCCGTCCATAAGCGACCCGGGTGCAGAGCTTATCTCAAAATGCAGAGAGCGTGATATAAAAACCGAGCTTGTCCCGGGACCTACGGCGCTTGCAAGCGCAATCACGCTAAGCGGACTGAAAGCGAGCGGATTTACGTTTTTAGGGTTTTTACCCGAGAAAAAGGCAGATAAAGTCTCGATTCTGTCAAAAGCATCCGCAAGCGGACTTCCGATAGTCATCTACGTTGCCCCGCACGATTTGACAAAAACCGCTTCCTCCCTGCTCGATATACTCGGCGACAGAACTGTCCACGTCGTAAGGGAAATTACAAAACTCTACGAAAGCGTAACTACCACCACCCTCGCCGACTTCGAGTGCGAGGAGCGCGGCGAAATGGTTATGATTATCGAGGGCGCACATTGCGAAAACCCTCTGAACACGCTATCCGTCAAGGAGCATATCAATCATTATATATCCCTCGGAATGGACAAAAAAGAAGCCGTCAAGCAAGTCGCACACGACCGCGGTCTGCCAAAAAACGAAATATATCAACAAGCCGTCGAGCTTTAATCTGCAAATCGGAGTGACTCTATGAAGAAAAAAATCGCAATAATCGCAACAGCTTTAACCGTACTTGCACTGCTTACTTTTACGTTGGTCGCTTGCAACAAAAATCCGAACACAGTCACCGCCGCTTTTGAAATCGACGGGGAGGACGATATAACGGATTTCCCCTTGCGCCGCGGTGTCTATTTCAATTACAAAGTGACCGAATTAAACAAAATAGACGGCGTAGACGCAACTTTCAAGATGGACGGCGGAAAGGCTGTTATAACCATTTCAAACGGCAAGCCTCACCTCGACGAAGTGAAAGAGATACTCTATGCCGAGCCGATTTTGAAAATTAAAACGGAAAATTCCGCTACTGCTCCGTCGCAATTCGTCGGCAAGGGCAATATAAAAGGCGTCGCGCTGTCGGCGGACAAATCCTCTATACAAATCGAATTCACAAGTCAAGGCATAAACGCCGTCAACAATTATCACAGCCGTCAGCTTTACGTCTATTTGGGTGACGAATATATTGCGACTATGACTTCGCGCGTACTCCTAACCTCATCGAGCGCGACCGTCACCGTATCCGTCCCGAGCAACTCGAACCCGATGTATCCCCAAACCCTCGCGGCGCAACTCAACGTCGGCGCATTCGGATTGAAAATCAAAAATACGAGTATAAAATAGTTAAATAATTTTATCGAATATCATTAGCCCGCGCAGTCAATATAACAGTATGCAAAACGCTTGCGCTAATTAACTGCGCGAGCTTTTAACGACTTTATGAAATCTGATATTTTATTTCATCTCAAACTAAAATATATGACCCCCTCTTTCCCTACGGGCATTTCTCCCCCCACTCAAAAACCACCCCACAAAGTTCACCCCATCAAACGCGGAGGTTTGACGGGGACCCCGTGAAACATTTTGTGGGGACCCCGTAGGACGGGTGCAGTAGCTCCCTCTTTGTCTTTTTAGCTTTTCGT
>JAMPEA010000031.1 GCA_023665365.1 Bacillota bacterium
CTTTAACAACGATAGAACCCTATCGTTGTTGTGCCACTTGCGCTAATTTTATCGCAAGCCCTTACCCCCTTAGTAACGTGGTTATACCACACCCGTCACTGCGTGACTCGCTCCCCTTGATGGGAGTGACGTTCTGGATTGCTTCGCAAACAAGTTTGCTCGCAATGACGAATAGAGTCGCTTCGCCAATAAGTTGGCTCCGTGTGACGTTATCTGTTATTCTTCGGCTTGTACTATTTTGCCTGTTTCTTGCTCGGCTTTGAAAATCTCGTAAACTGTCGCGGCGCTTTCGAGATATAAACCCGTTTCGGGGTCGGTCAATTTCTCAAACGTGGCAGAATTATAAAAAACGTCCATTGCTTCGTCGTATTCGATTTTGTCATCGTCTACGATAAATCCAATAATTTCTTGAATGTTTAAATCAGTGAGAAATTTTATTTGATCCATTCTACACCTACCTTTTTTAGTAGAGCAACGGCTTTTGGCGAATGGAAAGAATATTGATTGTTCGGCGCGGCGTATTCCATTTCTTTCAAAAGAATTTCGCTGTCGATATAACCGCGTTGATAGCGGCGGATAAGCGTAGTCAACGTATCGTTTGCAACCGGACCGAACACTATTTCGTATTTTCCGTCACAGTTGCATAAGGGAGAGGCATAATCGTTAAAGTCACGATTGCGGTTGTTGATTATAAACACAGCCCAATCTTTCGACGGCGCGGGAAAACTTTTGATTTTTACCGTTTTCAATTCAAGAATATCATCGGGGACTTCATAGAAAATTACGCAGGGATTGCCGCCATACAAACGGCTTTTGCGCATTGCCATAGCTTTCGCCTGCTCAAAAAGCGTGGCGGCATAAAAGCCCGTGCCGAAATCTTTATACGGAGTGCATTTTTCTAAGTCGATTGTTTCTATATCCAGATTTGTCCCGTGGTACAAAATCATGCGATTTTACCTCCGTTGCGTTTGCATATCAAGGTTAAATCGTCGATTGCGTCGTCAATAGATAAAAGATGCTCCGCATCGTAGCAATCTTTCAGAAAGGCTATACCCCCATGATTTTTTAGGTAAATATACGACTGCTTTGGGTGCAAAGCATATCTCAAAGCAAATTCGCTTACGCACATAACCGTATAGTCTATTCTGTTTTGGATTTCTCTGCTCATAATCGCGCTCCTTTCTTTTCTATTATGATACATCTAATCAAAGATAATTACAACCCTTTTGTGTTTGAAATTTGTTTCCCGATATGACCCTCGCAAAGCGTTCTATCGAAAATTTGATATTACTTCCTCCGCACTGCTCCGCCTAAAACCGCCATTCTAACCGCATAAAAAATTCGGCGATGAAATTTTATTCAAAATTAGTTTAAATCGGTTGCTTAAATAAAAAAATTATGCTATTATCACAGTACGCTTAAACGCCCTCATGGTCAAGCGGTTCAAGACGTCGCCCTCTCACGGCGGAAACTAGGGTTCGATTCCCTATGGGGGTACCACAAAACTCACTGGATATTAGCATTTAGTGAGTTTTTTTATGCCCTATGGGGGTCGTGTGTATGGGGGGTTAAATTATTCAGTACTTAAATTCCTCCTATTATAATTCTCTATTTCCTCTTGCTCAAAATCGTTATTCACGTGTGTATAAATTTGCATAGTCATATTTATATCGGAATGTCCAACCCACTTGGCAACGGTTTTAAGGTCAATTCTTTTCTCGGCACACCGAGTTATAAACGTATGACGCAAGCTATGTATAGTGAAGTGTCTATCGGTTTCAAATAAACAACGATTGCATACACGGGTAAATCCCTCGTGCACGGTAGTTTCATCATACGGAAAAATACGTTTGTTTTTAGGAGCGTCTTTATACTTTGTAATGTACGCCAACAAATCATCAAATAACGGGACAATGCGCAAACCAGCATCGGTTTTTGGAAAGTGTATTTTCTTGTTATTATATGACTTTGAAACTGATATACGTTTTTTATCAAAATCAATGTCAGCAGGGGTGAGCGCTAATGCCTCGCCACGTCTTAACCCAGCTTTTAAACAAACCATAAAAAAATCACAATAAACAGATTTACTACACTCTTTTATAAATTCGTTTTCCTCGGCACGTGTTAGGGCGTTTCCTGCTTTTTTCTTATGTTTAGGGAGTTCTATACTCAATAGCGGATTATAGTCAATTATATTTAGTTGTACAGCTTTGTCGTACATTTGCTTCATTTGAGCCAATATACTTTGACGTTCTCTTGGATAAGGGATTGAAACGAATATCTGTTGCGCTTGTATGGGGTCAAGTTCATTGAGTCTTACAGAGCCAAAATATTTGATTATGTAGTTGCGGTTTATACCTTCATACTTTATGTACGTGCTTTCACGAATGGTAGATTTTTTATAGGTGTCAAGCCAAATTTTAGCCCATTCGGCAATAGTATAGTTGCAAGTCTTTTTCTGCGGTTGCATTTGTAGACTCGCCTTTGCAAGCTCGATTAAAGTGTCTAACTTTTCTTCTAAACTCATTGCCACTCCCATTAAATAGAAATGCCGTAAGGATAGGTAGAGACTTACGGCAAATCTAAGATTTATAGTGTTATATTACTATCTATATTTTCTACCCATCGATACAATATAATTGTACTATCCATATAATAATACAATATGATTGTACTGTCAATGATTTTTTCGAAAATTCTTGCCAACATTAAATAATTCAATTATACTGTACTTATGGACACACAGAATAACTCTAAATTATCTATTGAAGAACTACTAATTAAAGGCGGAGCTTTAATAGACAAGATTATCGCAAACAAGACTTTAAACGATGATGAGCGTTTAGAATTTCACACAACCTTATATGACTTATTTATTAAATCAATAGTAAAAAAATGGATTGATGAACTTCCAATGCAACAAAAAGACCTTGCAAATAAATTAGGCGTGTCAAAGCAAGCAATAACAGAGTATAAGAAAGGGCGGGCTATTCCCCCGACATCTACTTTTTTTATGCTTGCCGAGATTGCACAGCCCGAATATGTAGAAAGATTACTCGGCACTACTGTTGATGAAATAGAAAAACTCTTATCAAATAACAAAGCCGAAGACGCTCTAAATAAATTGGCAAGAATAATAAAAGGCAATTAGCAGGTTATATATTAGTACTAAAATGGTACTGTGTATATTTTATATTACCGAGATACTCATTTGAATATACAGTACTATAAGGCTCTTTTATTGCAATGTTATCATTTACAATATTATCAATTTGTATATCATTTATAATTATAATCGGCTGCTTCAATCCTTGTGACGTAAAATAAGAACGATAGCCGTGTAAACGACTGTCATCATTATCTTTTGTCATATACTTTGTTATATATGCTCCTACGTTGTCTACGTTGTTAATTTGATTGATTTTCACAAATCCATTTCGCCAAATCTGTTGTAACTGAGCTTTTGGAGTATATGGAAGATTACAAAGAACGTGATAATGTATTGCTCCGCGCTTTTGAAATTCTATAACCGCTATATACTGAAACTCTAAATCTTTATAATGTCGTTTAACTCGTTTGATAAATTTTGAAAATTCATTATTAGCAAATTTTATATCAGTTATATTGTCTTTAAAAGTAAGAGTGAAGAATTTATCTAATTGTGGGTTTGCGTTTGCAAGTCTGCGAATATCCGTTCTCGCACGCTGTAAGACTTTTGTGCGATTATTTCGTTTATTCTCTTGTGTTGCGTCTTTACTTGCGCGACCTCTCTTATTTTGCCCTTGATAGCCTTGCATATAAGGGTATTCATATTCAAACACCTCTAATATATTGCCACTTATAATGGCTTTTTTACTTACAAATGTCGTATGTTGCGTTAACACCATAAACGGCAAGTTAAATACCAATAATCAAGTCTAATAGCTGTCGTTGCGGTCGTGGCTTTGGGGGAAGTGTAAACACTCCCCCTCAAACCCCCACCGACAAGCAATCGATAACCGCTATAAACACACACAGCAACTGCCACTTAACAGTAAACGTTTGTCACGTTCTCAACTGCTACGCTACGCTAAATCTCGCAAGCTCGATGACGTACGCTAACAACCAACGTCTCGCACATAATTTCATACAGCTATAAAGGCAAACCACACTAAACAGTAATATTTTCGTTCTGTTGAATTCGATTCCCTATGGGGGTACCACTCAAAATTGCGCACTTATGGGTGCGCTTTTTCTATTGAAAAAGCGACGACCCTTTTAGCGCATTTTTTCGTTCTCCGCGCAAAACATTTTTGCTAAGGTTTTTCAAACATTACGCAAAAATCTTTTGCTTGGCGTAGCGCGCTTTTACTTATCATACACTCTGTATCGAAAATAATCGGACATTTGTAAAAAAAGTCGTGTTTTCTATATTGTATTTATATTTTATCTATATTATAATAGTATATTATTTAGATGACTTGGCTTGACCTGTCATTAAGGAGGAATTATGAGATCAAAGACCAGAAACGTTGCGGTTTACGCAATGGTCGTCGTTTTGGCGATTGTTCTCGCGGCTACGATGGGGCTGTCCGTGTTCAGCGGAGTGTCAATCGCGGCGAATAACGAGACTGCCACCAAACTCGACGAAATCACCATCGGGCATATGAGCGACATACACTACTTCCCGCTCGAACACTGCTATCAGGACGTGCACAACGCCAACTATAAGGACAGTGATTTTTACTACTCGATGACCGGCGACACTAAGCTCGTGCTCGAAAGCGGACTGGTGCTAAATACCGCCATTCAGCAAATCATCAAGGACGGATGGGCAGGCACCGCGCCGCAGTATTTGATTGCCTCGGGCGACCTATCCAAAAACGGCGAACGCGTTGCGCTTATCGATGTGGCAAACAGCTTGCGCTATCTGCAAAACACGATGCGCTCTATCCCCGGATATGAAAACTTCCAAGTGTTAACGACCGTCGGCAACCACGATCTTTATAACCACAACGGCTCGCTCTACTCGCAAGAGGACGGCTCGGCACGCCCCGCCGATATGGTCACCGCTGCGCAATTCGCGCTGATTTTTGAGGGACTCGGCTTCCCCAACCTCACGATGGATACTCTTAGCAAGTACTTCCCCGAGGACTATTGGTGGTCGGAGTACACGCAGTCAAACGCCTATCCCGATGGCTTCGTCCACTCCGAAAACGCGGATAATCTCAAAATCGAATACTATTCCGAGGCTTTGACAAAGGCAGTTGCAAAGATTAACGCAAGCGCAAGCGCCAAGGAAATTTTGGATTGCTATTTTGAAATCGGCGACGAGCTCAATCAACTGACCTACTTCGTCGAAATCACGGATAAAACGGACTATTCCTTTGCGGTCATCGACTCCACCGACCGCGAAACCACCGACCACGGCGCGCTCGTGCGTATCAGCCAAGACGAATATAACAAGCTCTCTCCCGAGCAACAAAAAGCCACAAAGCTCTATCTCGACGACGGCAACGAAAAGGTCAACGTTGACCTTGAAAACTCCGTCCCCGCCGCAAGTGCGTTCTCGTCGGAGAAAGCCGTCTATCGCCGCACGCCCGTACAGCATATCACGGGCGGACGTATCACTACGGATTGTCTAAACTGGGTCGAGGAAAAGGCGGACGCGCAAAACGCTAAGCATGATGCGGCATCCCTCTACGAGGAAACTATCATCGGCATCGCGCACCACAATATACTCCCCCACTTCGAGCAAGAGGACGATATTCTTAAAGACTTCACCCTCTACAACTGGGAATACACGGCAAATCGCTTCCTCGATATGGGCATCCGCTATCTGCTTTCGGGACACATGCACGCCTCGGACGCTATGTCCTACACGGACGCGCAGGGTCGCACCTTCTACGATTTCGAGACAGGCTCAACCATAAGCTATTCCTCCCCTCGCCGCTACCTCACGCTCTCGCGCAACGACTGCGACGGCAAGCTCGGCGAACAGCTCATCTCCAAGGTGCATATCCTCGGCGACATAACCAAGACCGCAAGCACGCATATCCCCGACCACTCCCCCATAAGCGCAGATTGGGTTGACATCGGCTGGGACGACTCGGCTTATCAAACCGCTATCTCCGCTTATAACGCCATTCCCGAGGCGAACGTCGCAGAACGCGCCGCCGCTTGGCAAGACGTTATAAGATCAAATGCCGATTACCTCACCTTTATCATCAGATACGACGAGTTTGCAACCCTCACGGACAACTTCGACGAAAGCGAGCTCGGCTCCCTCTACAACAACTTCATCACGACCGACATTTACGGGATTTTGGTTGACAGAGTTGTAGACCACTTCATCAACGAAAGCACTATATACGGCTATCTCGACCAGCTCCACGAGCTTATCCTCGGCTTGGACGCAAAGGCGGACAAAAGCTTCATGGTTGCCACCGTTCTCAGCACGCTCGGCGTGGACGGCAAGACCCTCGACATAGCCGCAAGCTACCTCATTGACACCGTGCTTAACAACCTCTACGGCGAGACGGGCTACGTGTATGACGGTGTGAAATACGGCACCGCGCTCGACTACGTGGTTGCAATCGTCAATCACATTCTCGACTTCGAGTACGGCGACGCAACCGTCGGCGCAAATGCAAATAATCCCAACGCGCAACTTGGCGAGGGCGACGTCTATGTCGGCAACGTGGGCAAACTCAAAGTAAGAGAAATCGCCAGCTTTATAATGATGGCGCACTCCACCGGCAACGAGCTTTCGCTTGACGAAACGTATGAATCTATCAACGCTAAGTTCGGCGCAAACGATAAGAATTACGGCGAGGATTTGCAGGACGAAAACGATATAAATAAATATCGCTATAAACAGCCTACAAACCCCGTCTATCGCAAGCGTATGCTCGCGGCGCTCAAAGATTTGAACGCCCAGCTCGTCAGCGGTCAACTTGTTCAAGACCTCCTCGATGCACTTCTCGACCCGCTTTTCAGAGATGATAATTCGCTTATCAAAACTCTGCTTGATTACCCGTTCGATTTCAGTCAGGCGGAATGGGAAAATGACACTCAATACAACAAATTCCACACACTTCTTGAAACAAGATTGAACAATCTCATAAGCACGTTGCGACCAATTATAAACGCGTATATCACACTGCCCGATGACCTTTCTCTGTCATACGACGCGGCGTCGGTGAGCCTCAATGACATTCTTGCGGACTTGCTCCCCGTAGCAAAGCCGCTCGTAGGCGACCTTTTGGGCTTCAATATGCAAGGCGACACCCTCGTTGAAATCGTCGAAAACCTGCTTGACGGCTATATCACCGACAGCTTCCTCGTAGGTCTGGGCGGAATTGCAAACAATATAGTCCTCGCCTTTGCGACCGACGTATATCCCGATATATCCTATGAGACTTACGACACCTCGGCGGACTTCTACATTCAGCCCTACGCGGGTTACACCTACGGCGAGCAAAAGATGTCTTACGTGTCGAGCAAAAACGTCGTCTCAACGGTCGGCGCGGCATTTAACGCCGCCACGCAGGATAACGGCAGAGTCCCGAGCCGCGTCACGGCAAACTTCGATACGCAAAACAATACGACGGCTTACACGGTCAAGTTCTACACCGCAGAGGACGTCTACGGCACGTTTAAGTATAAGACGAGCGTTAGCGGCGAATGGATTTCGCTTTCCACCTCCAAAGCGAATGCAGATGCGGATGCGGACTATTTCGATTCCACTGCCGAAGCGACCGTAAACGGCATAACCGTTTCCATGCTCACGCAGACAAAGCCCGTATATCTCCCGCTTATCGACCTCGGTCTCGCCTGCCTCACGCACGCCGAAATAGAGGACGATAACGACGTGCCCTACGTCTACGGCGACCGCGACAAAGCGCCCAAAAACAGCGTAGTCTACTGGAACGTAACCACGGTCACTATCACGGGGCTTAGCGCGGGCACGACCTACTATTACGACCTCGAAGGATATATTGACGGCTACAAAGATAACGGCTTCTCCCTTGCGGACTTCGTAAACGCCGACCCGTCATACGACTACGACAAGCCCTACTTCACCCTCACCACCGCAAAGGACGCGTCTGCGGATAAGTTCGAGTTCCTCACCATTGCCGACATTCAAGGCATGATACAGGGCATGTACGACGACAGCTACAAGGCGGTCAAAGCCCTGCTCGCCGACGACAATACCAAGACTTACGACTTCATCCTCAACGCCGGCGATATGTGCGACAACGGCAAAAACTTCAATCAATGGGCTTACGCGCTCAACACCTATCAGACGTTCTTTGCAAATACGTCCACGTTCTTCGCCGCGGGCAACCACGAAAACGGCTCCAACGCTATGGCGAACTATTTCAACTACACCTTGGATCAGCAGCAGGAGACGGTTGACGGAATGTACTACTCCTTCGACTACGGCAACGCCCACTTCACCGTGCTCAACACCAACGACGCAGACGATAACGGGCTCGGCGAAAATCAGCTGGCTTGGCTTGAAAACGACCTCAAATCCTCTCGCGCAAAGTGGAAGTTCGTGCTCATGCACAAGAGTATTTACAGCGGCGGCTCGCACTCGACCGACGGCGAAGTAGTCGCAATGCGCACTCAACTTCAAAAGCTGTTTGCCGAGACGGGCGTAAGCATAGTGTTCGGCGGTCACGACCACACCTACACCACCACCTACCTCGTGGACAAGAACGGCAACGCAATCGACAAAACCGACAATGCCGAAATCAAGTACACACAGGGCGGCGGAGTGCTTTATATCACCCTCGGCACGATGGGCACGAAGTTCTACAACTACAAGGAGAACAGCGACATCATCGGCAACTTCGACGAGGATAAGAGTATTCTTGAAACCCTCACCTCTCAGACATTCGGCAAGGTCGTCGTGGACGGCGATACTATCACCTACACCGGCTACCGCTACGACAAAGCCAACGACGCTATCGTCAAAATCGGCGAGAACAAACTGACCCCCGCTCCAAAGAGTAGCGGTCTCAGCCTCGGCGCGAAGATAGCAATCGGCATAGTCGTTCCCGTAGTAGTGCTTGCCATAGTCGCGGTCGTCGTGATTGTCGTGCTCAAAAAGCAACAGGAGAAAAAGAGAAAGGAGGAGCTTCGCAGAAAGAAGATTGCCGCACTCAAACGCGCAAAAGCTCTGCAAGCCGCAAAAGCCGCCGCAGAACAGGCTAACGCGCAAAGCGTGGCGGAAGCCGCTCCCGAAACACAGCCCGAGCAATCTCCCGAACAACCCGAAGAGACGGAGCAACCCGACGAACAAGCGGAACAACCCGACACGACTGACAACGAATAAACTGCCTGTCATCTAAACAAACACAAAGAGTGCTGTGAAATCCACAGCACTCTTTTTATATCGCGCAAGAACATAGCAACACTACTTCAATCGCCGCAAGGCGAATTTCATTGAAAAAGTAAAATCAGAAACGCGCAAGCGTTGGGGTCCCCATCAAACCTCCGCGTTTGATGGGGCAAAACACCAAGCAAAAGATTTTTGCGTAATGTTTGAAAAAACCTTAGCAAAAATGTTTTGCGCGGTTAGTCACGAGAAAATGCGCTAAAAGGGTCGTCGCTTTTTTCATACGAAAAAAGCGCACCCATAAGTGCGCATTTTCGAGTGGCAGGAGCTATAGGAATCGAACCTACACAGTGGGAGTCAGAGGCCCAAGTGCTACCACTACACCAAGCTCCATCGCTGTAAGCATTATATATCATAGATTAGCTTTTTGCAAATACTTTTTGCAATTAGCAAAAACAAATTGCGTAGTCCTTGACATTTTTTGCCGTAATTGATAATATTAGTAGCGTTACAAAACAACCACCAACGGGGTGTAGCGCAGTTTGTCGCTTTGGCGGTGACGCTTTGCTACACCAAGCGCATTATCACTGCGCAACCGACTTTACAACTTAATATTACCTACGGGGTGTAGCGCAGTTTGGTAGCGCGCATGGTTCGGGACCATGAGGCCGCGAGTTCAAGTCTCGCCACTCCGACCAAGACCGCCTTTGGCGGTCTTTTTCTACGTTTGAGACTTGCGCCACTATGTGGCGGTCTGCATTGCAGACAACTCGCTTGCGACTGACGCTCGCTTATGCAAATGAATTTGCTCGCTCGCTATTACGAAAAGCTACGCTTTTCTACAAGTCTCGCCACTCCGACCAACGAAAAAATGTGTGCCTTTGGGTGCACATTTTATTTATAAAATGCGCGACCTATTTGGCAGCATTTTTTCGTTGCTACCGCGCAAACAATCGCTTGCTATCAATTCATACAAAATACACGCCTCAATTATTATTTCGCGCGATTGTTTGCTTGTTGGCGCACTGCGTGCGCTATGCATCTTTAACAAAATTTCATACTATCTCATTAGCGGTCTTTTTCTACGTTTGAGACTTGCGTACCTAAATTTTCCCCCTTAAAGAATAAGGGGGAAAAGGGGTTTTGAGGAGTTTTCGGGTAAGGGGGTTCATAAGGGGGTATAGGGCGGACTCGGAAAACAGCCCTTACCCCCTTAGTGACGTGGTTATACCACACCTGACACTGTATGTCACACTCCATTGACAGGAGTGACGTTCCGAATTGCTTCGTTCCTTATTATAACGAGCAAATCTTTACAATTATACTGCTACAACTTTTACCACAAATTTTTGACCGTTATCGAAATCGAGTTTCAAACAGTTTTTGTCATTTGTTACCGTTGCCCTCAAACAATCGTCCAACAGGATTTTCAAATCCAAATAGATATCGTTTTCGGATACCGTCCATTCGTTTTCTCTTTTTTTGTTTTGTTGCATAGTTTCTCTCCTTTTCTAATAGAATTTGTCGACATATCTATGATAGCTCCTAAAATGTGTTTAAACAAGTTTTAAATGCATAAGTAGTAGATAATTTTATCGGAGAAAAGATAAAAATTATGCTTAATTTGTCGATATTTGCCGAAAGGCTCAGAGAACTAATGATTGACAACAATGTCGATACCGATGCATTGATTAAAATCACTAATGTAAATCGCACATCGGTCAATCGCTATCTGGCGGGAAGATGCTTTCCGTCCGTCGAATGTTTAGTTAAGATAGCGGATGCTTTTAAATGCACCTTGGATTTTTTGCTTGGCAGAGAAGAAAACAATTACTATACAAAATCCAAAGAGTGCCCTCCGTTCAAAAATCAGTTGAAATTTTTACTCGACCATTTCCAAAAGACAAAATATCAACTGCACAAAGAAGGACATATAACCGAATCTGCAATATATTATTGGCAAAACGGCACTCATATCCCGCGTATAGGCGATATTGAGAAACTCGCACGATACTTTGACTGCACCTTAGATTACGTAGTCGGCAGAGAATAGAATTGAATATATATGCAGGTAATAAATATGTTTAATTTGTCTATCTTTGCCGAACGCTTGGCGGAACTTATGTTTGACAATAATATCAACGCTCCAAAACTTGCCAAGGCTCTGGGTATCAGTAGCACTACAATCACCCGATATTTAGCCCTCAAACGCGTTCCTACTTTACCAACAATTATATTGATAGCCGATTATTTTAATTGCACTATTGATTTTTTATTAGGCATTGAAAACGAAATCTATCAAACGAAATTCAAACCTTGTCCGCCGTTCAGTGAACGACTTGCCTATTTATTTAAACATTTCGGCAAAACAAAAGTAGGTTTGCGCGACGAGAAAGAAATTTCAGAGTCGATAATATTCAGTTGGTTGCGCGGTGACGTTCTGCCAACGCCTGATAATTTGATAAAACTCGCAGAATATTTTAATTGTTCCATAGATTATGTCGTCGGCAGAGAATAAAAGTGTAAATATAGGTTGATTTTATCCTATTTTTGTGTATAATAATTGTGAGGTGATTTTATGACGATAGATACCAATCAAATTATTTCGATGACCGAAGCCAATCAAAACTTTTCAAGGGTTGCAAAAATCGCGGATAATAACGGCAAAGCCATTATCTTCAAAAACAACAAGCCTAAATATATGATTGTAAATATAGAGCAAAACCCCGTGTTTGAGCTTTCCGACGACGAAAAAATAGACGTCGCCGCAAAACGCGTTTTAAACAAATATCGTCCCGCTTTTGAGGAACTTGCAAAATGATAAAATTCGACGATAAAAAGGTACTTTTACTGCATCAGTTGATTACGCAAGAAACAGGCGGCAGTGCCGGAGTACGCGATTTCGGCTTGCTTGATTCCGCATTAGAAAGCATTTATGCCACTTTCGACGGCAAAGAACTCTACCCTACAAAGGAGCAAAAGGCGGCTCGGCTTGGTTATAGCCTTATATCAAATCACGCTTTTGTAGACGGCAATAAACGTATAGGCATGTACGTTATGCTTACGTTCTTAGAGGCAAACGGAATAAAAATCGTTGCCGAAAATGATGAAATTGCTCGCGTAGGTATAGCTGTCGCGTCGGGCGAAATGAAATACGACGACGTGCTTGCTTGGATTTATCAAGTTGAAAGATTGTAATCTTCTTCGTATTCGTCAAAAACGATTTCGTATTCCTTGTCCAAGGTGACGGCGTTGACTATCGCTTGGCGGGTTGCCTCGACGGTCGCGCTTTGCAGTATCGCAAAGTTGACTACGGGCTTTTTTCCGCTTGCCATAGCAAACATAGTATCTCCGTCATAATCCGTGTGTACAGGACGTATCGCCCGCGCCAAACCGTTATGCGAAATGCTTGCGAGCTTGTTTGCTCCCACTTTGTCAATATCCGCGTCGGTGAGGATACAGCCGATAGTCGTATTCGAGCCGAACAGCAACTTCGACACCTCGCCGTTTGCAAGCACGTTTTGAGTGTTTATAAATCCGTTTTTGCCCTTAGCGCCGGCGACGATAGTTTCGCCGTCGTACACGTCACCCATGGCGTTGACGGCAACGACAGCCGTGACGGTTACGCCCATGGTCTTGATGGTAGCCGCGCCTATTCCGCTTTTACAGGCGTTTTTGAGCCCGCGGATTTTGCCTACGGTTGCGCCCTTGCCCGCGCCTACGTTGCCGAACACGGGCGATTTCCCCGCATTTTCGCACGCTTTTACGCCGTAGTCGACGGTTGGATAATGATATTCCTTTTGATTTAAGTCAAACAGCACCGCGCTCGACACGATAGGCACGATTTTCCCCGCAGTTTTGTAGCCGTAGCCCTTGTCTTTTAGCCACTCCATAACCCCGCAACTTGCCGCAAGCCCGTACGCCGAGCCTCCCGACAGCACGACGGCGTTGATTTTTTGCATCATCTTTTCGGAGCGCAGTAAGTCCGTTTCGCGCGTGCCCGGTGCGCCGCCGCGCTGGTCGCAACCGCCGACCGCTCCTTTTTTTGCAAGCAGAACGGTTACGCCCGTAAACTCGTCGTCAAAATGCCCTATTTCAAATCCGTGCGGAATGATTACGTTTGTTTTTGCCATAGTTAATCCTTGTATTTTGATAAAATTATTATAATCTAAACCGCCGTTTTTTTCAACAGTTACATCATAAATAAGCAAATATTGTAATTTATTTACTCCTATGTTATAATTTGTTTGACTGAGAAAAAACTGTCTAAAAGAGATTTATTGTATCGGCGGCAAATAAAAAATATGAAAACTGCTATCATCTTAAATTGCGGAACTCCGATTGCGCGCAAAATCAAGGCGGATAAAATCCTCTGTTGCGACGGCGGCTACAACTATTGTCCTGTCGAGCCCGACGTGATACTCGGCGATTTCGACTCGCTCACGCTCGAAGACGACGTGACCGCTACGGTTGTGACGCACGACCCGCACAAAAACGCAAGCGACGGCGAACTTGCCGTATACTACGCCCACGACGAACTAAAATCTGACGAGGTAATCTTTTACGGCGTACTCGGCGGTCGCTACGACCATACGCTTTGCAACTTTGCGATAATGAAACTTGCCTCCGACCTCGGCATGTCTGTCAAAGCCGAGGAGGACGGGCTTGATATACACTACGCCAAGGGCGAGTTTGAACTTGCAACGCAAAAAGGGGAAACAATATCCATACTGCCCTACGGCGGCAACGCGATAGTCACCGACAGCGTAAACCTCGATTATCCGCTTCAAGACCTATTGCTGACGGGCTCGGACTCGCGCGGGCTTAGCAACGTATCGCTCGGCGGCAAAGTGCATATAAACGTTAAATACGGTGGAGTGCTTTTATTTAGATATATAAAGAGATAAAAACTTTTCGTCATTGCAATTAAACTTATTTGCGAAGCAAATCAAAAAAACGTCATTGCGAGCCAACTTGTTGGCGAAGCAATCCAATAGAAAACGCCCTCCCATTGAGGGGAGGGTGTCACGCAGTGACGGGTGAGGTGTAACCTCGTTACTAAGGGGGTTTATTAACGTCGGATTGATAGTGAGATACACGACGCACACTCGTTGCGGAGCTTAGAATGAGCGACGCGCAGGGCGCGGAGAAAGGGAGTGCCAAGTGCCAGAATTAGTACAAGTGAGCGGGCAAGTGTTGTTTATATGCCCGCGAACGAGTGGCATAAT
>JAMPEA010000032.1 GCA_023665365.1 Bacillota bacterium
CTCAATGGGAGGGCTTTTTTGGATTGCTTCGTCATCGGGGACCCCGTATTTACCCCACAAAACAGGGACGTTTTGCGGGGACCCCGATAAGCCCCATCAAACGCGGAGGTTTGACGGGGACCCCGTAGGGGAGGGCTTTTTGGGATTTCTTTGTTCCTCGCAATGACGGTTTTTAGTTTGTCTCGCAAATAAATTCGATTTCAATGACAATTTTTGTATAATTTTACCGCATACCCCCTTATTCGTATTTATTCGAAGAGGATTTTCGAGGTGAATAAATCTTTGAAAAACTGCTTTACTTTGTCGGAAAATTCCTGAGCGGTTTCTTCGGGGTTTTTGATGAGCCAATGTCGTATTAGAAATGTCGCGGCGCCCGTTATCGCAGACGACAGCATATCCAGTCGATAGCGGAATTTTCGCTGTTTGTTGATAAACGCCAACAATTCCCCGACGGATTTTTCAAGGGTAGTGGAAATCATCGTCAGTACCAAGTCGTCTTTATTGACAACCGTCAAAAACTCCTTTTCTTCCATACACACGGCGACCAATGCGTCCAAAAGTCTGAAAATAAAATCGAGTTCTTCATTGTCGGATTTTTCTGACGGGGTTTCCATACGTACGGCTATCGAATTTTGAATATTGCAAATTAAGTCGTTTAGAAGCTCGTATTTATCGCCATAGTGACGATAAAACGTCATGCGATTTACTAACGCTTTATCGCAAATATCGCCGACGGTTATTTTGCCGAAGGGCATAACGAACATAAGTTCTTTTAGCGCTTTATTCAAATCGCGCTTGCTTTTTGTAATTCTCAAATCTTCTTTTTTGTCCATGAGTTTGCAAATTCCTAAATCTATAAAGATATGAATACAATATTGAAAAAATATATCGATATTATATTTGCTTATGCACAAAGAATACCATATAATAATACACAAGTCAAGTTAAATATACGATTGTATCTATATGTAAGGGTACCGATATGAAAAAGATAGCGAAATTTATAGTTGATAAGAAAAATTATATTTTCATACTGTTTTTGGCGCTGATTGCTTATTGTATTTGGGGAATGACCAAGGTCAACGTAGAGTACAATATCGTAAGTTACCTGCCGTCCGACACCGATACCAAAAAAGCGCTCGACATTATGGATGAGGAATTCGTCACGTTCGGCACTGCGAAAATAATGGTGCGAAACGTATCCTTTGACGAGGCGCTTGCTTTACACGATAAAATTGCCGACCTTGACGGAGTAAAGAGTTTCGATTTCAAAAATACGGAAGATTATTACAGACAGTCGTCCGCGCTTTTCAACATAACGTTCGACGGCGACGATGAAACTCCCGCCGCGGTGGAGGCGTATAACGAGACGGTGAAAATTCTCGACGGCTACGATATTCTCATATCCTCGTCGCTCGTTGATAACTATGCGGACCGATTGCAGAAAGATATAATGTTGGTGCTCATCCTGGCTATCGTCATCATAGTGATTGTGTTGGCGTTCACCTCTCAGAGTCTCGGCGAAATTCCCGTTTTCCTGCTTACGTTCGGCGTGGCGGCGCTCCTCAATATGGGCACTAACTACTGGTTTGGGACAATATCTTTTATTTCGAATTCCGTATGCGTCATCTTGCAACTTGCCCTTGCTATCGACTACGCAATAATCCTATGCCATCGTTTTGCCGAGGAAAAGAGGAACAGTCTTTCGGCAAACGAGGCGATGACTGCGGCGTTGTCAAAGGCTATTCCTGAAATCGCAAGCTCCTCGCTGACGACTATCGCGGGCTTGCTCGCGCTCACAACTATGGCGTTGGGCTTGGGAAAGGACCTCGGCTTGGTGCTTGCAAAGAGTATTATTATGAGCATGGTGTCGGTGTTCCTATTTATGCCGTGTATCGCGCTGTTTTTCAGTAAACTCATCGACAAAACCAAGCATCGCAACCTCGTTCCCAAGATAACCGCCGTCGGCAAATTCGACGTAAAAGCGCGCCACGTACTGCCTGTCGTATTCCTTGCGGCGGCGGTGACTTGCGGCTACTTTTCGTTCAAAACAGATTACGTTTATTCGATGACAAGCATAGATAGCACGCACCCTTCGGATACGCAGATTGCCACTTGGGAGACGGAAGCCGTATTCGGATACAGCAATCAGCTTGCGGTGCTCGTGCCGTCGGGCGACTACGCTATGGAAAAGCGGGTCATAGACGTTATAAAGGCTCATGCCGAAGTGACCGAAGCGACAGGACTTTCAAATATCGAGATAACCGCAAACGGACAGACTTACACTTTGACCGACCGCTTGACTTATCGTCAATTTGCCGTGCTTATGGGCGCCGACGACGACACCGCACAGCTTATTTTCCGCGCCTATGCCGTATTCTGCGGCGAAGATACGAAGTCGGGCTTGGAAGAGGTCGCGGTGTTTGAAGCCAACAAGGATATTTACACCGTTTCCATTTTGGACTTATGCGATTGCGCGTTGGACCACGACGACTTTATCTCGGCATATCTAAGCAATGACGCCGACGCTTTAAACACCTATACTACTTTGCGCGATACGGTTAAGGACGGCGAGGCGCAGTTAGTCGGGATAAACTACACCCGAACTGTTTACAATTTGAATTGCGAGATAGAAAGCCCCGAGACTTTCGCCCTCATAGAGACTTTGCGCAACGAAGTCAAAGCCGTGTGTCCCGACGCTATATTTGCGGGAAATTCGATGAGTTCGTACGACTTGGATCAATCCTTCTCTGTGGACAATCTCAAAGTAAGCATCTTTACGATAGTATTCGTATTTATCATCTTAATGCTCACGTTCCGCTCCTGGGGGCTTCCCATTCCGCTTACTCTAACCATACAGGGCGCAATCTTTATAAATTTCAGTTTCTACACGTTTATGGGGACAAATCTGTTCTTCTTCTGCTACCTCATAGTAAGCGCAATACAGATGGGCGCTACTATCGATTACGCAATAGTTTTCACAAACAGATACCAGACGCTGAAAAAGATGATGGACAAAAAGACCGCGGTCGTGGAAGCGCTCAATCAGTCTTTCCCGACGATACTGACTTCGGGCACGATTATGGCGGTTGCGGGGTTCTTGATAAGCGGCGTTGTAAGCGACCCCCTCATTGCGACGCTCGGATTTTGCTTGGGACGCGGAGTCATCATTTCCATACTCTGCGTACTGCTCGTACTGCCGGCGCTTATGATAACCTTTGACAAATTGCTCGACAAAACTTACTTCAAGCCCATCAAGATATTAAGCGGCAGAAAGCCGAAAAAGATAAAATCATTGGTAATAAACGTCATGGAGGATAAAGATGAAAACTGAACGTAAATTCGGATTTTTCTTAATCGCTATTTTATTTGCATTGATTGCCACGTCTTTGCTGCTTTGCGCAGTTGACTATGCGTACGCCGAGACAAGCGGATATTACGTGTGTTTTTCCAACCAAAATTATGCCGTGCGAAACGCGAACCTAATGCAGGAATATGACGGAGAATATTATCTCAAAAACGTCGAGCTTTCCGCAAATACGGACTTTTATATAACCAACGGAACGGGCTTGCGCTGGTATGCTCAAAATGATAAGCCGCTTTCGGTTAGTGACGCGGCGGTTTTGAAATACGACATAAAATTTTCACCCGATAACGTTTACTCTGAGGAGTCAGACTTCGCAAAGACAGATTGCAATTTTACCTATCGCTTTCACGTGCCGACGGCGTTTTCGGTGAATATCGGCGGAGAGGAATATAACCTAAATTACAATCCGCACAACACGAGATACGACCTCTACTACATATCCTCTGTATATATCGAAGCCGACGACAGCATAGTCTGCGAGGGCGAAACCAAGTCCGTTGCCGCCGATGGATATTACAGAATACTCTATACGCCCGAAAAGACGGTGAACGGCAACGTGTATAAGTTTGACTCTAACGGAAATTACGGCAGCGGCGACGGCTTTGACAGCTCGCTTTATATCGAGGACGCTCCGCAGTATTTCGTCGTGTTTAAAGACGGTTTGTATTCCGGCGTTGCAGACGCGCAAATCGGCGACGACGACGCCTATATTCTTACCCGTTACGAAGAAAATATCGCGGCAAAGGAATATCGTTCGCCCAAGTTTTTCCTCTCCGAAAGGGGTATGGACGTAAAATATACGATTTACGAAAAACTGCCGAACGGAAGCTACGACAGCAAATCCGACGCCGCTTTCGGGAGGCTTACGGCGACAGACGCGGGTAGTCATACTCTCTCGTTTTTTGACGGCAACGCATACTTGACGGCGCTCAACGAGGAGGAAACGCCTTTCGGAGATTGGTATATTTCGGGCGAATTCAACGATTATTGTTTCGACGCAAACGGTCTGCCCGACCTCGACAGCGACTATCGATTTGAGCAAATAGAGGAGGGAGATGCGGATTACAACGAAAACTACGCGCAATATCGCGTCTATTTCACCGTGACCGAAAGCGCGCTCAAAGACGGCGACTTAGAGTTTTTCATAACCGACGGCAAGACGAAATACAAAAACGGCGTGAAATATATCGCTCTAAACACCGCGGGGAGATATAAAATTATTTTTTCCGACGAGCATAACTACGGCAGACTCCTCAACTATAAGTACGTCTTGGAGGACGAAAACGTTGACAGCCGCGAAATAACCATAGAGACTGCCGACGAATTTTTCGAGTTTGCCTCAGCCTGTTCCGCCTCTGCCGATTACTCTGTAAATCTGAAAGTCTATCTTAAAGCCGATTTGGACTTTGCGGGATTGAATTTCACTCCGATACAGAGTTTTTCGGGCACGTTTTACGGCGGATACCACACCCTTAAAAATATCACCGTCAACGCAAGCGACGCGTCCGACAACGTGTTTACGGTGCTTAATCGCACAGCCGTTGTGGAAAGGCTTTTCGTCAAGAATATGAACCTCGGCACAGACGATACGGATTACGTCGGATTTGTCGGGCGCAACTACGGCACGATAAAGTACGTCGAGACCGACGGAACGGTCGCGGGGAAGAATTACGTTGGCGGAGTGGTCGCGTACAACGCGAAAAGCGCCGCGGACGACAATGCCGCAACCACGGAATCGGGCAGAACCGCGATAAAAGCAGTCTTGGAAAACTGCGCGTCGCGCGCAACGGTGAGCGGACGCGTCCACGTAGGCGGAATAGCAGGGTACAACTCGGGCGATATATCGACCTGCACGTCTTTTGGCAACGTGACGGCAAAGCGAACAAGCTCCTCGGCAACCGTCTTTAACGTGGGCGGAATAGCGGGTTACAGTTCGGGCAGAATTTCCGATTGCGTCTCCCAGTCCGACGTAATCGGCGGCAGTGACAGCCTATATATCGGCGGCGTGGTCGGGCTTTGCACGGGCGAGATATATTTCTCTGAAAACAAAGGCGAAGTGTCTGCGTCAAGGTACGGCGGCGGCATTGCGGGATACTACGGCACGATTGGAAACAGCGACGACCGCAACGACTTTTTCGACGGCATCAGCCTTGAAGATTTAATATCCGGCTACTTCCCCGCCGACGAGGAGTTCGAACAGGGCTCGGGCGACGCGAACATCATAAATTATTGCGTCAATAGCGGCAACGTAACCGCTCTGTCCTATGCGGGCGGCATTGTCGGCAACGCAAGCGCAAACGGCTTGAAGATATATAATTGCGCGTCTGTCGCCGACGTTTCGGCAACGGCGGGTTCTTACGTCGGCGGAATTGCGGCAAATTGCGACAACGCCGATATAATAAGCTGTATATCTTCGGGCATAATTTCCGCTAAGGGACTGAACGGCGGCAACTACGTCGGCGGCATTGTAGGCTACGGCGGAAACGTATCCCATTCTATGAGTTCTGCTACTTTGAAAGGCAAAGACTACGTCGGCGGAATAGCGGGTTACGGCGTGGGCAAAGCAGTTTCAAACTACGCCAACGTCCTGCTGTCGGTTGACGGAAATATTAACTACTCGGGCGCGATAATGGGATTTAGCGAGGCTTATATTCAATCCATAAACAGCTTCGAGGGCAACGTAAAAGCCAACTATTACGTGGGCTCTTCGGGAGGCATTTCAAATAGAAACTATGCCTCGGAATTCGACTACGCCGCCGCATATATCGACTCTCAACTGCTTGCGACAGACGGCGCGCTGTCGGCGCACCTCTGCGCAGATTTCGACAGGGATTTCTGGCAGGGCGGCGACGGCGAGCTCTCCTATCCCACGGCAAGGAACTTCGAGGAAGTGTCCGCCTGCGCCGACTTCGGCGACGACGAAAAGTGGCAATCGCTGTTCTTAAAGCACGCGCAAGACTTAAAAAATATCACTGTCGGCGCGGCGCGTCTAACCTATACGGTCACCGTTATGGAATGGCACACGGGCGACCTATATGACGACGCAGGAAATATCAACGGCGACAATTTTGAAATAATCGCAGTTCTTCGCGCATATAAAGGCGAAAATATAAAACTGCCCGAGCTTGTCCATACGACGGTGAAAAACGGCGTGTCAGTGTACGAGGCGGACGACGCGGTGTACTTTGCGTATCTCCCGTCCTACGTCGTTGCCGACGGCAATATATCCGTCTACGCGCAATACACCGAAGCTGTCACCTCTTTGTCGGATAAGGACGGAAAAGTCTTTATCGAAGGATTTTTCAAAAAGGGTACGGAAGTCGAATTGACCGAGATAAGCGGACTTTATTCGATAAAACTCATATTCGACGGTCAAGAGATAGCCTACGAGGACGCAATAGTAAAATTCTACGTCGGAGGCGGCGCAGACGGCTATAAAGTGTTCGTTGCCGACGGACAGACCGAAAAACAGGCTACGTCGAAAGCGTCCGGCAAATATGTGAGTTTCAATCTCTCAAACGGCGAATACTTCCGCGCCGAGCTTGCCGACGACGAATTGCCTTTCTGGGCATGGCTGCTTATCGGCATCGTGATAGCGGTCGCCGCCGCAGGGATAGCCGTGCTTGTCGTATTCATTGTGAAAAAGCAAAAATCAAAGAAAGCGCATAGCAAGGAAAGCTCCGATAAAGTACACGGCGCAGAAAGCGCGGATAAAGATTGACGAAAAACTATAATCCGAGCCGCTCAACCATTCGGATTATAACATTAGGCAATTATAAATCCGAACCCAATCGAGGGTTCGGATTTTAAAATGTCGATTAAACAACTTCGCGCAAAAACTGCCGACTAATGGACGGAGAATAAAATCTCGCCGTAGTTCGGGAAGGGCTGATATTCCTTTGCGACGTTCAGTTCCATCCTGTCGCAGACGGCGCGCAGTTCGCTCATCGCAGGCAGTACTTCGTCACGATAGCAACAGCCGCACTCATAATGGTTTTCCGTTTTGTGCGCATTGTCGAGGGCTATTGACAGGTCGAGGAGTTTGTCTTTTGCGGTTTCGACAAGCGAGGAAAGAAACTCCGCTATTTCGATTTCCGTGTCGTTTGAAATGCCTATATCCTTACAGTATTTCGCCGTCCTTACGAGCTCGCCCTTATATTTTAGCACGGCGGGCAGGATTTCCATATTCGCCATATCCAGCATTGTCATAGCCTCGATATTGACAAGGCGGCAGTAGGTTTCGAGATACACTTCCTCGCGGGAGCGGAGCTCGCGCTCGGTGAATACGTTTTGGCGCTCGAACAGCTTGATATTTTTCTCGGAGGTGAGATAGGGCAGAGCGTCCACGGTCGTCCTCAAATTCAGCAGACCGCGCCTTTCGGCTTCGGCGACCCACTCGTCTGAGTAGTTGTTGCCGTTGAAGATAATTCTGCCGTGCTCGTCCATAACGCGCTTGATGATTTTGCTTATGCCTACGCTTAGGTCGTCGGCTTTTTCGAGCTCGTCGGCGAACTCCTCAAACTGCTCGGCGAGTATCGTATTCAAAACGACGTTCACGCCCGCGATTGACTGCGCCGAGCCGGGCATGCGGAACTCGAACTTGTTGCCCGTGAAAGCAAACGGAGAGGTGCGATTGCGGTCGGAGCGGTCCATTGCAAATTTGGGCAGGACGTGTACGCCGAGCTTGACCTCGCAGTTGGCGCGGGTGGAAAAAGTCCTCCCGTCGGCGATAGCCTGCAATATGCCGGTAAGTTCGTCGCCGAGGAACATGCTTACGATTGCGGGGGGCGCTTCGTTTGCGCCAAGCCTATGGTCGTTGCCTGCGGACGCAACCGCTATGCGCAGCAAATCCTGATGCTTGTCCACCGCCGCGATGACCGCCGAGAGGATTAGCAAAAACTGCGCGTTGTCCTGCGGACTTCTGCCCGGCTCGAAAAGGTTATGCCCGAAGTTGGTGCTGAGCGACCAGTTGTTGTGCTTGCCGCTTCCGTTGACTCCGCCGAAGGGTTTTTCGTGGAGCAGACAGGTCATTCCGTGCTTGGCGGCGACCTTTTTCATCATCTCCATAGTCAGCTGATTTTGGTCGGAGGCGACGTTGACCTCGGTGTATATCGGGGCGAACTCGTGCTGTGCGGGCGCGACTTCGTTGTGCTTGGTTTTTGCGAGTATGCCGAGCTTCCAAAGCTCCTCGTCAAGCTCCTTCATATACTTGACTACGCGGGGCTTGATTGCGCCGAAATAGTGGTCGTCAAGCTCCTGTCCCTTGGGAGGACGCGCGCCGAATAGAGTTCTGCCCGTGTAGAACAAATCCTTGCGCTTTTCGTAAATTGAAGTGTCTATCAAAAAATATTCCTGCTCGGAGCCGACGGTCACGTTGAGTCTTTCCGTCTTTCTGCCGAACAGGCGCAGGAGGCGCACGCCTTGCTTGTTTATCGCTTCCATTGAGCGGAGCAGAGGGGTCTTTTTATCCAGCGCGTCGCCGTTATAGGAGCAAAACGCCGTCGGGATACAGAGTATGCCGTCCTTTATAAACGCATAAGAGGTCGGGTCCCAAGCGGTGTAGCCTCTCGCCTCGAACGTGGAGCGCAAGCCGCCGTTTGGGAATGAGCTCGCGTCCGGCTCGCCTTTTATGAGCTCCTTGCCGCGAAGTTCCATAATCACCTTGCCGTCTTTTGTGGGGGTGATAAAGCTGTCGTGCTTTTCCGCCGTTATGCCCGTCATAGGTTGAAACCAGTGCGTAAAATGGGTCACGCCTTTTTCAATCGCCCACTCTTTCATCTCGTTCGCTATGACGTTTGCGACTTCGAGGGGGAGGGGCAAGTCGAGCGCGCAACACCTTTTAAGCTCCGCATAAGTTGCCTTGGGCAGACGCTTTGACATTACTTCGTCGTTAAAGACCATGCTACCGTAAAGTTCGGACATAATCATAATGGGATTCTCCTTGAATTTTTTATAGGCATATTATATGCTTACGTCATTTATTTTCAAAGCAAATTAAAGCAATTTCCGACAAAAAAATTTATTAAATTTTCTTGCCCTACAATATATTATCAATCTTTTGACAAACGGCGTTTTAAGTAGTACACTTATATAGCTACGGGTGTTCATTTTTTTAGCGACAGGCAAAAAATGTGAACACATTTTTATTCGAGAGGCAATCACGCTTTTTTTGGAGGCTATATGGATAACTACGTTTCACCGCTTTGCGAGAGATACGCGGGCAAAAAGATGAAGTACATCTTTTCGCCCGATTTCAAATTCGGCACTTGGCGCAAGCTATGGATTGCGCTCGCCGAAGCCGAAAAGGAGCTGGGCATTCCCATCGCCGACGCGCAGATTGACGAGCTTAAAGCCCACGTCAACGACATCGATTACGATTTTGCCAAGGCGAGGGAAAAGGAAGTCCGCCACGACGTTATGGCGCACGTGCTCACCTACGGCGAGAAGTGCCCGAACGCAAAGCCGATTATCCACCTCGGCGCGACGAGCTGTTACGTAGGCGACAATACCGACGTCATTCAGATGAAAGAGGGGCTTTTGGAGCTCCGCCGCGGGCTTGTCACCTGCATCAAATCCGTGCGCGATTTCGCCTATAAATATAAGGACCTCGTGACGCTGGGCTACACGCACTTCCAAGCCGCTCAGCCTACGACCGTAGGCAAGCGCGCCACGCTTTGGTTGCAGGACCTCGTTATCGACCTCGAAACGCTCGACTTCGAGTTGAATAGGCTGAAACTCCTCGGATGCAAGGGCACGACCGGCACGGCGGCGAGCTTTGTGGAACTGTTCAACGGAGATACCGACAAGGTCAAGGCGCTCGATAGCAAAATCGCAAGCAAGATGGGTTTTGAAAAGAGTATCGCCGTCAGCGGTCAGACGTATACGAGAAAGGCGGATTTCAACGTGATAAGCGTGCTTTGCGGCATCGCTCAAAGCGCGGCGAAATTTTCAAACGATATTAGGCTTCTCTCCCACCTCAAAGAGGTTGAAGAACCGTTCGAGTCCGGTCAAATCGGCTCGTCGGCTATGGCATACAAGCGCAATCCCATGCGCAGCGAGCGCATAGCTTCGCTTGCAAGATACGTCATGTGCGATACGCTAAACCCCGCAATCACTGCGGCTACGCAATGGTTCGAGCGCACTCTCGACGACAGCGCAAATCGCCGCATCGCAATCCCCGAGGCGTTCCTCGCTATCGACGCAATCCTCGCGCTGTATAACAATGTAATCAGCGGGCTTACGGTTTATCCCAAAATCATCGAACGTCATCTGAAAGCCGAGCTTCCCTTTATGGCGACGGAAAATATCCTCATGTACTGCGTCACCGAAAAGGGCGGCGACAGACAGGTCCTGCACGAGGCTATCCGCCAGCACTCCGTCGCGGCGGCTAAGGTAGTCAAGCAGGAGGGCGGCGATAACGACTTGCTTTCGCGCATACTTGCGGACGGGCAATTCGGCTTGACCGAGGACGAACTTGATAAACTCCTCGACGTGCGCGCGTTCTCGGGCATGGCTTCTAAGCAAGTGGAGGAGTATATCTCGTCAACCGTCGACCCCTTGCTCGCAAATAACGCCGATTATATTGGTGTAGACGTAGAAATTAACGTTTAACTATAAGTTTAAACAGAACAGACAGCGGGACAAGCGTTATTTGCGAGTGCAACGAACACTCTTTGCGGAGCTTAGAACGCGACGCGCAGGGCGCGGAGGAAGCGAGTGCCAAGCACCAGAATTAGTACAAGTGAGCAGACCGTGTTGTTTTTGGTCTGCGAACGAGTGGCATAATCTCGCGCTGTAAGCGTCGAGCGGACGATAACAGGCGTGCGCGCGCCGACTTCCCATCCCGCGAACGACGAGAAATTAAGTAGAGAAAGAGCGAGCTACGAGGAGCGTCGTGTTCGAGTGGGAGGGGAAAGCCCGCAGGGAAGGGGTGGGCAACTTCATTTTAACGCAAAGAATGTACGGGTCGCTCGCTTATAATAAGAAATAACTTTTTTCGAGGTAATATATGCTTACATCTATTGTAGGAATCAACTGGGGCGACGAGGGCAAAGGTCGTATGGTCGATTTACTCTCGGAGTCGCAAGACGTCGTCGTGCGCTATCAGGGCGGAAACAACGCCGGTCATACCGTCATCAACGACAAGGGTAAATTTGTACTCAATCTGTTGCCGTCGGGCATACTTCGCGAGAACGTAGTCAACGTCATGGGCAACGGAATGGTCGTGGACATCGAGCACCTCTATAAGGAAATCGCAAGATTGCGCGAGGGCGGAATCGTCATCACTCCCGACAACCTCAAAATCAGCGACAAGGCTATCGTATGCTGTCCCTATAACGTCGCGCAGGACTGTCTCGAAGAGGATAGGCTCGGCGATAAAAAATTCGGCTCTACCCGCCGCGGAATTGCGCCCGTGTACGCCGATAAGTATATGAAAAAAGCCATTCGCATGGGCGACCTGCTCCACCCGAGCTACCTCAAAGAGAGGCTCGAAACTATTGTGGAGTGGAAAAACCTTTCAATCGAGGGCATGTATCACGGCGCTCCCTACACGGTCGAGGGCTTGCTCGAATGGTTTGAAAAATACGGCGCGCCGCTTAGAGAGTATATCTGCGACGCGGGCTATTATCTCAATAACGCCCTCAAAGAGGGCAAGCGCGTTATGCTTGAAGCTCAGCTCGGGGCGCTCCGCGATATAGATTTCGGCATTTATCCGTTTACCACTTCGTCGTCCACAATCACCGCTTACGGACCTGTCGGAGCGGGTATCCCCAATCGCAAGGTTGACAACGCAATCGGCGTTATGAAAGCGTATTCCACCTGCGTTGGCGAGGGTCCTTTCACTGCGGAAATGTTCGGCGAGGAGGCGGAAAACCTCCGCAAAGCGGGAGGCGAGTACGGCGCGGCGACGGGTCGTCCGAGAAGGGTCGGCGGCTTTGACGTCGTTGCTTCGAGATACGGCTGTATGGTGCAGGCGACCGACGAAATCGCGCTTACAAAGCTCGACATTCTCGATACGCTCGAAAAAATCCCCGTGTGCGTCGCCTACGAGGTGAACGGCAAGCGCGTGGATGAGTTCCCGAGCGGCGAGGCGCTCAATATCGCAAAGCCGATTATCGAATATCTCGACGGCTGGAATTGCCCCACCGTCAACTGCCGCAAGTACGAGGATTTGCCGCTCAACGCGCGCAAGTATATCGAATATATCGAAAGCGCCGTCGAATGCAATATCAAGTATATTTCCGTCGGCGCGGAGCGCGACGCAATCATCGTAAAATAGCCGACCCCTCCGACTTCGCCAACTTCGTTGGATGAAAACGAGGTTTTTGGGTTGCTGTCGTAGCGAGATTAAAGAGAGTTCGGCTTTGCCAATACGCGTGAAACGTGAGGTTAGATTATGGAAAACAATACAAATCAGACCGTCGTCGTCCTCGACTTCGGCGGGCAGTATAAGGAGCTTATCGCAAGGCGTGTGCGAGAGTTAAACGTACACTCGCAAATCCTGTCGGGCGCGACTCCGATAGAAAAGCTCAAAGAGATTGCGCCTATCGGCATCATTCTTACGGGCGGTCCGCACAGCGTGTACGAGGAGAGTTCTCCCCACACCGTCAAGGAGCTGTTCGAGCTGGGTATCCCCGTGCTCGGCATATGCTATGGAATGCAACTTATGGCGTACACTCTCGGCGGCGAGGTGAAGCCCTGCTCGCTCAGCGAGTACGGCACGATAAACGTCACTCTCGACGATATAGATTGCGCGCTTTTTAAAGGCTTGAACAAGGACGCGGTTACGCTTATGAGTCATACGGACTTCGTTGCAAAAGTCCCGTCGGGATTTAGGGCAATCGCCCATTCGCAAAACTGTCCCGTCGCCGCAATGTGCGACGAAAAAAACAAACTCTATGCCGTGCAGTTCCACCCCGAGGTCGAGCGCACTCATCAAGGCACGGCGCTGCTTAAAAACTTCCTCTACAACGTCTGCGACGCAAAGGGCGATTACAATATGGACGACTTCATTCAAAAGGAAATCGTGCGCATAAGGGAGCAGGTGGGCGAGCATCAAGTGGTGCTCGGACTAAGCGGCGGAGTGGATAGCTCCGTTTGCGCGGCAATCCTCGAAAAGGCAATTCCCAACCAGTTGACTTGCATATTCGTTGACCACGGCATGATGAGAAAGCACGAGAGCGACGAGATAGAACGCGCATTTGCGGGCAAATCCCTCAACTTCGTGCGCGTGGACGCAGAGGAGAGATTTTTGTCCAAGCTCGCGGGCGTCAGCGACCCCGAGCGCAAGCGCAAAATCATCGGCGAGGAGTTTGTCAGAGTGTTCGAGGAGGAAAGCGCAAAATTTGCGGGCAGTTTCCTTGCGCAGGGCACTATTTATCCCGATGTCGTCGAAAGCGGACTTACTACGGGCGCGGTCATCAAATCCCACCACAACGTAGGCGGTCTGCCCAAGGATACCAAGTTCATCGGGCTTGTCGAGCCGCTCCGTTCGCTGTTTAAAGACGAAGTGCGCACTCTCGGCAGAAAGCTCGGGCTTGACGAAACTCTCGTCTCCCGCCAGCCGTTCCCCGGTCCCGGACTCGCCGTGCGCTGTATCGGCGATATAACCAAGCAAAAGCTCGATATTCTGCGCGATGCCGACTATATCTTCCGCGAGGAGCTTAAAAAAGCCAATCTCGAATACAGCCAGTTTTTCGCCGTGCTCACCAATATGCGCTCCGTCGGCGTTATGGGCGACGGCAGAACCTATAACTACGTTCTCGCCTTGCGCGCCGTCCTCACTTCCGACTTTATGACCTGCGAATACGCCCATATCCCCTACGAGGTGCTCGACGTCGTATCCTCTCGCATCGTCAACGAGGTGCAGGGGGTGTCGCGCGTGGTGTATGATGTGACGGGGAAGCCTCCTGCGACCATCGAATGGGAGTAAAAACCTTATAATTTGCGTTGATACTGCGTCAAAGGCACTTTTGCTCGCAATCACGTACGGCTTGTACGTTGGGTTGCTCGCAAAAGTGCTTTTCCTTGTCTGAACGCAAATTATAAGGTTTTACAGATTGTAGTCGGAGTGAGTGTTTGTTACATACACTCGTTGCGGAGCTTAGAACGAGCGAGTGCAAGGCGCGAGCCAAAGGGAGTGCCAAGTGCCAGAAATAGTACAAGTGAGCGGGCAAGTGTTGTTTATA
>JAMPEA010000033.1 GCA_023665365.1 Bacillota bacterium
AGTCAAGCGCCGCACCGCGCAGGTATGGGCAGATGTCAAGGAGGCTTTTGCGGACCTAAGGTTATGGAAATCATCTCGCGCGAGCTCAATATCCCGCTAAACGAAGTCAAAAAGGGCGGCGGAGCGTCCGTCGCTCAGTACAAGGTCAAGGAGGTGGAGTGATGCAGACGCTTAATTTCGACGTCGCCGTTATAGGCGGCGGTCCCGCAGGTATGGCGGCGGCTCTCGCCGCGCGCAAACAGGGCGCAAGCGTCGTCATTCTCGAACGCGACGTGCGCCTCGGCGGAATACTCAATCAGTGCATACACCAAGGCTTCGGACTGCACTACTTCGGCGAGGAGATGACTGGTCCCGAGTACGCGGACAGATTTAGAAAATCCGTCGAAAACGAAGATATTGCCGTTATGCTCGAATGTATGGTGCTCTCCCTCGACGAGGATAAGACTGTCACCGCGCTTTCGCCTACGCAGGGGCTTTGCAAAATCAAGGCGGGTGCGGTCGTGCTCGCTATGGGTTGCAGGGAACGTACCGCCGGCGCAATCGCGCTTGCAGGCAGTCGTCCCGCAGGTATCTACACCGCGGGAATGGCGCAGAAAATCTGCAATATCGACGGCTATCTCGTCGGCAAAGAGGTCGTCATACTCGGAAGCGGCGACATAGGTCTCATCATGGCGCGCCGAATGACTACCGAGGGCGCAAAGGTCAAGCTCGTGCTCGAACTCATGCCTTATTCGAGCGGACTGAAAAGAAATATCGTGCAGTGCCTCGACGACTACGGCATACCCATAAAATACTCGCATACCATCACGCGCGTCGTGGGCTATCCGCGTCTTAGCGGGCTTTACTACGCGCCCGTCGGTGAGGATAGAAAACCCGTGCTCAAAGAGGAGCAGTTTATATCCTGTGATACGCTGTTGCTGTCCGTCGGGCTCATCCCCGAAAACGACCTGCTCAACGGGCTTGACGTCAATATGAGCAAGGTCACAAACGGCGCGGTCGTGGACGAGACGAGAATGACCTCGATGAGCGGCGTGTTCTCTTGCGGGAACGTACTGCACGTGCACGACCTCGTTGACAACGTGTCCGAGGAAGCCGAAATCGCGGGCAAATCCGCCGCGAAGTACGCGCTTAAAAAGCTCGATACAAGCGTCGAATACGCGGACGTCAAAGCCAAGGACGGCGTGCGTTACGCGCTACCGCAAAGGATAAGCAAGGGCGAGGGCAAAGTGCGCGTTTTCTTCCGCGTGGACAACGTGTACAGAAAGTGCAAACTCATCGTCGAGTGCGGCGAAGAACAACTCCTTTCAAAGAAATTTATGGTGCTCGCTCCCGGCGAGATGGGCAGCGTCGAAATCAATAAATCCGCCGTGAACGGCGACGTCGTTGTGAGGTTGGAAGTATGAATACGATTTGCATAATGTGTCCTTTGGGCTGTGCGCTCAAAATCGAAAAGAACGGGGAGGAAATCGTCGTCAAGGGCAACACCTGCAAGCGCGGCGAGAGATACGGCATAGACGAATTTACCGCGCCTAAGCGCGCTATCACCACTCTCGTAAATCTCAAAAGCGGCGGAGTTGCCTCCGTCAAAACGACGGATTCCGTGCCGAAAGAGCGCATTTTCGACGTGATAAAGTTTATCGGCACTCTCGTCGCCGACGACGGCGTGCAAATCGGCGACGTTATCGCAAACGACGTGCTCGGGCTCGGGGTAGACGTGGCGGTTACGGGCAGAAAATAATAAAGCAAACAAAAGAAAGCGGCTATCTAATCGCATCTGCGCGTTTAGGTGACAATCGACTTATGACAATAAAAGGCAAGCGTATATTCAATTATCGTCCGACGGTATTATTTGCGATTGCATTGATATTGGGCGTGATTTTGGGCGAAGCGGTCTACGGCAGACATACGGCAATTACGGTCTGCCTATGCGTTATCGCCTTTTTGTTTATTTTGCTTTTGGCGGTTTTCAAAAAGACGAGAAAATTCTTTTATATTCCGCTCGCTTTGCTCGCAGGGCTTATAGGGATAAGCGCCTCGAACGCCGTTTACGACGCGGGCGCGATAGACGAGTATAACGGCACGTTTACCGCTACGGTTGCGAGCGAGATTGTCGTCGAGGAGGACTCGACCAAGTTCTACGTTTCGGACGTGTACGTCGAGGGCAAGTTGCTAAAATACGACGCGTTCGTCTATATGTACTTTGAAATCACTCCCGACTTCAACGCAGGCGACACCGTGGCGCTTACGGGCGATATAACGTTCAACGAGCATAAGCGTTTCGACACTTACTACGCTTCGGGCAGTGCGAAAAACGTCGGGTATTTTGCGAGCGTGCGCTCCGCAGTTAAACTGAGCGAGGGCAAGCCGAGTTTCCCTCTGAACGTACAGCTTGCGATAAAGAAAGTAATTTATGAGAACAACGACCCGTACACTGCGGGAGTCTGTCAAGCATTGCTTCTCGGCGACAAGCGTCTGATTAGCGGCGACGCATATGACGACGTAGCGGCAAGCGGACTCGCGCACGTGCTTGCCGTCAGCGGATTGCATATAACCGCTATTGCGTCGGCTTTGTATTTTATACTCAAAAAATTGAAAGTAAATCCCAAAATTTCGCTTGTTATCGTGACCGTAATTACGCTTTTATATTCGATGATTTGTTCGTTTACGGCATCCTCTTTGAGGGCGGTGGTCATGACCGCGGTGATGATGTCGGCGTCGGCGTTTTCGCAAAAGAGGGATGACCTTTCCTCGCTCGCGCTCGCCGCGATTTTGATATTGCTTTTCAGACCGACCGCCGTTATGGAAGTCGGATTTTTGCTCTCTTTTTTTTCAGTGCTCGGAATAGTCCTGTTTTACAAGCCTTTCAAGCGCGTCGGAATGGCGGCGGTGGAAAGGATTAGTCCCAAACGCAAAATCGGGACGCGTCTTGTCGAAGTCTGCGCTTTGTCGTTTGCGACAAATCTTTCGACGCTTCCGCTTGTGGCGTATTTCTTTAAGAGAATCCCGACGCTGTACGTGCTGTCGAACTTCTTCGTGTTGCCGTACGTTATGTTTATTTACTTCGCGCTGTTGATTTTGACTCTGCTTTCGCTTATCACGACGGTCGGAGGATTGGTCGGAATTATGAGATTTCTCGTCTTTCCGTTCAAAGCGTACGTCGGCTTTGTGGGCGGATTGCCGTTTGCAACCGTCGGCGTAGCTTCAAGTGTGGCGGCGATAGTGTGTTTTACGCTTCTTATGATATTCGCCTCGCGCTTCGTCTTTGTAAATAGAAAAACCAAGGCTAAGGGAGTGTTGCTCGGCGGCGCGGCGTCTATCGTGATATGTCTGCTATTCGCGCTCGCGTGAGTGCAAAAGATTTTCAACTTTGCATATATTATGTGTGATAAAAAAGATATTGCACTTAAAGGCGTTATGTGCTAAAATAAGTTTATCCTTGTAGATATAAGGGGTGGAATATGGGAGATTTTAAACTCGGAGCTTTGGACGGAGCGGCGGCGATAATCGTCATTATCGCAATACTCGTTTCGCTCATAGCGATTCTTGCGGTCGTCATAATCAATATCGTCAAGGCCGTCAAGGAGCACAAGGACGAGTTGGAAGATAAACAGGAGGATGAATTCTTTGCCGAGTACGGCGTAAGCGGCGAGGAAATGCGCCTAAATCAAAAACTGTCCGATATGCGCCATAAGCTGATTTCGCAAAAGCGCGTCAAAAAGGAGTTGCTTGACGAACAGCATATCGTCGTCGTGCGCGAGCGCAAAGAAGTCCCCGTCGAAGTCAAAGTCGAAGTTCCCGTCGAGGTAGAAGTGCCCGTTGAAGTGCCTGTCGAGGTTAGGGTGGAAGTCCCCGTAGAAGTGCCGGTAGAGGTTCCTGTCGAAGTCATCGTCGAGGTGCCCGTAGAAGTGCCGGTTGAAGTGCCCGTCGAGGTCAAAGCCGAGTCTACTGCCGAGCCTATCAAGGACGAGCCCGTGCCCGTATCCGTCGAGGACCTCAAACCCGTCAAAAAAGAGGAAGATTGGTCCAATTACGAGGGCGAATACGAGGGCGTCTACTACGACCCCGAGGACGCTTGCTATTACGAGGGAACTCCCTCTGCCGAGCTCGCCAAGAGACTCGAAGAGTACAATGCCGAGCTTAACGCAAAATCCAAACGCAAGAAAAAGGCGGTCATCGTCAAAAAGGTTACGCCGCCTTTCCTCGCGCTTAAAACTCCCAAAAACGAGCGCAAAACTCCCCAGCCGCAGGAGGGCTTCGACCTCGCCGTCATCTACGGCAAGTACGTCATCGAGCACGCCGATAAGCCCGACGGAAAAACGGAGTATTTCTATACCCTGTACGGTCCAAAAGGCGAAGTGCTTTACGAGTCGAGCAATTACAGCAGTTTGAATTATTGCCAGCGCGCAATCGCTCGCTTCCAAACGCACGTGCTCGTCGGCGAATTCGTCATACAGTCCGAAAACGACAAGTTCTACTTTATGCTTAAACGCAAAACCTACGAGCATAAGGGCGTCGATCAAGATAAGTACGACGACGTGACCAAGCTGATTAAAAAGGTTAAGAGTTATGCGCAGACGGATATTATCCGCGAACAATAAAAACCTTGTAATTTAGCTATATGCTTTGTTAAAACCCCATTTCTTCGTCGTCGTGTACGCTTAGTACACTAGGCGACTTGAAACGGGGTTTTGCCTCGCCTATCATCTAAATTACAAGGTTTTACGAACTTAAAAATTGAGCGAGATAAATCACTACTAATTTTAAATAATCCTAATCCTTAGTGTAGCTGTCTATACACAAAATATCGTTTGTGTCCAAGTCAAGAATTGCACAGAGATTTGCAAACATTTCGAGCGATGGCGTTCGCCTGCCTGTAAGATAAGAAGATATGGTTGCTTGATTTATCTTTAAAAGTTTAGCCAACTCAACTTGCGTATATTGGCTCTTTTTCATAGCGTCTGCTAATTTCAAATGTATTTGCGATAACGTTATCATTTTACCCCTTGCTGAGGTCGAAGAATTTAACGATAATTGTTAATGCACAATAAATCGTTTTTGTAAAACCCTAATCTTTATAGCTGTCTATACACAAAATATCTTTTATGTCTAAATCAAGAATTGCGCAGAGATTGGCAAAAGTTTCGAGAGAAGGGGATTTCTTTTCTCTTATGTAATCCGATATGATGGACTGCGTTACGTTGAGACGATTTGCAAGCTCTACTTGCGTAAGCTCGCAGTTTTTTAACGCTTCCGATAATTTACTTTGAATTTGTGCGATTTGTATCATTTTCAACCTCTATAAAAATTATATAACCATTAGCTATAATTTGCTTGACTTATAACTAACGGCGATATTATTATTTATATATAACCAGTGGCTATATTTTTAATGAGGTGAATATATGTACGAACAGACGGATAATATCGTTTATATCAAAGAGGATTTTTGTTGGCACTATGCCGCTATGTATCTCGACGGGCTTTTAAATTCGGCGGTGGTGCAGGACGAGGAATTTATGCGTCTTTACAATCAAGTCAAGGAATACGTTGACAGTAAAATATTTATTCCGTATCAAGGGGAGGTTGTCGATTTTAACGTTGTCGTCGAAAGAAAAATCAAGTAGAACAGATAAAAAGCGCCGCAAAATATAACTCTAAATATAACTATACTTACTATTTTATTATTATAATTTATAAACAATAAATACAAATTTCAATTTTTCAAAAAAGTTTGTCAAAAACTATTGACTTTTGGCAAAAGAAAAAATATACTGTTAGCAGTCGGTGTAAAAGAGTGCTAAACTCTTTTCGAGGAGCTGTTATGTCAAAGGAATTATCCGAAAGAAAAAAGAGGATATTACATGCGCTTGTTGATTTGTACATCTCAACGGGTCAGCCTGTATCGAGTTCCGACATACAAAGTCAGTATTTGCCCGAGGTCAGTTCGGCGACGGTGCGTTCGGAGTTGAGCGCGCTTGAAGCGCTCGGATATATCGAGCAGCCTCACACGTCGGCGGGCAGAATTCCTTTGAAAGACGCGTACAGGTTTTACGTGGAAAGCATTGACGCAGAGAGCGAAAATATGCTCACAGATAAGGAAACCGAGCTCATCAGAAGCAGGTTCAGAAACAAAATCGGGCAGGTTGAAAATATCTCGAAGGAAGCCGCTAAGGTCATCAGCGATATGACCAACTACACGTCGTTCTTTATCGAAAAATCTTTTATAAACGTCGAAATCGAAGAGGTCAAGCTCGTGCCGCTTAAAGGGGACAAGGCGCTTGTGCTTATCGTGACCAACAAGGGTGTGATTGCAAACAAGGCTATCGACGTGAAAGGAGATACCAAGAGCGAGTATTTGGAGAGCGCAACCACTTTGCTCAACAAGGTTTTCGTGGGCAGACGCGTCGAGGATATGGATTTATTCAGCCTTGACGAGGTGGACGTAGAGATACAGGGCTACAATGATGTATTCGACGAAGTGCTCGGCATTTTGAGGATATATCTCAACGAGCACAGCGACGACAACGTATTTGTCGAGGGCGCGCTTAAAATGCTCGACTATCCCGAGTACAACAACATAGAGGACGCCAAAAACTTTTTATCCGTCATCTCGGATAAAAGCAGTATGTCGGAACTGCTTTCCGACGACGATTCGAGTATCGAATTTTCGGTGCGCATAGGCAAAGAGGACAGCGGCGTAGACAAGTGTGCAATCATCACCGCGGCTTATAAGGTCGGCGACGACGTTATGGGGCAGGCGGGTGTAATCGGTCCCGAACGAATGGATTACAAAAAGGTCATCGGAGTGCTTGACTATATGAAAAAGACACTCTCGACGGTGATAGACCACCCGAACGACGAGGTTTGAGATGGCAAACAGAAAAGACAGCGATATAGAAAATCAAAAGCAGGTAGTCGATGCCGTTTACGACCTTGGCATCGACAGGGACAAAATGTCCGACCAGCAATATATCTCCGCATTGGAATACAAGCTCGCAACGGCTATGGCGGAGGTGCGCTCGTACGCGACCGTTATGCAGAGGTTGCAAGCCGACTTCGACAACTATCGCAGGCGCAACTCTACTCTGTCGGAGGATATGAAACAGCTCGGGCAGACGAGCGTCATCGAAAAGTTTTTGACAGTGCTGGATAACTGCGACCTTGCAAGGAAGTACATTCACGACGAGGCGGCGCTCACGGGCTTTAATATGATGGAGGACCAAATCCTCGACATTCTCGAAAGTTTCGGGCTTGCAATGGTGGACACCGACGACGCGGATTTCGACGTGAGAATGATGAGCGCGGTGGACAGAGTAAAGTGCGCAAGTCGTCAGGGTAAAGTCGTCGAAGTGCTTGCAAAGGGATATACGCTAAACGGCAAACTGCTAAGACCCGCAAGCGTAAAGGTGGGATATTGAGATAATAACGCGCAAGCGTAATTATAAATAAAACAAAAAATAATGTTCTTTCCGAAATCGGAAAAAGGAGAATAAGTTATGGGCAAAATCATCGGAATCGACTTGGGTACAACCAACTCGTGTGTCGCAGTTATGGAGGGTGGCGAAGCCGTCGTCATTCCAAACGCCGAGGGCAGCAGAACTACGCCGTCGGTCGTGGCTTTCACCAAAGAGGGCGAAAGACTCGTCGGCGAAATCGCAAAGCGTCAGGCGGTTGCAAATCCCGAACACACTATCAGCTCCATCAAAAGAGAGATGGGCACAAACTACAAAGTCAAAATCGAGGATAAGGAATATACTCCCCAAGAGATTTCGGCAATGATACTTACTAAGCTGAAAAACGATGCGGAAAAGTACCTTGGCGAAAAAGTCACCGAAGCGGTCATCACCGTCCCCGCGTACTTCACCGACTCCCAGCGTCAGGCCACCAAGGACGCGGGCAAAATCGCGGGTCTCGAAGTCAAGCGTATCATCAACGAGCCTACGGCGGCTTCGCTTGCATACGGCATCGACAAGGACGACAATAAAGCGCAAAAAGTCCTCATCTTCGACCTCGGCGGCGGAACGTTCGACGTATCCGTGCTCGAACTCGGCGACGGCGTATTCGAAGTTTTGGCTACCGCGGGCAACAACCGCTTGGGCGGCGACGACTTCGATAAGCGCATAATGGACTGGGTCGTATCCGAATATAAATCCTCTACGGGCGTGGAACTCGACAAGGATAAGATGGCTATGCAACGTATCAAGGAGGCTTCCGAAAAGGCGAAGATTGACTTGTCCGGCGTTACAAAGACAAAGATTTCCCTCCCGTTCATTGCGATGAATAACGGCGTGCCGATGCACCTCGAAATGGACATCACCCGCGCGAAGTTCGACGCTTTGACAGAGGACCTCGTAAAGTCCACGATTAAGCCCATGCAACAGGCTTTGTCAGATGCGGGTCTCGATTACAGCGCAATCGCAAAGGTCATCATGGTCGGCGGCTCGACGCGTATCCCCGCAGTCTACGACGCGGTTAAGAAGATTACGGGCAAAGAGCCTTACAAGGGCATCAACCCCGACGAGTGCGTTGCGCTCGGCGCGGCAATCCAAGGCGGCGTGCTTGCGGGCGAAGTCAAGGATATGCTCCTTTTGGACGTCACTCCGTTGTCGCTCGGCATCGAGACGCTCGGCGGCGTATGCACCAAGCTCATCGAAAGAAACACCACCATTCCTACAAGCAAATCGCAGGTGTTCAGCACCGCCGCGGACAATCAGACCGCTGTCGATATTCACGTTTTGCAGGGCGAAAGACAGTTCGCACGCGACAATAAGACGCTCGGCAGATTCGAGCTTGTGGGCATCGCTCCCGCACCTCGCGGAATACCGCAAATCGAAGTCTGCTTCGAC
Organism: Bacillota bacterium; assembly: GCA_023665365.1. GTDB lineage: Bacteria > Bacillota > Clostridia > Christensenellales > CAG-917 > CAG-475. The sequence goes on from JAMPEA010000033.1 coordinate 8,847, forward strand.
ATCGACGCAAACGGCATCGTGTCGGTGCGCGCAATAGACAAGGCTACGAATAAGTCGCAGTCCATCACGATTACCGCAAGCACGAACCTCTCTGAGGACGACATCAACGCCGCCGTCAAGGACGCGGAGAAGTACGCCGAGGAGGACAGAAAGCGCAAGGCAATCATCGACGCGAAAAACGACGCGGAGCAACTCATTCTCGCTATGGATAAGTTTGTCACCGACAACGGCGAAAAGCTCGAAGAGGAGGACTGCGAGGCTATCAAACAAGCCGTCGAGACCGCCCGCGAGGAATTCGAGTCCGCAGAGACCGAGGAGGAACTCAGAGGTCTTATCGAGAAGATGACAGAGGTCAGCGACCCCATTATCACGAAGTTCTATCAACAGAACCCCGACGTCATGGCTGAGACGATGAAAAACGCGGGCATCGACCCCGAAAATCTCGACCTCGGCGGCTCGGACGACGGCGTAGACGGAACTATCGACTGATAAACCGTCCGCATAGGCGGATATAAGGCAAAACCAATTAGCGCAACGAAAAATTTTGTTGCGCTAAGGCATTCTTAGGGATAAGCTCCCGTTGGGATTATAGAGTATGGCAAAAAATTATTACGAAATTTTGGGTATTAAAAAGGGTGCGTCGGCGGATGAAATCAAATCTTCATACCGCAAGCTCGCAAAGCAGTATCACCCCGATATGTTTACGAACGCAAGCGACGCCGAAAAGAAAGAAGCCGAGGTGAAGTTCAAAGAGGTCAACCACGCATACGAAGTGCTTTCGGACGACCAAAAACGCAAAATCTACGACACCTACGGCGATGAAAACGGTCCGCAACCGGGGCAGGGCTTCGGCGCGGGAGCGGCGGGCTTCGGCTTTGACGTGGACGATATTTTTTCAACCATATTCAACGGTTTCGGAGGCGGCGCGTCGCGTAGCGGAAAGAGTGCGCGCGCTCCGCACAGAGGTCAGGATATTTTGAAAAATATCAGCTTATCCTTTGAAGAAGCGGTCTTTGGCGTGCAAAAAATCGTGACAATCAAGCGCGTGGAAAATTGTCCTCACTGCGCCGGCACGGGCGCTAAGGACGGCAAGGCGTTCAAAGTATGCGCACAGTGCGGCGGCAAAGGCAAGGTCAAGCAGTCGCAACGCACGCCGTTCGGCACGATAAACACAGAGGGCGTATGTCCCTCGTGCAAGGGCACGGGCAAAATCATCACCGAAAAATGTCCGCACTGCGCGGGACACGGCCGCAAGGAGCAGGCGCGCGAAATCAAGGTGAATATCCCCGCTGGCATCGACGCGGGACAGCGCATCACCTATCAAGGCGAGGGGCACTGCGGCATAAACGGAGGCGAAAAGGGCAGTCTCGTCATAGAGGTGGCAATCGTTCCGCACAAGCTGTTTGTGCGAAACGGCGCGAACGTGCAGATGGAACTTCCCATCAACTTTGTGGAGGCAACGCTCGGCTGTACGGTGACAATCCCGACGCTTTACGGCGATTACGAGCTTAAAATCCCCGAGTGCACGCAAAACGGAGCGCAACTCAAAGTCAAAAACTACGGCATCAAAAAACTGCGCGAAAACGACAAGGGCGATATGCTTATAAACGTCGTCGTGGAAATGCCGAAGAATATCACTTCCGCGCAAAAAGAGTTGCTTAAAAAGGTTGCCGAGTCCTTCGACGAAAAGCAGTTCCCGATTAAAAAAGCGTTTAACTCCAAAAAGTAGGATTATAATGAAATACAAAACAATAACGGTTTTTACAAACCATCAAGACGCCGACCTCGTTTCATCAGCAATGTTTGATGTAGGCGCGGGCGGTGTTTCCATACTCGACAGGCAGGATTTTCTCGACCTCGTAAAATCCGACGTGATTTGGGATTACGTTGACGAAAGCGTCCTGCTCGCGGGCGAGGAAGTCAAGGTGTCCACCGTGACGGATGTTGCCGACGGCGGATTTGCCGCGAGGCTCGCTAAGCGTCTAAACGAGATGAAAGAGGCGGGCGGAATAAGCTACGGTGAAATCATAGAGGACGAAATCGACGCCGCCGACTACGAAAACGAGTGGAAAAAATACTATAAGCCCATAAGAACGGCAAATATCACCGTCGTGCCGACTTGGATAAAGTATAGCGCGGACGAGGGCGAAAGGGTGATGCGGCTCGACCCCGGAATGGCGTTCGGCACAGGCTCGCACGCGACGACTCGCATGTGTCTCGACCTGCTTGACGCAGAGGGCAAGGACGTCATCGACGTAGGGTGCGGAAGCGGAATTTTGGGCATAGCGGCGAAGCTATGCGGCGCAAAAAGCGTATATATGTGCGACATTGACGCGCAAGCGACGGAGTTCGCGCAAAGAAACGCCGAGCTCAACGGCGTGAACGTCGAAGTCGAGTGCGCCGACCTCATAGCAGGGGAACGCAAGGCGGATTTAATATTTGCGAACATAACGGCGGATATACTCATGCGGCTTTGCGACGATATAGGAAATCACTTGCGCGAGGGCGGACGGATTGTGCTCAGCGGCATAATCGACAGCAGACTCGACGAGGTCGTAAAGCGCTATGAGAATGCGGGATACGCGGTTTTGAAACGGCTCGCGCAGGACGATTGGCGCGCGCTGTTGCTTGCTAAAAGCGAAGGATAATATTATGGAAATCCGCAGATTTTTCGTATCCGAAAGCGATATATCGGGCGACATAGTGACGCTGCGCGGCGACGAGTTTTTGCATATGACGCGGGTTTTGCGTTACAAGGCGGGCTACAAAGCTACGGTGTGCGCAAACGACGGCACAGAGCGCGACTGCACCGTCGTCGTGATAGGCAGGGACTGCGCCAAACTGCGCGTGGACGCCGTCAGAGTCGCGGACACTAAAAGCGCGCATATCACTTTGTATGCGGGTCTGCTTAAAAACAACAAAACGGATTTCGTCGTGCAAAAGGCGGTGGAGCTTGGCGTAGACAGGGTTATTCCGTTTAGGTCGGCGAACTGCGCGGAGACGAAATTTTCAAGGGAGAGGGCGAGCAAAATCGCGCTGGAAGCGGCGAAGCAATGCGGCTCGGCGTACCTAAGCGAGGTCGGCGAGCTTGTGAGCATCGACGACGTGATAGAGGCTATAAAAAGCTACGACGGCGCGCTGTTTGCCTACGAGTGCGAGAGGAAGCAAAAAATATCCGACAATCTGCCGAGCGGCAAGCGCATCGCGCTTATCGTAGGACCGGAGGGCGGCTTTCAGCCCGACGAGGCGGAGCGTATCGTAGCCGCGGGAGCAAAGGCGGTGACGCTTGGCAAGCGCATACTGCGCGCCGAGACTGCGGCGATTATACTTTGCGCGCTTGCGCTCGACGGCTTGGGCGAATTATCCTACGACTGAGCGCATAAGTTTACAAGGGGAAAATATGACTGAAATCAGACTGCCTAAAATCGCCGTGGTTACGCTGGGGTGCAAGGTCAATCAGTATGACAGCGACGCGATGCTTGCGATATTCAACGCGGCGGGTTTCGAGGTTGCCGACGGGCTGGAACCTGCCGATATATATGTGCTAAACACCTGCGCGGTGACCGCCGAGGCGGAAAAGAAGTCGCGCCAAGCGGTGTCGCGCATTATCAAGCTAAATCCGGCGGCGAAGATATACGTATGCGGTTGCGCGTCGCAAAACAATTTCATACAGTTTGCAAAGCACGGCGTAGTGTACATATCGGGGACGGACGGCAAGTGCGCGCTTGCAAGGAAAATCGTCGAAAAATACGCAAACGGAGTCGAAATGTCCGCGAGCGTAGTGGAGGAAAAACGATTTGACGTTTCAAACGAGTACGACGACAACGAGGGCGTATACAATCTGCGCACCCGCCACTTCATCAAGGTGCAGGACGGCTGCGACAACTATTGCAACTACTGTCTGATACCATATCTGCGCGGGCATAGCAGGTCGCGTGCGGTCGAGAGCATACTAAGAGAGCTCGACGGCGTAAAAGACGCTGTGAAAGAGGTCGTAGTCACAGGGATAAACCTATCGGCATACGGCGCGGATATTGGGCTTAGCCTTGCGGATTTAATGGAGGAGCTGGCGCGTTACGACAACTTGCGCATACGGCTCGGCTCGCTCGAAGTGTGCGTGATAACGGACGAATTTTTGAAATCCACGACAAAGATAAAGCATTTTTGTCCGCACTTTCATCTGTCGCTCCAAAGCGGCGACGACAGCGTGCTGATTGCGATGAACAGGCGCTACAACACGTCGCAATATCTCGCGGCGGTGAAGTTGATACGCAAATACTATCCGTCCGCTTCGATTACGACGGATATTATCGTCGGCTATCCCACCGAAACCGAGGAAATGTTTGAAAACTGTATGAACTTTGCGCGCACGGTGGGCTTTGCGGATATACACGTATTTTCGTACTCCTCGCGCGAGGGGACGGTCGCGGGGCGTATGCCGACGCTCCCGCCCGACGTCGTTGCCGACCGTCAGCGCAGAATGAGCGCGTTGAAGCGCGAGCTCATCGGCAACTATCTCAGCAAGCAAATAGGCATGCCGCAACAGGTGCTTTTCGAGACGGAAACGGACGGAACGTGGGTGGGGCATACGCCGAACTACGTCAAGGTGTATTCCAAATCGGGCGTGCATAACGAGGTGCGTACGATTGTGCCAAAGCGCAAATATCTCGACGGCTTAGCTGATTAAAACACGGAGGTCAACATATGGACAACTGCATTTTTTGCAAAATCATCAAGGGCGAAATTCCGTCCGCCAAGGTCTACGAGGACGAGGATATGCTCATCATAAACGACGTAAATCCGCAAGCGAAGATACACTATCTGCTTTTGCCCAAGGAGCATTACGCAAACATAATCGAGATGACCGACGCGCAAGCCGCCACGCTTGCAAGGTGCATAAAAAAGCTGTCCGCGATGACGGATAAGCTCGGGCTTCAAGACGGCTTCCGCCTCGTATCCAACAAGGGCGAAAACGGCTGTCAGTCGGTCGAACATTTGCACGTGCATATTTTGGGTGGGGAGAAATTGTCGGATACAATGTGTTAAAAAACGCGCTATTTTGTGTGATACTGCGTCAAAACCCTGTTGCCGACAAGTCACGTACGATTTGTACGTTAGGCTTGTCCTCAACAGGGCTTTTCCTTGTCTGACGCAAAATATCGCGTTTTTTTATTTTAATATGGTAGAGATTGTAAATATCCGCTTCGTCATTGCGAGCCAACTTGTTGGCGAAGCAATCCAGACCTAAAAGCTGTTCGTTCTGGATTGCCGCGTCGTTACGCTCCTCGCAATGACGATTTTTTTATAATTTACCATATTTCCCCTTAAAGAATAAGGGGGCAGGGGGATATGAGGAGTTTTCAGGTAAGGGGGTTCATAAGGGGGTATAGGGCGGACTCGGAAAACAGCCCTTACCCCCTTAGTATTGAGGTTACACCTCACCCGTCACTGCGTGACACCCTCCCCTCGAAAATACCCCACAAAACAGGGACGTTTTGCGGGGACCCCGTAGGGGAGGGCTTTTTGAGATTGCTTCGTTCCTCGCAATGATGTACAAGTATTATTTTTAGCGCGTTTCCCCCTTAAAGAATAAGGGGGTAGGGGGATATGAGGAGTTTTCGGGTAAGGGGGTTCATAAGGGGGTATAGGGCGAGCGATAAAATTAGCGCAAGTGGC
>JAMPEA010000034.1 GCA_023665365.1 Bacillota bacterium
TAAAATTATTGTACTATTATAATAATATGTACATAGAACAGTATATTCTATGTACGTTTGATTTTTCTATTTCCGCAGAAAATACGTCGTTTAATAACATTTTGCACTACTGCTGTCGTCATTCGTTTGCCAACCGTCGCTTTTGATGATATGATATTCATATACTGTTTTTAAACGCGGCGCTAAGCCGCAATAGATACGCATATGAGGGCTTCGGATAGAAATAAGAAAATTATCATTCTCGGCGCGGGGATTGGCGGACTGTACGTTGCAGGTGCGCTTGGCAATCTCGGCTTTTCTATCGTTGTATACGAAAAAAAATCCCGCGAGGAGTTGGGCTACCCTTGGCATGACTCCATAAACAAAGATACCTTCAAAAAGGCGAAAATCGAAGTGCCTAAGCACTTTGTGTTGCAAAAGCAGTTGCTTAACTTTTTCGGACCGTCCGGCGACGGCTACATATCCCAAGGCACGCGCGCCGCAAAAAACTTCGACATCGACAGAAAAAAGTTTATCGAGCACCTCATCGTCCAAGCCGAGCAGTGCGCAACTATCCGCTTCGGCACAAAAGCCGATAGCCTTATCCTCGAAAACGACGCGGTCGTCGGCGTGTACGTCAACGGACAGCCGCAGTATTGCGACCTCGTGATCGATTCAAGCGGTTTGTTTTCAAAATACCGCTTTCAAATTCCGCATAAATTCCTCATGGACGACGCCATTCTGCCCAACGACTACCTTATGGCTTATCGCGCGTACTATAAAAAGGATAGGTTTTGTTTGTCGCCGTCAAACGTGTATCTGATGCCAAGCGGATTTTCCGTGCTTTGGTGCAAGGACGCTCCCGACGCAAACCTCGCGGATATTTTGATAAGCCACTTCGAGTCCCTCTCGCAAGCCCAAATCGACAAGGCACTAGCTTATCTGCGCGAGCGCAATCCGCATATCACCGACGAGCGCGTATTCTCAGTGCAGGACGCTATCCCCGTCCGCTATCCCCTCGCCACTATCGTCGCCGACGGCTACGCCCTCATCGGCAACGCCGCTTTTATGACTAAGCCTACGTCGGGCTCGGGCATCGAAAATACGCTCAACGCCGCCGTCATTCTCGCCGACGTGGTCAAAAACGCCGCAAACTTCTCCGCTCGCTCCCTTTGGAAGTACGCCGTCAAGGTCAATAGCGCGTTCGGCGCGCACTGCTATATGTCGTATATCGCGCGCGCAAATTTCCAAAACCTCAACCGCGACGACTTGATTTGGCTGTTTACCTCGGGCGTCCTCAACGAGCATCTGCTCGCGCTCGCGCGCTTCGATATTAAAAATATGTCCGATTTCAAAATAGAATCCGTCATCAAAAGCCTGCAACTCGCAAAGTCTAAGCCCGACTTTATGCGCAGCACAGAGGACATAATCAAACTCTGCATTAAAGCCAGCCTCCTCGCCCGCCGTATGCCCCGCGTCTACAACGAAGCCGCTATCGCAAAATGGAAGGCGGAATACGACGCTTTCGCCCGTACGCCCGCCAAACCTTGACGCTACGCGAATATCTAATTAAAAAACCCTAATAAAATCATTGCATTTTTTTCAAACCTTTGCTATAATCACAAATGATTTACATTTGCTGGTGTGGCTCAGTCGGTAGAGCAGCTGATTCGTAATCAGCAGGTCGGCGGTTCGAGTCCGCCCACCAGCTCCACACAACTCCTCTATGCGAGGAGTTGCTTTTTATGCGGTGATTACATTCTGATTGATTAGGTTGTAATTACGATTGACTTTCTATACAAAATGACTTAGAATAAAATCATCTTATAGGACACTGTCGTACAGCGACAGGACCATTTTGCGAGGTCGTGCCGAGTAGCGTCGGCGGGGACGAAAGAGGCATTGAACAAAATAAGACCTGCTATCGTCTCTGCGCTGGGAGTTATTAACTTCCTGCTTTTTTGTAATACAAGAAAGCCTCTGATATTTATATATCAGAGGTCTTACGCCTGACAATGCGACTTGCTTAAACAAGTTTTAACCGCTCACACGGGTTGAACCATGCTGTCAAACTTATTTTATATTTTTTCAATTAAATTGTCAAACAAACTTGGGAATTATTCTTTGGGGTTTTGCAAAGATGGGCGAATTTGTTTTTCAATCTCGGATATGCTTTTGTCGGGTGTTGGAAGATTTTCAGGCATAGTGCCGCCAGCTTCTTGAATTGCCTTGCGCACGATTGTGCCGACCTCGTAATGCGTTCTGTTAGCGTCCATTGGGGTGGAAACATTCTCACGCTTCATTTTCGCTTCCGTCTGTGTGATGCGGAATAAATTAGCCGCAAGCTCCTCACTTCCCATATAATCGAGAATTTCTTCTCCCTCACTCAAACCTTTGTTGTCGGCTATGTCTCGTGCCGTAAGCCCGCCATATAGTCCGCGATAACCGGAATCTTGAAATATCGCATACTCCCTTTGGGTGATTATTCCTGCATTGTGCGCCGCCTCTGCAAGCAACATGTTTTTCTGCTTAACATCGCCTCGTATAAACAATCGCTTCTCATCTTCCGAAAGGCGGTCATACAATTCATTGAGTTCCTGCTGTCGGGTCTTAACGGCGAAATACGTCTGCCCGAGCGCAATCACGTCCTTGCGCGGATCGCCGTTCATCACAATTAGATAGCAAGCATAGCGCGTGAGTTTGTAGTCAATTATATCCGACTTTCTTCCTTTGCCTGAAATTATTGACTTCCTGACCTCAGGAAAACAATCCTCAACACTCTGATGACTGATTTTGCAGGCAATCTGCGCGGTTTGGATAACCTTGTGGAAGTTCTCCCATTTTGCATATCCTAAAACCTCTTGCAGTTCCCTTGCAAGCCAAAATTCGTTGCCGTCAGCGTCGACTTGCTTTATATCCTCAAACAGCTGATACTCTCGTGTGATTTCGTTTTTCATAGTAAACCCATATAATACTTGAATTATTCGATTACGTTCTCGTCTTTAAAATAAAGACACATCGCAATTCCGATATTTACTTCAATCAATGCAAGTATATTAGGATTTAAAAACTTTGTCAATAATTCTCCCCTAAACCGCAAAATTGCGATTTTAACTGCTTTTTGTCGCTGATTAGGCGAGCGAGGTATACGGCGGGAGTGTCAAGCAGAGACGTGAATACGTAGATTACGTAGCTCGACCCGATTATCTCCAACATAGCCTTCACGTCGTAAGTGCCAGCGAACGCAATCACCGTGAAAAGGACGGTGTTAATAAGCTGACTGATAAGCGTTGAACCGTTGTTGCGCAACCAAAGAAATTTGCGTTTGCTTCCGCTTTTCTTCTCGGTGAGTTTCCACCACTGATGATAAAGCCATACGTCAAACAGCTGGCTGACGGCGTACACGCTGAGCGATGCAAGCACCATACGCGGCGTGTTTGAAAATATCTCGGCAATGGGTGTCATCGCCCAATCGTCCGCGGCGGGAACGTAGAGCATCCAACTTTGCGAAATCACAAGGAAAAAAAGCGACGTAAATATGCCTATCATGACCGCTTTGTTGGCGTACTTTTTGCCCTCGCACTCCGACAGTATGTCCGTCACGAGGAACGTCACCGCAAATAGAACGTTGCCGAGCGTCTGCGATAATCCGAACGCCTTTATAAGTACGAGCACCTCGATATTGGCAAGCACCGTGGCTATCGCCGACACGCAGTACAGCCCCGCTCGCCCGAAAAACTTGTAGGCGAACAGCGCCGCGCCGAATACTACAAAAACCGTTGCGATAAGTATAAGTTCGTTTTGCCCAGTCATATCAGTCACCCACCCCGAAATCCGTATTATTTATCAAAATATCCACCCTTTCGTCGTCCTTGTACTCAGGATAAATTTCCTTTAAAAAAATATCTATAACCGCCTTATTCGGCTTGATTGCCGTGGAATTTTCGCACATAACGTTGAGGCAAATTCTTTCAAAATTATCAAGCCCGAGAACGATGTCGTTACGCATGCTTTCCTCCGTCTGTCCGTCTATCCCGATGAGAAAATTCGCCTCGTCGAAACTGCGGCTTATTACGGACGGATTTTTTTCGGGTATACCCTTTTTGAGCACGTTTTCCCTCAAATCATAGTCAAACGTTTCAAGCCCGAGCTTCATTTTAAGTTGAAAATCCTTGAAAAATTCTCTCAAAGCTGGGATTCTGCTTTCGTATAAATAATGGGCTTCAAAATGTATAATATCTATGCCTTTATCCTTGCAAACGGCTTTAACGAGGTTTAGCGTGCGCGTATCAAGCTCGAACACCGAGCCGCTGTTGATAACTTCAAGCTCGTTAAACTCGCCCGTAACGCGGGATATGACTTCTCTGTTGAGCCTAAAATTTTCGTCGTCGTCCGCGCACTTATCCAGATGATAATCGCAAAACGCGCATTTTTTGTAAATGCAACCGCTTCCGCGCAACAATACGATTTCCCTCTTGCGTTTGTTTAGAATTCTGCCGTATCTTTCCATAAAAAAATGCGCCCAAGGACGCACAAGAGTATAAATATACCCTCTCTCCTTAGTTTTGTTTTTGCAACCTTTGCAAGGCAGGATGGTTACGAACTGCCCTTTTTAAGCTAAATCTAATATACGACTTAACGCGGATTATGTCAAACGAATTGCGCCTATTCCGACATAATTTGCCTAAGCGAGATTTTTCTTATGCGGTTTGCGTAAAGCAGAGTTATCGCCTCATACAAGACCGCAAATATCGCAAGCGCTATTCCTAATACGGCAAAATCGAATTTATACGATATATTTGCAATATCCTTAAACACAAAAGTGACCATAATTTTGAGTATTCCATATTGATATACGGTGCCCACGGCAAAGCCCAGATACGCAAACGGGCGATAGCCTCCGAGTATCGCGTTTGCGCACTCGCTTTGGGTATAGCCGTAAGCGCGCATTATCGCTATCGCCTTTTTATTGGAATTTATGACCGTCGTTATCGCAAGCAATAGAGTTGTGCACGCAAGCGCCGCGCCGAGCGTTATTATCATCGCCGCCATCATATCGCTTGCGAGCGTGCGCATACTCATACCCATTTGCATCATCGCGGCAAAGCAGAACGCCGCAAACCACATAAAGAAAACCAGCGTCTTTTTGCTTTTGAGCGTGCTTGCCGCAAGTCCTCTTAAAAACTTGCCCTCATCGCGTCTGTCCCCCTTTACGCGCTTCGGCTTATACGCGCTCTCGTCAACGTCTTTAATGAGTCCGACGACGGGTCTGCGCAGTTTATAACAGGCAAAAAGTACGGCAAACAACGCGAATGCAATCGACGGCAATAGGACGAAATACGCAAGCAATTCGCCGTGAAACGCTATCGGCACGTCGGGCAAAAATCCGTCCTTGTTCTGCACGGCGTACAGTTTTGGCATAACAGCATACGCAAGCGCAAATCCGATTGCCGTTCCTATGAGTACGCTCAGTCCGAATACCCAAATATTCGCGGCGATTTTCATATCGGAATAGCCTATCGCCTTTAATATGCCAAGCTCCTTTTTATGCGCCTCGATATACTGCTTGATATAGAACAACAGTGTGACGATTGACGTAAGCAGCAAGCACAATCCCGATATGATAACAACTACTTTCGAGGTAGTTATCTGCGCGTCGTAAAACGCCGCGGCCTCCTGCGCGACGGCGGATTTTATGCCCTGCAAATCGAGCATATAATTCAAAAACATAGTGCAGACGAGCACCGCGCAACAGCTTATCACCGTAACGCCGACGAGCTTAAACGTGTCCTTTATGCCTACGACCATATCACCACCCTATCTCGTATGCGGTTTTTTTAGCGGCGTTGTCGTATATTTCGGAGATGCGCCCGCTGTTCATAACCACAACTTTATCCGCCATATCCGCGATATTTCTGTTGTGAGTGACCATTATCATAGTAAATCCGATTTGCTCGTGCAATTTGCAAATGTAATCGAGTACCTGCCTCCCCGTTGCCTCGTCAAGCGCGCCCGTAGGCTCGTCGAGGAACAGCGTTTTAGGTCTTTTTGCAAGCGCGCGAGCAACGGATACTCTCTGCTGTTCGCCGCCCGACAGTTCGCTCGGATATTTTTTCGCCTTATCTTCAAGCCCCACCGCCGCGATTATTTCCTTATAATCCGCATTTCCCGCAAGGTCCGCGCCCATACGCACGTTTTTATCCACGGTCATATTGGGCAACAGATAGTACTGTTGAAAGATAAATCCCACGTAATCCCGCCTAAAAGCTGTCAACTCCTTATCAGACAATACGCAAATATCCCTGCCGTCATATAAAACTCTCCCGCCGTCGGCGCGTTCAAGCCCCGATATGACGTTAAGCAACGTGGATTTGCCCGAGCCGGATGCTCCGAGTATCACCGCAAAAGCTCCGTCGTCTATTTGAAGATTTACTCCTTTAAGCGCCTCGACTTCGCTCCCGCCGTTGCCGTATTTTTTCGTTACGTTTTCAATCTCTATTTTCATCGCGTTTCTCCTTTGACGGTTTTCAGCAAACTCACGAACACCTCGGACATAATCTCGCTTATCTCCTCCTCGGTGAACTTGCAGGTGCGAGTGGCGCACATGGTGGCAATGCCGTGAGTATACACCCAAAGATGCATATAAATTCGCTTTGCGCCCACGTCGTCTAAGCCGTAGCTCTCCCTGACCGACATCAAAATTTCCTCGGCGTTATCGTCTATAAGAGGCAGTATATTTCTTAGGTTAGCCTGTTCGTTTACGTTCATAAACAGCAACCTAAACAACTGCGGCTCTTTGACCGCAAACCTAATATATTGCGTACCTACTCCCTTAAACGCGGGGACGCTCGCAAGCCCCGCGGAAACGTATTTAGCATACTCGCCTTTCGCGCAAGCCATAACCTCGCTTACGACCTCGTCCATACTGTCGAATACGGTGAAAATCGGGCGGGCGGAACTATTAAGCCTCTCCCCCAAATATCTGGCTGTCAGCGAGTCCAAGCCCTTCTCGCGCACGATTTCAAACGCTTGCGCTACTATCTGTTCTCTTGTAAATTTAGGCTTCGGCGGCATTTATCTTTCCTCTGTTTTTCTAAAACATGTGTTTTAGATTGATATAGTCATTGTAGCAACGAAAATCAGATATGTCAACATATTGTTTTTATTGACACTAAAAAAGCCGAAAGTGTATTATAAAATCGCTTTCGGCTTATTGCCATCTGTCCGATAAATTGTAATTTATATGTAAGATTTATAAAAGTCTACTATATCCGCAAATAGGTCTTTATCTATCAAATTACACCAAACCGAACGGTCAAGATTGTTTGTAATATATTCTTCACGCTCGGTTGCGGTTATTTCTCTACCGTTAAAATATTCCTTGAATTCTGCATTAAAATTATCAATATATTCAATAGCTTCACGAGAATAATAAACTTCACTATGCCCCTTATCTTCATACTTTTTGAAAACAAAGCGGTCATTGTTAGCATATTTTTCATAATAAATATCGTAGCCGTAATTTATCGGAACGGTCGTATCGTCTGTACTATGAACGATATATACGCCTGCATTTGATTTAGCAAAACCGTCCATAGCTGTTGCTTTTGCATATTTTCCGAAATTTATTTTTTCATAAGAGTTGACGTATGGCAACATAAAGTCCATAATACCGCCAACCATTTCTTTCCCCTGTGCATACAACAAATCACTTGAACGGTTAAAACCCGCCATAGAAACTATTGCTTTAACTTCGGGATGAAAATTCAACACGTTTGCAACGCAATAGCCACCCCAACTATGCCCCCATAAAAATATCGGCAAATCTTTTAATTCGGGAACTTCGTCTAAATATTCAATGGCTCTGCTCAAATCTTTTACGCCTTGCGGAAGTCCTTTTACTGCTTTGCCGCCGCTTTCGTCGTTGCCCGTAGCGTCAAAAGCAAATACGTTAAAACCGTTACAAGCAAAGTAATAGGCTACGTCCATATAACCGTTATGACCGCCACCGCCAAAGCCGTGGGCGATAACCACAACGCCGTAAGGCTGACTGTTTTCCGTATAATATCTATACCCTATAAGAGTTTCGTTATCATAGGATTGGAATTCGTGCTTATCTGCTTTTAATCCATCAAACTCTTTAATATCATAAGCCAAATATGCGGACGAAGAATACCTTTCGTTAAATACACTTTTGTAAATAGCAATCGAAACCGAATAAGGTACGATTAAAAAAACCAACAACAATAAAAAGGCAAGTATCGTACTGACGATAATAATTATCTTGTTACGTTTGCTTAATTTTTTTCTTTTTGGAATAATTTCGCTTTCAATTGTTTCTTCCGCCATATTATATACCTTTCATAAATTACTGTTTATTGCTCTGATCGAGTATTTATGTTATAGCACAATCGACGTACAATTTCAACTTATTATAAACCATCGACCATCTTTTCTGAATTTTAGCGCTCATATGTTCTTATGCTTGCAAATAAGTTTGAAGTATTTTAGCGTTATCGGAGTTTGCATTTTTTGTGCGCTTACTTCGATAGGTATACTTTCGTGTTTCAAAAAACGAATTCGACCGAAGCCGAATTCGTTTTAAAATTGTATTATTTGACTTTATATAAGTTTAAGGTAGCAACAAATCGTCCGCTTTAATTGAAGTTTCGTCAATTTCGTGGGCGTTATCCTCGGGTGTTTTCTCCTGGACGTTTTCCGCCTCGTTCTCCTCGTTTTCCGTCGGAACTGACGCGTTTTCCGTCTCGCCTGCAACGCCATCGACGTAGGTTTCGACGCTATCGGCATTTACGTCGTCGGTTGCGTCGTTAGCAACGGTTTTAGTATCCTCGTTTTCGCCTGCGTTTTCGACTTCCTCTCCGTCTGCCGCGCCCGCTTTTGCCTTTTGGAGCTTGGGGAATACCGCAAAGAAGTGACTGCCCTTGCACATAAAGATTTCCCACATTATCACCGCGCAGACAAACGCAATCGTGCCGCCGAACGTGACGTCGCTCATAAAGTGCGCGCCCACCATAATTCTGCTGATTGCGACAATCGCCGTATACAGGATAGGCACAAGCCAGCAAGCGAGAGTTGCGCCCTTCTTGTTTTTCTCCTTAAAGCCGAACAGCGTAGGTATCATTATAAGCGTATAGACCGTGCCCGCCGAGCAAGTATGACCGGACGGGAATGATTTAAACGCGTCTTTAACTCCGTAGGTATGCAGGAAGGAATCCAAAATGCCTTTTGACGGCTGACCGTTTGACACAAACCACTGCGTATAACCTTTGAGTTCGCCGCTTGCGATAAGCCCCGCGCCGAGGTCGGAGTGAATGGCTCTGTATCTCATTCTGCCGACAGGTCCTTTTATGATAAACATAAGGATATTCGCAAGCGCGACCGCGCACGCGGCGGCGAGGCAAAACCACAACAGCTTTTTGAGAGTTTCGGGCTTGAACTGCTTTGTCGCCACTATCGCAAGCGCCGCCATGATAACGCCGAAAAACGCCTCTATGCCATACATTGCCGCGCTATGCTCAAATTTGTCGAGCGCATCAAGATTGCCTGCAATATCTCCGCTCCTTGCGAGCACGTGTTCGAAAACGTAGCCTATGCTGTCCTTCAAAGCGTACCAGCACGCGGCGGCTACTCCGATTGCGCATACGACCGCGCAAATGATATTGAGCGGCTTTTTCACGGGCTTACACGTTTGCGGGCCTGTTTTCCACAGTTTTAGACAGCTCCAAAACAGCACGCAAAGGACGAACGCTATCAACAGATAGATAGGCGTACAGCCCACCGCTTCGAGCATAACCCCTAAGAAGTCGGTCGCAAAATAGTCGCCGTCCTTCAATATGCCCTTTGTCATAATGTCGCTGATTTGCAAATCGCAGAACGTCGCGATAAGTATCAACGCCAAAAATACGAGCAGAAATACCGCAACAGATAAAATAGTCTTTAACTTTTGATTGAGTTTCATACACTCCCCCATAGATGCTTTATATTTGATATAATATCATATACCGCAACCTTTTTCAAGATAAAAACCAAACTAATTGGCAAGTATTGGCAGATAAATTCTTTTTTGAAAAACGTATTGTAATAGCAAGATAAATTGTTTATAATAATATTATCCTGCTAAGCGCGTGATGATGCTCTATTTTGAACCACAAATTTTATACGGGATTGCGAGTCCGAAAATTGCGGAGATGTCAGGCCTCATAATATCAGTGGAAGACAGAGACCGCACGGCAGCATTGACCCACCCTGCTATACAGCGGGTTTATAAAATGGCATCACACGGCTGCGCGGGAACTTTGCAAATAAACTCTGCATCGCCAACCTTGCAGAAACATATAAAAATAACGGCAATGTTTGCCGCTATTTTTTAAACGATTTGTCGTCATAACAATAACTATAAATTTTCGTATATTAGCATTTTTATAGCTCCTAATTTTTTCTCTTTTGTTGTTTTATAATCACTTGTTGAAATTTAGAAAAGGATCCCTCTTTACCAGACTTTAAAATATCTCTCTTTTTTGAGGTTTTTAAGCCAATAGCCGTATCGCTGTCGCAAATTCCCAAATTTTCATTCATATCAATCAAAGCGTTTGCAATTTCATCAGTAGTAATTTTTTTATCATTCATTTCAAATATTCTCCTTACAACAACTTAATTATTCTGTTTATACTCACTTTCGGGCATCCAAACTGCCTCGACTTTAATGTCTCCGTCATACAAATATTTACCGCCAACAAACGGCTCACCATTATACGTATAGCCAACAATATAGTATTTAATGCCATTATAAGTTGTGTACGGAAAATTAAGTTCATACAATTCAAAAGTATTACTATAAACAACCGACTGATACTCTTTTCGATTGTGAGCTATTTCTCCAAAATCGTAAGTAATTTTATATGTCGTAGGTACAAATTTCCCATATATATAAATATCTCCACTATTATAGCAACGATATTCAGTTCCAAAAGAACTAATACATTCTTTATCATAATACCATCTGTCGGAGAAAACATCTCCAAAATGATAATGCTGCTTAGTAGGAACAGGGAGATTCACCCAATCACCATATTCACAATTGATTGTTTGCCATTCTTCGCCTTCAACAATTAAATGTAATATTGCCGTTTTCTTAGACGCTTTTACTATCAATTGTGTATCGTAATTTAAAATTTCTTCTTTGAATTCTTTTTCAGAGCCCCTCTTATGCCAATAAAAAAAGTCAAAACCTTCAAGATTTGGTATGTAAGCTGCTTTAAAAAGTGTTCCAGGCTCCACTTTAACTTCTTTCAAAATCCTTTCACCAAAACCATATATTGTTGTCGCCAAATAAGTTACAGTTATATCTTTCGCTTTATTAATCAACAATGTATACATTGTTGACTTTGTACCATCAGGCAAAGATACTTCTATATAAAATATATTGTTACCATCAACCAATCTAACAGTTTTATTTGCAATAACATTACTATTTATATCTATCACTTTCCAAATTGCATCATCAGTTACTTTTATCAAGTCAAATAAGAAAACATTATCAATGTACTTACTTACATTAAGGGTAATTTCTTTTCCTGATATTGTTCCCCCATCAATACTAATTATTTTGGGCTCGCTTTCTACATTGTCTTGACTGGTGCTCGTGCATGCGGTAAAAACTAACAAACAAAACAGCAATGCCACAGTGATACAAAGTACTTTTTTCATAATTACCTCCAAAATAAAAAATGCGCTAGCCGAAGTTAATTAGTCTTGGGGATTTTATAAAAAGAGAGATAGAGAGCAAGGAAACAAAGCCTTGCTCTCTTGTTATTGCGGTAAATTTACTGCGCCTACAAGGTTGTATATAATCTTCACTTCTTGCGTCTTAACGCCGTCAATGATTTTCGTTTCGCCTATAATTATCTTTTCAACCATAGTGTGCAGAAGTTCGGGCGTAAGTGTTTCTATTTCGGTAATGCTCTTTACCATACGGATAAAGCCCGTAAGATTGTCGTTTGTTTTGTTTGTGGCAGATAAACTCTCTTGCAATTCGGCAATCTTTACTTTCAATGCAGATTGTTCGTCGTCGTAGGCTTTTGCCATAATATCAAAACGCTCGTCGGATATTCTTCCGGTTACGTTGTCTTCGTACAGTTTACGAATAACAGCGTTTATTTCGTCGTTGCGCTTTACAGCTTTATTGAGTTCCGTCCGCGCCACTGTTTCCGCCCTACGTATTTCCTTTTCGGAACATTGGCGGTATTCGTCTATAAACTCCTGTTCGTGTCCTGCAACATAAGCACAAACCTTGCGTATGTCGGTAAGGACAATTCTTTCCAAACTGCTTACTAAAATCCGATGATAAGAGCATAAACCTTTCTTCTTTTTTCGGTAGGTAGAGCAAGTGTAATTATCCATACCCCTGTTTTTTGCAAATCTCGCTATCGTCAATTTCGCTCCGCAGTCCGCGCAATACAGCATACCGGCAAACATATTCACTTCGTTAAACTTGGTATATGCCCGTTTATGCTCGCGCATTTTCTGAACCATATCGAACACTCTCGGCTCTATGACAGCCTCTTGTGTATTCTCGATTATTACCCATTCTTCTTTGGGTAAATGTACCTGCTTTTTGCTCTTGTATGACTTCTTTGCCGTTTGAAAATTTATCGTTCGCCCCGCATAAGCCTGTTGCGAGAGGATATGTATTACCGTTCTTTTATTCCAAATTTCGGGAAAATCTCCGAGTTTCCGAAAAGCCCGCCCTTGTTTCATATAATAGAGTTGCGGCGTGTCTATCTTTTCTTCCGTAAGAATATGCGCAATGTCGCAAACGGATTTTCCCTCTATAAAAAGATCGAAAATCTTTCTGACAACGGAAGCAGCAGGCTCGTCTATAATCCATTGGTTTTTATCTTCGGGAGATTTTACATATCCGAACGGCGGATTGCTCGACAAGTGTTTGCCCGAATTGCCTTTGGCTTTGAATACGGCGCGGATTTTCTTGCTTGTATCTCTTGCATACCACTCGTTGAAAACGTTCTTAAACGGCGTTAAATCGTTCTCGGAAGCGTTAGCCGTTGCGGAATCGACGTTATCGTTTATGGCGATAAACCGAATACCCATATTGGAAAAGTAGATTTCGGT
>JAMPEA010000035.1 GCA_023665365.1 Bacillota bacterium
GTAAGGGGGTTCATAAGGGGGTATAGGGCGGACTCGGAAAACAGCCCTTACCCCCCTTAATAATGTGTGTATACACCTCACCCGTCACTGCGTGACACCCTCTCCTCAATGAGAGGGCTTTTCTGGATTGCTTCGTTCCTCGCAATGACAAGCGGAATACTCGCATTGACGGATATTGAATTACTTGCTTATCGTTATTGCCAAATTGTAAAGCTGTTCGTCAAACTCCTTGGGTATTCTAAGCGCTTCGAGCACGGTGGTATCGTAAATGTCGCCGCCGCGGATGCCGACTACTCTGCCCGACTGCCCGCACTCTATCAAATCGACGGCGCGCTGTGCCATTCTCGCCGCAAGTACGCGGTCCGCCATGGTGGGAATTCCGCCGCGCTGCATATATCCGAGCGCCATATGGTTTACGCGGCGATTGGTCGCCTCGGCAACCTTTTTGACGAGCTCGTCTTTAAGCTCGTTTTTACCCTCGGCAAGCAGGATAATCGTAGAGGTTTTGCCCTTGTCAAAGCCGCGCTTGACGCTGTTTGCAATCTCGTCAACGTCGGCGGGAGCTTCGGGGACGATGACGTACTCCGCGCCGCCCGCAACCGCCGAATTGAGCGCAATATTGCCGCTCATCCTGCCCATAACTTCCAAAACCATGATGCGGTCGTGCGAGGTTATCGTATCGCGGAGCTTCAAGATTGCGTCGATGACCGTGTTGCACGCCGTGTCGTAGCCTATCGTCGAATCCGTATAGCCCATGTCGTTGTCGATTGTGCCCGGAATGCCTATTACGCTTAGGTCGGTGTTTTCGTGCAAATCCTCGACGCCTCTGAACGAGCCGTCGCCGCCGATGACGATTATATTTTCAATGCCGCGCTTCAAGAGGTTGTCCGCCGCTTTAATCATGACGTCTTTCTCTTTGAACTCCAAACAGCGAGCCGAGCGCAATATCGTCCCGCCCGCGTGCACGCAGTTGGAAACCGAGCTGTAATCCATTTGGAATATCTCGTCGTTGACCATGCCCTTGTAGCCGTGCTTGATGCCGTACATTTCAAAGCCGTGGTTGAGCCCGTAGCGTACAACCGTGCGTATGCACGCGTTCATGCCCGACGCATCGCCGCCGCTCGTAAGCACGGCAAGCCTTTTATTTATGCTTTTCTTTGCCATATATGCCTCGCAAAAATTATTTTATATTTTAAAATATGATAGCACCGCCGAATTTCGCGCGCAAGCGATTTGCCGCCTATTTTTTGCGCACGTATCTCACGCGATTGCTCCCGAGCAGGTCGCAAAGCCGAGCGAGCAGTTCGTCGCAAATGCGCACGCTCTGCGGATATTCCATCAGCCGCGGCTTGCCGTCGTAGGTGATTTGCGCTTGGCACGGAGTGTCGCCCTCGTACATTTTGAGCACGTCCTCAACCGTCCCGTGTTCGTCGGGGTCGTTGACGAGCACGTACAAAATTCCCTCGGCATCGCGCTTCTCAGCTTTGACGGGCTTGACCGTCGCGGCGCTGTTGAGCCACTCCTCCACGCCGTCTATGTTTATCTTGGGTTCGCTCTCGTCGCGCAGGTCGATTTTGCCCGACACCTTTACGGGAACGTCGCCGCTTATTATCGCCGAAAATTTCTCGTACGCGCGCGCGTACATTGTAAATGCTATCGAACCCGACCTGTCTTCGAGCCTGCCTACCGCGAACTTCTGCTGTTGCTTTGTGCTCTTAACCTCGTAGGACGCGACGATGCATCCGAACTTCACCTGCTTGCCCGCAAGCTGTTGGTCCACCGTCATACTGACGTTGCCGTCCTCGTCGGCTTGCTCGACGTAAAGCATGCTCGTATCGAAGTTGAACTCGCCTTTCGCCTCTCTGTAATCGTCGAGCGGGTGCCCGGTGAGATACATTCCCAGCACCTCTTTTTCAAGCGAAAGCCGTTGCAGTTTCGGATATTCCTCTATGACGCTGTACGTATCTTTATACTCCACCATATCGTCGAAAAGCGACATTTGCTGAGACATTCTGTTCTTCTTGGACTTCACTACGTCGTCCATAATGCGCTCGTAGGACGCCATAAGCGTGGAGCGAGTAAGCCCGAAGCAGTCGAGCGCGCCGCCCTTTATGAGGCTTTCGAGCATACGCTTATTTATCTGCTCCGAGCACCTTTCGAGCAGGTCGCGCAAATCCTTGAAATCACCGCCCTCACTGCGCTCGGCAATTATATACTCCGTCGCCGCCTCGCCTACGTTCTTTATGCCCGACAACCCGTAACGCACGTTTTCGCCGTCCATAGAAAACAACTTTTCCGAGCGGTTTATGTCGGGCGGCAGTATCTTCACGCCCGTACGCTTTAAGTAGTTCATATAGTGTTTCACTTCGTCGGCGTTGGTGATGCGGTTGTTGACGACCGCTACGATGAAGTGCGTCGGATAGTAATTTTTCAAATACGCCGTCTGGTACGTGAGGAAGGTGTACGCCGCCGCGTGCGACTTGTTGAACGCGTATTCGGCAAATTTCATAATTTGGTCGAAGAGGTGGTTTGCAATCTCCTCGTCAACGCCGTTTGCGACAGCGCCTACGTTCTGCTTTTTCGTAGCGTCGCCGTCTAAAACGCCGCCGTGCAAAAATACCTCGCGCATAGACTGCAATATCTCCGCCTTTTTCTTGGACATTGCGCGGCGCATAATATCCGCGCCTCCGAACGAGAAGCCCGCCATCTTTTGCGCTATCTGCATGACCTGCTCTTGATACACGATACAGCCGTAAGTGTTGCCGAGCACCTCTTTCAAAATCGGGTGCGCGTAGTGCACCTTTTCGGGGTGTTTTTTGCCCTCGATGAAGTCGTCTACGAACTGCATAGGTCCGGGACGATACAGCGAGATACCCGCGATAACGTCTTCGAGCGAATCCGGTTGCAGCCTCGCCATAAAGCGCTTCATTCCGCCCGATTCCAACTGAAACACCGCTTCGCAATCGCCCGACGCTATAAGCTCGTAGACCTTTGGGTCCTCGTATCCGAGCTTGTTGAAGTCTATATCCACGCCCTTATCCTTTTTGATGAGCTTTAACGCCTCGTCTATATCCGTCAGAGTTTTCAGCCCGAGGAAGTCCATTTTGAGAAGTCCTACGTCCTCGATGATATTCTTGTCAAACTGCGTAGTGATGACCGAATCGCTTCCCGAGCCGTTTCTCGACAGCGCGCAGTAGTTTTCAACGGGGTCGCGGCAGATGACGACTCCCGCGGCGTGCATGGAGGTCTGTCGCGGCATGCCCTCGATTTGCATAGCAAGGTCAATCGTCTGCCTTGCGGTCGGGCTCGTCTCGTATATCCTCTTAAAGTCTGGACTGTAAAAATCACTGCCCTCCATGAGCACTTGCGCGAGTAGCGGCTTGCCCATCGCGGGGATTTCCTTCACCCAAAGCGCCGCCTCGGCATATGGCACGTCGAGCACGCGCGCAACGTCCTTTACGACCGCCTTTGCGCTCATCGTGGAGTACGCGATAATCTGCGACACGTTGTCTTTGCCGTATTTTCGTATGCAATAATCAATGACTTCCTGCCGCCTTACAAAGCAAAAATCCACGTCGAAGTCGGGCATCGTGACGCGTTCCTGCGACAAAAACCTTTCAAACAGAAGCTGGTACTTCAACGGGTCTATATCCGTGATGCCGATGGAGTACGCGACTATGCTTCCGCAGCCGCTCCCTCGCCCCGGTCCTACGGGAATACCCATCTTTTTCGCGGCGTTTACGTAGTCCCACACGATGAGGAAGTATCCGTCAAAGCCGCACTTGTTGATGATGCCAAGCTCGTAATTTACGCGCTCCTCTATCTCGGGAGTAATCACGTCGTAACGCTTTTTAAGCCCCTCCCAAGCGAGGTCGTGCAGATACTGCTTTTCGTCCCTGTCGCCCATCTCGTCGTTACGATAGACGGGGATGATAGGCTTGCGTTTGAGCACGAAATAATCCTCGACTTTATCCGCTATTTCGCGCGTGGTCGCAATCGCCTCGGGACACCAATCGAAAAGCTCCGCCATCTCGTCGCCGGATTTCAGATAAAATTCGTCGTTGCTGAAACGCGCGGAATTCGTCTTATCGTCAGATTTTTTGCAGCCGAGCGTGATACACATCATTGTATCCTGCATATCGGCGTCCTCGCGCTTTAAGTAGTGCACGTCGTTTGTGGCGACAATCTTTACGCCGATTTCTCTTGCGATTTTGACAAGCTGATTGTTGACAATAGCGTCCTCGGGCAGATGATGGTCTTGAAGCTCGATATAAAAATCGCCCTCGGCAAAAATATCCCTCATTCTGATTGCGTACTGCTTTGCTTCCTCGTATTTGCCCGCGAGTATGAGTCTCGGAATTTTTCCAGCAAGACAGGCGGATAGGCAGATAAGCCCCTCGCTATGCTTTGCGATATGGTCGAGGTCGATACGCGGGCGCATATAAAATCCGTCCACAAACGCCTTTGAGGACAGCTTCATAAGATTTTCGTAGCCCGTCTGATTTTTCGCAAGCAAAATGAGGTGATAGCGCTGTTTCAGCACATCGGGAGTTTTGACGTACAAATCCTCCGCGACGTAAAACTCCTCCCCGATTATCGGCTTTATGCCGTCCGCGCGCAACGTCTGCACGAACGTATACACGCCGTACATATTGCCGTGGTCGGTGATTGCCACCGCGTCCATTCCGAGCGCTTTAAGCGCATCGCTGAGCGGGTGCGTTTTCTTTGCCTTGTTGGGATTATCCGCGCCGATTACAGGCTGAATGAGCCTAACCGCCCCGTCGAGGAGGCTGTACTCTGTATGCAGATGAAGGTGTACGAAATCTGTCATGGATTGTATTATTATTCCTTTTACTTTTTGTGTTTTATTTATTGCATTATGTGTTTCTATTCCAACGCGGAGGCTATGCTTTCGAGTTTGCTTAGCCTATGGTGCAAACAGCTTTTCGTCACGCCGAGTATATCGGCAAGCTCCTGCATGGACGCTTCCGAGTACGTCGCTCTTGCGTCGGCGGTCTCTTTGAGCGCGGCGGACAGTTTTTCGTACTCGCCTCTGTCCCTGATGCGCGCGATTGCGAGAACCTGCCTGCTCGACGCACTGAAAGTCTTGTCCATATTGGCGGTTTCGCAGATAATGGAACGATTTAATACGTTTGCCGTCTCGCGCTCGTTTATGATATTTTGCATCTTTGTCGCGCTGTCGCCGAGTTCGAGTATGCAGAGGATTCGCACTATCTCGTCCTTGTCCTTTACGTAGAGTAGCTTATTGCCCGCGCGGTCGCTCATACGCGGATTTATGCGCAAATCCGTAAGCAATTCGACAGCGGAGTTTGCAAACTCCTCGTCGGCGAATTTAAGCTCGAAATGATATCCTTTTTTGCTTTCGCTGCCCGAGTTATCGGGAGCGTACACGCTTCCGCACGCAAGAAACAATCCCTTAAAATATGCGCGCAGGCAACACTCCTTTCTGAGCAGTTGTTGAGGCAATCCCCGCGTGAAGTTGAGCAGTCCGTCGCCGTCAACTCTCATCAGCTCGAAATCGTCAAGCGCCTGCTCCGCGTAGCCGTGAGGTATCACGATTTTATATACGCGCCTATCCGCGCCCGCTACTCTGTGTTTATGCTCGGATATTCCGAAGTCCGTCGGATACAGCTTTTTCAGCAGTTTCGCGGTCTGCTCCGCCGCGTCGAGCGCGTCAAGCGATATGCAAATCACCTGCTTTCTGCCCGTGCCTTCAATCGCTCCGTTCGCCTTTGTAAGCGCGGATAAAAAGGATTTTATGCAACACTCGTCCGTCGGCAACACCGACAGCAGTTCGCGTTTGGCGTCCTCTTTAAACGTCGCGCTCATAGTTTACTCCTTTCATTTAGCCGTAGTTTTAAGTTCATTTCAGATACACGAATTCCCGTCTCAGTCGCACGCCGAACTTTGCGTACACGCAGTATTCCATAAGTCGCACAAGCGACATAAAATCCGTTGCGGTCGCGCCGCCTAAGTTGACGATAAAATTGCCATGCAACTGCGAAATCTGCGCTCCGCCCAAGCGAACTCCTTTTAGCCCGCATTCGTCTATCAACTTCCCGCTCGGCGTTTCTCCGTTTTTAAAGACGCTTCCGCACGAAGGGAATTTAGGCTGTTTTTTCGCGCGCGACGAGAGATATTTTTTCGCCCGTGCCTTTGACTCGTCAACGCTTATATTCTCCGCCCGCAACACTGCTTCGAGTATTATCCCGTCCGCGCCGCGCCTGTATCCGAAATCGAGCGTTTCTGCTTTCACTGTTTCTGCGATAAAACCCTCGTTTTCCGCGCTTTTTGCGGGGTTTTGCCTTAAAACACGCACTTCTTCTACGTAATCCGCCGTCTGCAAATCGAATGCGCTCGCGTTCATTTTCACCGCGCCTCCGACCGTCAGCGGAACTCCGCTCAAAAACTCGAAGCCGCCGAAATTAGCCGCTCTTAACGCCCGCGTAACGTCGCTTAGACGCGCGCCTGCCGAGGCGTAGGCTTTGCCGTCTTTCACCTCTACTCGATTAAGCCCCGACGTAGATATTATCGGCGTCCCGCAAAGTCCGTCTGCGATAATCGTATTCGACCCGCCGCCCAATATAAATGGCTTTTTTATCTCCTTAGACAACGCGCCGTAAATATTTATAAAGCCGCTTTCGTCCTTGGGATAGAACACGCACGCCGCGCCGCCGCCCTTAAAGGATGTGAGTTCGTCCGCACCTGCCGTTTTAAACTCGCACTCGTTCGCCTTTGCTATGCGCATACACTCGTAAATCAAATCGTACATACGTACATTTTATGCCCGAGCGCGAGCGTTGTATATTATACTATAAACTTTTTTATATTTCAAGCGGCTTGCAATCGTTATCTTCGACGCACCGTCAAATTTCGCCGTTATCCGTAGCGGACGGCTTTTCTGCGGCGTTCAGTTCGTCGAGAATGTACTGCGCCTTATTTAGCGATATTCCCTCCGCTTCGGCGAGTTCGGCAGGGGTTTTGCGCTTTATGTCCTCGACCGAGCCGAACGCGCGTATAAGCGCGCTCGCAGTCTTTGGACCTATGCCTTTTATGTTTTTCAGCGCGCTTTCGCTAAGGTGCTTGCTCCTCAAATTTCTATGGAAGGTGATTGCAAATCTATGGGATTCGTCCCTCACGCGTTGCAGAAGTTGTAGCGCAAAGCTGTCTTTCGGCAGTATGACGGGGGTCGTGGGATTACTGCCCAAAAACACCTCTTCCTCGCGCTTTGCGAGGGATATGATTTCAATATCCTCTCTGCCCGTAATAGCCTGCGCTTCCTTGGCGTAGGCAAGCTGTCCTTTGCCGCCGTCTATGAGAAGTAGGTCGGGTATGGTCGAAAAACTTTCGTCGTCGCCGTGAAGCCTTTCGAGCCTGCGGGTCAGCACCTCGCGCATACAGGCGAAGTCGTTGTTGCCCTCCACCGTCTTTATCTTAAACTTTCTGTAATGCGCCTTTTTAGGCTGTCCGCCCTCGAACACCACCATACTCGCAACCTTGTCCGTGCCGGATATATGCGAAATGTCGTAGCCCTCTATGCGGTTCGGAAGCGTCTTTAAGCCCAAAAGCTCCGACAGTTGCTTGACTGCGCCGACGGTGCGAAGCTCCTTGCGCTCGTCCTGCGTGCCGTGCTTTTCCATAGCGTCGTAGGCGTTTGAGTGTGCAAGGTCGAGCAGTTGCTTCCTCACGCCCTGCTTAGGTTCTACGACGCGCACGGTGTGTGCGGACAGTTTGTTTATCGCGCTTTCGAGGCTCTCAGTATCCTCCACGCAATCCGTCACGATTTCGTCGCAAAGAGGCGGATTGTTGACGTAATATTGATAGATATATGACGCAATATCTTCGTCCGCGCCGCTTGCCGTAAAGTTTTCGCCGCCTACGAGTTTGCCCGCGCGCACGACGAGCATATTCACCGCCGATATTATTCCGTTGGATTCAAACGCGAATATATCGAGGTTGAAATCCTTAGGCAATGCGCTGACCTGCTTTTGCACGATTTTATTCAAAACGCGCAGTTTATTCCTATAATTCAACGCAACCTCGAAATTTTCCTCTTGCGCGAATTTGAGCATCTTTTCGTTGAGGACGCGCTCCACCTCTCTGTCGTTTCCGCGCAGAAAGTCTATGACCTTTTGCATCTCTAAGCGATACTCATCCTGCGACACCTCCCCCGCGCACGGAGCGAGACATCTGCCGAGGTGCTTGTTGAGGCA
Organism: Bacillota bacterium; assembly: GCA_023665365.1. Taxonomy (GTDB): domain Bacteria; phylum Bacillota; class Clostridia; order Christensenellales; family CAG-917; genus CAG-475. The sequence goes on from JAMPEA010000035.1 coordinate 8,235, forward strand.
CGGACGGGACGGCTTTCCTAAATCGCGGTTGCAATCCCTCACTTGAAACGCGGTGTGTATAAGCTCGGTTATATCGCGCACGTTTATGGACTGCATATAAGGTCCGAAATACTTTGCGCCGTCGTTTTTCAGCTTTCTGACAACGTCGATTTTGGGATAAGGCTGTTTCATATCTATGCGCAAAAACGGATACGCCTTGTCGTCTTTGAGCAAAATATTATATCGCGGCGTATGCTTTTTGATGAGGTTGTTTTCGGTGAGCAGAGCGTCCACCTCGCTCGCGCAAATTATATAGCGAAAATCCGCCACGTGTTCGAGCATAGCCATAACCTTTGCCGTGCGGTTCGAAAGGTTAAAGAAATACGACCGCAAGCGGTTTTTGAGGTTTTTTGCCTTGCCGACGTAAATGATTTCGCCCTTTTCGTCGAGCATCATATAGACGCCGGGATTTGTCGGCACGTCGTGTAATTTCGCCTTAAAATCAACCATAATCAAATTATAACCCAAATAAAACAAAATAGCAATCCGCACGACCGCTATTTTGTATTTCGTATTTAAAGCGTTATTTGTTATACAGTCCTAATCAGACAAAGCGCTCCAACCTGCGTAAAACGCAAGATTACTCTCGCCTTTTGCAAAGTCGTTGAAATCGGCTTTTTGAGTACAAAGCTCGTCAAAATACCAACCCATAAACTCGTAGCCCTCTCTAATCGGCGCGGAAGGCACGGTCTTTATCTGTTCGCCCTCCTCTAAATAGTCTATCCAAACATAACTCATACTGTTTAAAATATTAAATTCGGTCGCCAGCTCATCGTAGCAAGGTTCGGATAGTAAGGCGTTTAAGAAGCTATTGAGATTATCAAATTCATTGATAAAATCACTTCCCAAATCCTCTATGATTTTATCTCTAAGCGCCTCATTATCGTTCATCTTTGAAAAAATCGAATGTAGCCATTCCGACTCGAATTTATCGCTTAGCTCGCTAAAAGAAATGGGATAGTTGCGATTAAAATAGACGTTTGGCGACGGCGAATCTATCACGTATTCCGGCACGTAATATATATCCTCGTGTTCGACAACCCACGCCTTCACCTCGTCTAAAAGTATGACGGGAGGCGGATAATCCAAACGGCTCGCCCAAAACGTATAAACGTAATTCTCCGTAAAAAACTGCGTGTAATCCGAGGGGTCTGCGGACGTAAATACGACGTATTTAAACTCGGGGCAGGCATCGACTATGTGTCTGTGACGAAGCTGTTGGTCACCCTGCCAAAACAATTTTTTTAGGCTTGGGCTTTGAAAGTAGCTGCCGAAATCGGAGCTTATCCCCGTGACTGCAATTCCGTCTATCTGTTTGGGGATAGTAAGTTCTTCCTTTTCCTTAGAGGCGTCCGCTATACCATAGATATTATAATATTTATCGTCAGAATAAGAGGGTTCAATAAGTCGCACTACGAAATCGCCAACGACGACGTATTCTTTGCTTAAATCGTCGAGAGCCTCGATTAAATCTCGCCCGAGCCTTATGTAATTGCACCCCATCAGAGATATGCTCAGCAAAGCGAGTATAAGTATGCAATATACGATACGAAATCGCGCACGTCTTTTATCCATACGTTACCTCCTCTGCATTTTTCATAAGTTCCACTACTTGTAATCCAATATACCACAAAACCTCGCGATTTTCAACACCTGCGGCAAAATTACCCCATTTCGCAAAAGTAGAATTGACTTCCCCGTTGATTTTTGGGATATATGCTTACACTTTATACATTTATTTTAGTGACTAAGTTTAAAACACACGAAGTGCGCGCCAACGGCGCGCACCAAGCAAAACAATTTGCGAAATGCAGTAAGAGTTTACTACGGTAACTGTGATTGATAGCATAAATTGTTTTGCGCGGTAGAAGATATAAAATCAAGCCATCACTTGGGCAATGCTTGCTTGCAAGCGTTGCCTTGTGATTTGCGCCGATTTTATATCGAGTGGTTACCAAAACAACTCGTCGCCACGTCATCGTCCGAAGTCGAGTTTGTGATTGTAAGCGCAAACAGTATCGCAAGCATTACTATCGCCTCGCGGTTGCTTATTCCCCCGTCCGAGAAAAACGCGAGCATCACTATCAGCAAAAACAGATACCAATTATCGTTGAACATACGCCACCTATGGTTTTTTACAAGGTATGCCGAGATATGCTCATTTGTGCAAATGCGCGGCTGAAAGGATAAAACAAAAAAGCGCATTAAGCGAAAAAATATTGCAAAACCGCCCAAAATTTTCCGTCGCGGATACTCTAATATAAAGCTATGGAAAATTTGATTGACGACAAAACCGAACAGACCGTAGTGCGCTACATTCCCAAAAACGCTACCCTCTACTCGCTTGCGGAGTTCTTCTCTGCGTGTAGCGACGTGACGCGCGCGAAGATAATCTGCGCGCTCAGTATATCCGAAATGTGCGTATCCGATTTAAGCAGAATATTGGAGCTAAATCAAACTACCTGCTCGCACCAACTTCGCCTGTTGCGCGCGGCGGACATAGTCAAACAACGCAGGGACGGCAAAGTGATATATTATTCGCTGAAAAATCCGAAGATAGAAAACGTCCTGCTTGCGGGCGTAGATTTTTTGGGACTTTGACAGCATAGGTGTTTAGCATATTTTCAAAGGAGTTAAGCATTAGGAGCATAAGAAAAATATAAACTTATAAATTGCAATTTTTATATTGCGTTTCACTTATACGCAACAATATTCAACTCGCTTAAAACACCGATAGAATAATCGTACAAATAAAAGTATTGTACGTCCTTTGTCAGCTTCGCCTTTGTCATAAGCAACGCGGTATATTTTGAGTTAGTGTAAATATACGTATAGGACTGGTGTTGAAATCCCGAATCGTATGCCCTATCCTCTATTAAAAACTTTTCAGTCTGCGTAAGCAAATCGTAAGAATAATACTTTTTATTTTTCCAATATAGCACCGTGCCTGCATTATACGCCACTATATTACAGCCGTTAAAGCGCTGTTTTTCGCTAAAACAATCGGTCTCGGGGTCATATTCAAAGATGATGCCGTGACTGATTTCCTCCACGCCGTAATTTCCGCCGCCCGCAAAATAGCCGACGGTGTCCTTATATACGTTTACGAACCCATACAGCTTGCCGTCCGATACGTATCCGCGGGTATCGACCACCGAGCTGCTTCTGTCAAGCTCCAACGCCTCAATATGCGGCGCGACGCTTTCATAGCCCTGCGGCGCAACTATCGAATACAAAGGGGCTGTTCCGCCGTGAAGCGCGGCTTCATAATCCGTCAAATAGTCGCCTGTTTGCGTGCATTGTTTATTGACTGCGTCTATGCTATAATTCGGCACTAAAAAGCCGTTTTCCGTTTCTAAAAGCTCCACGTAACTATAATGCGGATAATTGCCCGAAACTCTATGCGTGCAGCCGCAAAACCCGCATAAAACCGTCGGCAATATTATAAACAATATAGCCAATATCTTGCCTTGTTTTACACGATTATCATTATGTTTTGCTCCGCGCTTTGTCATAATCGGATTACTATAAATTGTAATTTATCTAATCAATCTTTCAAAAGTAACAACGATTCCATATCCCATAGTCATATTTGGCAAAACCGCAATTACTCTCCAACCTAATTGTGCCAATTTGCTCATTTCTTCTCCTGCTTCTTTAACCTTATAAGTTTCCACTCTGTATTCATACATAACCTATCCTCCTAAATTACTGTTATTGTCCTATTTGATTATTTATAATATAGCGCAATCTATGCAGATATTCAACAGCCCTCTAAATTGCAAATTACACTTTAACTTTTACATCAACGACTTTTATTCCTGCGACTTTCACGGCGTTTTCCGTTCCGCAATAGACGATATTTCCGAATTTTTCATCGTTTTCGATTTTTACTATCGAGTTATAGTTTGTGGGTATTACGTATAAAAGATTGTAAAAGTAATCGCAATCGGCGGCATCGTCAAGCCAATAAAACTCAATATATTCATTATCTTTTGTAGCAGAAAGGTGTGTTTCACCTTTATCCTCTAAATCATACGTAACCGTTACAGTATATCCGCCGTTTTCGAGATTTGTTTTCATTTCGTCCCAAGTAGGATAATAAGTACCGCCTTTATCATCACCGCAAGCACATAGAGTAAAAGTTAAAATAAGTAAAACTCCCGCCAACAAACTTATAAATACTTTTTTCATATAATCCTCCGCTAAATTGCGATTTAAATATCAATCCAAATCGTTTTTAAGTCCTTGTAAACCCTACACCTTTGCGCCGTAAATTTCAATACGCAATAATCGGGGTCGGTTTTCCCCTTTTTATAAAACATAGTATCGCCCGTATGCCAAATCTCGTCTTTAATGCTTTGGTCTGTCAAGACCTGCATTATTCCTACCAACATAATGCCCGTATAACTAAACAGTCCGCGTTTGTAGAAATAAACGCACGCCTTTCCGTTGACATTATACTGTGAAACTCTCATAGAAGAAGTGTTTGTTGAAAAATAGAAATCGGTATCGTCAATCTTTCGCGGCGCAAGCATTGCTTTTGTATTAGGAAAACCGTTTTCATCAACCGACGAAATCATAGCGGTCTTTTGTTTTTTGATAAATTCAAAAACTTGCTCTTTTGTCATTAAGGTTATCTCCCTCTAAATTACTGTTTGTCGTCCGTTTGAACAAATTGATTATACCTCATATTGTTTCAATTTTCAACTGTACACCATCGAG
>JAMPEA010000036.1:0-11326 GCA_023665365.1 Bacillota bacterium
AAATCTTAATACCCTTTATAGACTTTTAAGCAAATATACGAACGCGTACTTCAATAAAAACGCAAGGCGCGCGCCGATAGGGAAAATCGTTTTCGGGCTTTTATCCAGCCCCGATTATTCTTTTAAGGACTTCAAAGCCGTTATGAAAAACGGCTACGCAAATAATACTGCGCTTTGGAAGGAACTTCTCAATATCGACTTAACGCCGCAACTTGCCGAAGTTAAAATCAAATATCTGCTTTTGCAGGGCGAAACGGATATAATCACTTCAACCGCCAATGTTTTAGAAGCGGTCGAGGGGTGCGACAATAAAAACGTATCGGTCAAAATAGTGAAAAATTCAGGACATATGCCTTCCGCAGACGCTATGACTGAATGCTTCCAAATTCTGTTGCAGTATATAATGTAAATTTCGCATCTATTTCAATCCGTAGGGATTCGCACACAGATAGTGGATGGGATTGTTATTAGATTGCTCATTCCTCGTGCTCATTTTTAGCGTTAAAATCACCCGCGATGGTGTATTTTTAGAAAATTTAACAATTCGTTTGTCGAAACTATTGTTTTTAAGTTGCAATTATGCTTGTGATATTTACGTGCTTTTTCGGACGCACGTGGGAGTAGTTATGTTAATTTTGTAAAGTTATTTTATCTATCGTTATATAAAATAGTTTTCCTGTGGCATATGACTTTGATAGTGCACTTGTATCGTCCCAAAATATATTAAAATGATTGCAAACATCTTTAAGTTTTATACTTGGGAAATGGCAGTTTGTCTCGTATAGATTTTTTATGTATGTAAATAAGTCAAAGTATTTTCGTTTTTTCTTAAATAATTCTTCAAATCCATAAACATAAAGAAACTTCATTACAAAGAATACGTTATAACTTACTATGGAGCTATTACCTATAAAATCTAGAAAAGGCTTACGTACTTCATCGATAGAGGGGGAATATGTTACCATTTCATTTGTTATCCCGTTGTACTCTATTGATTTTTCAGTAATGACGGTTTTAGGCTTTATGTAAGTTGTAAACTTTTCTGTCGCTTCGCCGTCTATAAATTTTGTCGCGCTTAATTCTAATATTTCGTCACCTTTATTTGCGGAAAGCCCAGTTGTTTCTATGTTAATAGCAACAACGCTTGTTAAACATTGTTTATTAAATGATTTAGTAATTTTTGAAATTGTTATTTCGGGCATATCCTCAACACGATTAATATGAGATTCAACATTTTTTTCTTCGGGTAACTTAATGTCAAAATTCGATAACATATTTAGAGCATCGTAAAATTCGGCAGTAAAATTTTTTATATCTAATTGTTGTTGCATTAGTTCTTGTTCTTTCTTAATTTTTGATAATGCTAAAACAGTTTTTACTATTTGGCAGAACTCTTTTGCATTTTCAAAATAAGGATTTGTAAAACTAATAGTATCAGTGTTCGTTCTAAAATACGTAAACGTTTTTCCTTTATCAGTATAACAGCCAATATCAGTGTAATCTATTTTAAAATCTATATTTTTGGTTATAGGTGATACGCTAATTTTTATTTCAATAATATCTTTATACCTTAAACCATAAGGGTATTGCAAAAAACTTGCACCAAATTCAATAAAAGGATGTCCGCTATAAATATCAGTATCGCCAATTTTTATTGCTTGATTAGTTTGAATTTTTTTACCTTCAAGATTTTTTGTATAAATATCAAAGTCCAGTCCATTTAAATCAGGACTAAAATTATTGCAGTAATCTAAAATGTTTTGAATATCATTGGTATTATATGGGAGATTTTGTTGATTTTTTTTTGTTCCAAAGACTATTGTTAATGTAAGACATATGCCAAAAGGTAAACAAAGAGCGAGTGCAATCAACAATTGGAGTTTACAGCAATAAATTATAAGCACTATCGCAAATATAATGGTGAAAATTAACGAAATAAAAAATTTTGTAGATTGTTTCATTTAGTTTACTTCCTTTTCCGAGCGGTGTGCTTTGAATTTTGTTTTTACCCAAATTAAGGTTTCTACAATGTAAAAAATATTATCTTTGCTTCTCGTCTTTATCAATAGATAGTGTTAATTCTAATTCTGTTATAGTTGCATATACTGCTTCCAGCAGCATTAGAACAACTTTTCGTTGTTGCATAAATGTTAAACTGCCAAACGGCACGTTACCATAAGGAATTTTATGTTTAGCCCTGCTCGCAATTATAGCTTTGGCATAATCAAAATTATTTAAAATTTTAGCAATAGAGTTTTCGGATTTTTGGAAATTGCCGTTTTCTAAAATATTATTGAGTTTAATAATATCGTTTTTTGCGTTTAAAATTTTATTTGTTTTTTCTATACTAATCATACTATGCACCCGACTATTGTTAATTATATCATAATCGTTTCAAATTTGGAAGTCAATATATAAAATATATAGCTCGACAATTATGGCGCTAACTTAAAAAGTTATAAAAAACAACCTTATCCAAAAATTCGGATAAGGTTGCGTTTGGTGCACCGTAAGGAATTCGTAGAGCGACCTTGGACGCTCGTAATAGCGAGTGTGTATGCTTGCATACGTAAACGAGCGTCAACCCGTAGGGATTCGCACACAGAGTGTGCAGGCAAAATAAAATTTTGCCGTGAATTCCTTACAGTGAAAAAAAGATACAAACTTGCGTTTGTATCTTTTGGCGCACCGTAAGGAATTCGAATCCCTAACCTTTCGGTCCGTAGCCGAATGCTCTATCCAGTTGGGCTAACGGTGCAGGTTACTCTCAAATTGAGCATACTAAGTATAGTGTTTTGAAAATCTTTTGTCAACTGTTTGCTTTATTATTCGGAAACTTTATTTATATTGCGACAAAGCGGCGATTGCGTTTTTAGCCTAATAATCTGCGGATTATTTGGCAGTATATATTGACTTATCCGCTTAAATGTACTAATATTGAGATACTATGGAACAGTTTTTGAGCGAAATGCATTATCTTATCGGAATAGTGGTTTCCTTGGTATTGGGCTTTGCGATTGGGTTTGAACGCAAATTGCGCTCCAAGGAAGCGGGCATCCGCACGCATACGATAGTCTGCGTAGGCGCCGCGCTTATGGTAGTGGTGAGCAAATACGGCTTTGCGGAATCTGCGGATTCGGCGCGCGTTGCCGCTCAGATAGTTTCGGGCGTAGGCTTCTTGGGCGCGGGTATCATTATGCTTCGCGGGCAGAAGATGTACGGGCTTACGACAGCCGCGGGCGTATGGGCAACCGCGGGCGTAGGTATGGCGGCAGGCGCGGGGCTTTACTACGTGGCGCTGTTCTCTACCGTGATAATAATCTTGATACACCTTTTGTTCCATATCAATCGCGGTCCTTTCCGCACAAAGAAGTATTATCATATCAAGATTACGTTTATGAACACCTCCGACGAGAGCGTAAAGGTCAAGGCAATCTTCGGGGTGTCGCAGTTCAACAAGCTGACTATCGAGCGCAAGGATAACGGCACGCTGTATCACGCGCTCCTAAATACGGATAAGGAATATTCCTCGCAGGTGCTCGGCAATATTATGGAGCAAAATCCATACATACTCACTATCGAGCGTTGCGACGACAACTGATTTAAGTTTATGACACGATGTCCGCGGGTTTTACAAAACTCGCGGACAATCGAAAATCTCCTCTACGCTTTTAGAGGTATGATGTTACTATGAAAACACGTACCTTGCGAGCGGAAAGAAAATTTTTTCCCTCTTTCGATTTAAAACTTTCTCCCAAAACCGCGATAAAGTTCGTCGCGGAAGTTTTGAGTATATTTTTGGTCGCGTCGGTGGACGAGTTCGGATTTGCGCTCGCGCTCGCGCTATTTTGCGGACTGGTCTACGCCCGTCAAAATATAATCGCAATCGCTCCCGCATACGTGCTGGCGTGTTGCGTGTTTATGCTCAGTTGGTGGACGCTTTTATATGCCGTTGTCCCCGTGATATTGTTGTTTGCGCTATACGCGGCGTTTTTTAAGCTCAGACGCAACGTACCTCTGTGGGCGGTCGCGCTGTGCGCGCTTATAGGCATGATACCGTTTGCGGCGTGCTCTTGCGCGTTCGACGGGGCGTATTTCAGCGTAGCGGTTTCTGTCGTGCTTGCGCTCGTGATGACGTTTTGTTGCGGGGTGGCGGCGTATGCGGTTTTCGTAAGGGGATACCTGCATAAAGCCACGGTGGACGAGCTTATATGCGCGGGCTTGCTTGCGGTTGTCGCGGGTTACGCGCTCGGCGGGGTGAATATATATAATTTCGGGCTGTTTTACATAGTGCTCGGCTTTGTCGCGCTGTTTTCGTCGGCGTGTTTTAAAACGAATTTTACACTGTTTATATGCCTGCTGTTGGGCATGGGCGGAGCTTTGCAAAGCGGCAATCTCGGCGTGCTCGCGGCGTCCACTGCCGTAGGCGCTGCCGCGGTCGCGCTGTCGCCGTTTACAAAATGGTCGTCCGCGCTTGCGATACTGGGGACTACTGCGTTAATGTGGCTGTTCGGCGCATACGAGGGCGCGGGCTGGCAGACGCTCGTGATGACGGCAATAGGAGTGATAGGCTGTCTTTGTATCCCAAAATCCGCGCTTATGCGCGTCAAAGGACTCAACTTCGCCGACAACGCGCGCGCCTATACGGGCGTGGTCAACAGGCGCGGCAGAGAGATTGCTACGAGGCTATACTCCGCAAGCGACGTGTTTTACGATATGTCGCAAACGCTCGAAAGAATCGCCAACGTTGACGGAATATATACCGCAGACCGCCTCGCGCACGAAATAGCGCAAAATTACTGCGGAAAGTGTCCTGACAAGGAGGAGTGTTTTTCCGCTCTCGGCGAGGATACGTACACCGTCATAAAGCCTATGGCGGAGTCGGCGCTGGATAGGGGCAGGGTCACAATCATAGATATGCCGCCGTTTATCACGAGCAGATGCTCGAAAACTCATTCGCTCGCGTCGGTGATAAACAGTACGGCGGATTCGTATAGGCGCAAGCAGGAGATAAACGACGGCGCACTGATAGGCAAAAAGATGATGTCCGAGCAGTTCGCGGGCATCGCCGTGGCGCTCGATTCGCTTGCAAGCAAAAGCGCCGCGCAGGTGAATTTCGCGGGCGACGAAGTGGAATATCTCAAATCCGAGCTCCTTAAACATAACGTCGTTGCGAGCGAGCTTGTAGTATGCGGAAGCGGGGCGGATACCTCTGCCGTGGTGCTCGTAAGAGAGAGGGACGCGTCCAAAGCCATCATTTCAAAACTACTCTCGCGCGGGCTTAAAACCAAGCTCGAAGTGAGTAGAATAGAGGATAAGGGCACGCAAAAGCTCGTGTATCTCGACAGCGCGCCCGTCTTTGAGGTCGCATACGGGGTTGCGGAGTGCAGTCGTGACGGCGAACAGGTGTCGGGGGATAGCAGAAGCATACTCTGTCCGTCGCGCAGCCGCAGATTATTTGCAATCTGCGATGGAATGGGAAGCGGCGAAAAAGCCGCCAAAGCAAGCCGCGACGCGGTCGGCATGATTGAAGGATTTTATCGCGCGGGCTTTGATGACAACGTTATTTTAAGCCTCGTGAACAAACTTTTGAAGCTCAGCCTCGACGACTGTTTTACTACGCTGGATATATCCGTCATAGACACGAGAAGCGGCGGACTCGACGTGATAAAGCTCGGCTCGGCAAGTAGTTTTATTGTGCGCAAGGATAACGTCGAGGCGCTGTCCTGCACAACGCCGCCCGCGGGCATACTCGACGGAATAGAACCGCTTACTTGCAGATACCAGCTTTTTGACGGCGATATGCTCATAATGATGTCCGACGGCGTTTTCGACGCGCTCGAAAGCAGAGGCGTAATCGAAATCGTAGATACGCTCGATACCGTCAATCCGCAAATACTCGCCGACGCGCTTCTCGACGGCGCAAAGAAAAAAGGCGCGCAGGACGATTGCACCGTGCTTGTCATGCGAATATTTTGTTTATAACGAAACTTGCCAATCGGGTGCGTTTGCTGTATAATCGAGATATGGCAGATAAAATCCGAATTTCATATGACGAACTGCTGTCGTACTCGCCGCACGCAGGAGATAAACTTACAGTCTGCGTCGCCGTAAGCGGGGGAAGAGATTCCGTCGCTCTTTTGCATTGTTTGAAAAATCTTCGAGAGTCTAAAAAAAATCCGCGTCTTGAAATCGTCGCAGTAAACGTCGAACACGGGATTCGCGGCGAGGACAGTATTCATGACAGCGAGTTCGTAAAAAAACTCTGTCAAAATTGGGACATTCCTCTTTTTTCATACGGCGTGAACGCGACGGAGTTCGCCTCGGCTAACGGATATACGCTTGAACAGGCGGGACGCATACTGCGCTACGAAATTTTCGATAGACTTCTTGACGAGGGAAAGTGCGATTTGATTGCGCTTGCGCACCATCTCGACGATCAAGCCGAAACTATACTTATGCGCGTTTTGAGAGGCACCGGCATACGCGGGCTTGTCGGGATGAAAAAGGTCAACGGAAGATATATCCGTCCATTGCTCGGCTACGACAGGGAGAGTATAAACGATTATATCGAGGATAACGGACTTAACTACGTTGAGGACGCTACAAACGACGATACTCTTTATACGCGTAACTTTTTGAGGCAGGAGGTCGCGGAGCTAAAAAAGCGCTTTCCAAAGATAGGCGAGGCGATAGCGCGGCTGTCGGCGAGCGCGGAGGAGGCAAACGATTTTATCGACTCGCAAGTGCCGCAAGTAGAAATCGACGACGGAGCAGCTTATATAAATATTTCCGATTGCGAAAACCCGCTGATTGCCAAAAGGCTTATACTCAAAGCCGCAAACGCGCTCGGCGTTTTGCAGGACATAGAGGAAAGACACTATGCGCTCGTGCTCGATTTGCTGTCGGCAGAGAGCGGCAAGTATCTTACTCTTACGCACGGGCTTGAAGTGCATAAAGAGGGGGACAGACTCGCTTTTACGCTCAAAGCCGATTGTGTCCGCGATTGCGAGCGCGAGTTTTGCGTGGGCGACTTTGAAGATTTAGGGATAAGCGTTATCGAAGCGGATATATCCAAAGTAGCGTTCGGCGGAGATACTCTTTTCGTAGACGCGGACAAAATCCCCCAAGGAGCGGTCATTCGCGCAAGACAGGACGGGGATTATATCCGCAAGTTCGGCGGCGGGACGAAGAGCCTCGGCGATTTTTTGACGGATAAGAAAATTCCGCTTCGCCTGCGAGATGGGCTTAAAGTTATAGCAAAAGACAATAAAATTTACGCGGTGTTCGGGGTGGACGTTTCCGCAGACGCTAAAATCGACGAAAGCACCGTAAGGGTGTACGCGTTGAAAAATTTACGATAATTGACCGCATGTCCCGAAAACGCACCGCGGCATCCGTTACAATATAAAAAACGGACTTGGCAAATATGGATAATTTAGAAAAACTAAATGAGCTCGCCGCGCTTTTCGCGCCGCACGCCACGCTGTATGCGGTGGGCGGTTTCGTGCGGGACAGACTGCTCGGGTGCGAGGCATACGACGTTGACGTTTGCTCGAAGCTCCAAGCGGGAGAGGTGAAAGCCATATTGTCGGGTAGCGAGTTCGCCGTGTCGGACAAAAGCCTAAGAATGGGGACTGTGCGCATATGGTCGGACGACTTTGCGGCGGAATACACGGCTTTTCGCACGGACAGTTACGACAGGTCGAGCGGAGCACATTCGCCGAGCGAGGTTCGCTTCACGGACGATATATCAGAGGACGCGCGGAGGCGCGACTTCAAGTGCAACGCCGTCTATCTCGATATATTAAACGATAGCGTAGTTGACCCCATCGGGGGAGTGCGCGATATAGAGAACAAAATTTTGAGTACGGCAGACGACCCGAATAAAGTGTTCGAGGCGGACGGGCTTAGGATACTTAGGCTCGTTAGGTTTGCAAGCGAACTCGGCTTTGTAATCGAGGACGAAACCAAGCGCGTCGCAAAGGACAACGCTTGGCGCGCAGCGGACATATCGCCCGAACGCATCCGCGACGAGCTTTCAAAAATCTTCACTGCGGATACAGTGAGGCTAAAACTCAAAGACGCGCACCTAAGAGGCTTTCGTCTGCTCGACGAGCTTGGACTTGTAGATTTGCTGTTGCCCGAGCTTGCGAGTTTAAAAGGACTTGCGCAGAAGAAGCAGTATCACATCTACGACGCATACGAACACTCGATAAAGGCGTTTGAGCTATCTCCTCCGCATCTGAGATGGGCGGCGCTGTTGCACGATATAGGCAAGCGCGCGGCGTTTGAGAAGAACGGCGGCGAGAATATGCGCGGACACGACGAAATCGGCGCGCAGATGGCGGACGGGATTTTTAAACGACTGAGATTTTCAAACGCCGATAGGGAGCGCAACGTCAAGCTCATCTTAAAGCACATGGTGGATATAAAGGGTGATACGTCCCCGCACAAGCTCCGCAGATTTGCCGCTCGAAACAGCGAAATTATGGACGACTTGTGCGTGATTAAGGACGTAGATGCAGAGGCATCCTGCGGACATAAGGTAGCAATGAATCGACTGCGCGACGCTTGGGAAGAGGTGAAGGGCGACGGGACTCCGCTATCGCTTAAAGATTTGAAAGTGGACGGAAACGACCTCTTGGCGCTCGGGGCGGAGAGTAAAAATATAGGGGATATGCTCAAAGAACTGCTTGACGACACAATTTTAAACCCTGCGCTCAATGACAGAAAAAAGGCGCTTGAATATGTCAAACGCAAGCTAAATAAGAAGTCTGACGACTGAAACTATTATAAAAATAGCCGAATTTTAGAAAAGTTTTTGAAAAATTCGGATAAATCTTAAAATACGAAAGGTGATAAAATGACAGGAGTATACGTTTTACTATCGCTGTGTTTAGTGGTTGGCATCGCCGCCGTCGGCGTCGGTGTTTTTGTGCTAAAAAAGCTCGCAGAGACAAAGAAGTCGGATTTGACTGCGGAAAATATCCGCGAAGAAAACTACCGTCTTATCGAGGCGGTGGACCAAACCGTGCGTATGAATAACTCTATGCTCGTAGGTCCGCTCAACGTGCAGAACGACAATAACAAGCAGTTGCAAAATCAGTTTAACACGTTTATGATTTCCACCGACAACAAGCTGAATGCGCTTAGGGAAGATTTGGCGCGCAGTCTGAACGACGTGAAAAATTCCACTGCCAACAGTTTGAAAGAGGTGCGCGACGACAACGCCCGCAACCTCGCAGAGATAAAAAAGGACAACGCAGAGAAGCTCGAACGCGTGCGCTCGGACAATGAAAAACAGCTTGAAAAAATGAGGGAGACCGTAGACGAAAAGTTGAGCAGTACGCTTGACCAGAGATTTAATCAATCATTTAAAATCGTCAACGACAGGCTGGAAGAGATAAACCGCACGTTCGGGGAATTGCAAAATCTGCAAACGGGCGTTAGGGATTTGAACAACATTTTCAAAAACGTAAAGACGAGAGGAACTTGGGGCGAGGTTGCGCTTGACAGTTTGCTTTCGCAGATACTCGTGCAAAGTCAATACGAAAAGCAGGTGCGCCTTACGCGCGGAAGCGAGGACGCGGTGGACTTTGCAATCAAGATGCCCGGCAAGGGCGACGGCGAAGTGCTTTTGCCGATAGACGCAAAGTTTCCTATGGAGGATTACGAGAGGCTTGTTGCGGCTTCGCAAAACGCGGATGCAAACGAAGCGGAGCGCGCAGGCAAGGCGCTTGCCGCCCGCATAAAGCAGGAGGCAATGAGCATACGCGATAAGTACGTCAAGCCGCCAAAGACTACGGACTTCGCAATCATGTATCTGCCCACCGAAGGACTGTTTGCCGAAATCGTCAAGCGGGACGGACTTATGGAGACATTGCAAAACCACTATCGCGTCGTAGTCTGCGGACCTACCACGCTCGCGGCATTGCTCAACAGCTTACAAATGGGCTTCAAGAGCGTTGCCATAGAGAAGCGCAGTACCGAAATCGGCAAGTTGCTCAATAGCTTTATAGGAGATTTCGGCAAGTTCAGCAAGCTGCTCCAACAGACGGGCGATAAGCTGCAAAACGTGCAAAATACGCTCGCAAACGCCGAGAAACGCACCGAACTTATACAAAAGAAGCTCGATAAGGTCAGAACGTTTGCAGGCGATGAACTGCTCGTAGACGGCGAGGAACAGGAACTTATCGAGGGCGAAACGCTCGACGATGACGACGACATGGACGCGCTATAACTATTTGAAAGTCTAAAAACATATAAAATTCATTAGAGGAGTGTTTGAGATGATTGCCGATTTACATATACACACGACCGCCTCGGATGGGAAATATTCGCCGAAAGAAGCCGTTAGATGGGCGAAAAACAACGGCATAGAGGTCATGTCCGTCACCGACCACGACAGCGTGGACGGGCTTAACGAGGCAAGAGCCGAAGCGGATATACTCGGAATTAAGTTTGTGGACGGAATAGAAATTTCCGCGCTCGCCGATAGCGAAGTGCACGTGCTCGGCTATAATATAGATTACAAAAATCCCGATTTCGCAAAAGACTTGAAATCCGTCAAGGATATGCGCCGCGCGCGCAACGTCGAGATAGGCAGACGTCTTGCGAACTACGGCGTAAAAC
Source organism: Bacillota bacterium (assembly GCA_023665365.1). Classification (GTDB taxonomy): domain Bacteria; phylum Bacillota; class Clostridia; order Christensenellales; family CAG-917; genus CAG-475. The sequence goes on from JAMPEA010000036.1 coordinate 10,636, forward strand.
TCGACATAAACTTCGAGGACGACGGGCTCGGCAGAATGAATATCGCAAGGGCGATGGTCGATGGCGGTTACGTCAAGGATATATCCGATGCGTTCGACAGATATTTGGGCTTAGGCGGCAAAGCGTATTGCGCGTCGCGGCGGATAACCCCAAAGCAGGCTGTCGAGCTTATCGTAAAATACGGCGGATTTGCAAGCCTCGCGCATCCTAAGAGATATTTGCTTGATAAACGCCTCGATAAAATGTTATCCGAGCTTGCTCCGCTCGGGCTTAGAGGACTCGAAGTCAATTATCCGTCGCACTTCGACAGCGATAAGGACGCGCTCAGAAAGGAGTGCAAAAAGTATAATCTGTTGCCGACGGGAGGAAGCGATTTCCACGGCGAAGATGACAGACATTTCGCGTTCAACCTCGATATGAGACTCATCGCCACGTTGCAAATACAATAAAAAAAGAAAACGTATTACGTTGGCACGTTCTACGTTTTCTTTGGAGCTGCTAACCGGACTTGAACCGGTGACCTCGTCATATCACCCCACAAATTGGCAATTTGCGGGGACCCCCGAAATATTGGTAAGGACGAGTGTCACATTTAGCTAACGTTTTATGCAATAAAAAAGAAAACGTATCACGTTAGCACGTTCTACGTTTTCTTTGGAGCTGCTAACCGGACTTGAACCGGTGACCTCGT
>JAMPEA010000037.1 GCA_023665365.1 Bacillota bacterium
GGGAGGGGAAAGCCCGCAGGGAAGGGGTGGGAAACTTTATTTAAAGTACACGACGAAAAGTCAATAAAATAAATCCGCCGAACGGCGGATTTTATTTTTATCTCGACACTAAATACAACCTCAACAACTGGTCGATTTCGGCAATTTCCTTGGCGCAAAGTTTTTCTCGGCGGAGCGCTCCGCGAAGCCCAAGCCATATCGCGCGTATCATAAGCGAATCGCGCGCATCGAGCGCGGCGGCAAAACCCTCTATCATCACGCAGAAATTTTCGCGTTCCTCACTGTCAAGCCCGCACTCGCGCACAGTGTTGTACATATTTACAATCAGATACTCCGTCTGTTGGCTGAGCCCGTCGGGCGCAAAATCCACCTCGCGCTCGATTGCGATAGGCTCGTCGCCGACGCCGTTGACGGCAAAATCGACTATCGCGTGTTTAAATGGGGTCATCACCCGCTCGAAAAACGTCAGATAACTGCCCTGCTTGCTGTTGTCGGGGAAGTAGTCGATGACGAATTTCATAAGGTCGAGCGTGCCCGCGTCAAATTCGAGGAGCAGCTGCACAACGAACGCCACAAGCGTCTTTGGGTGCTTTGGCAGACGCAATACCGCCCTGTTGCCCGAGGTCGTGAGCGCCTTTTTCTTTTCCGCATTGTAGTCGAAGCCTTGATTGCAAAAAGCGAGCGCGCTTTTAAACTCGCCATAATAGGCAAGGCACTGCAAAACCTTGCCGAGCTTTCCGTCCGCATAGATGATATTTGTATTTTGCATATCGGTGAGCGCACAGACGAGCGCGTTCACCCCTTCGCCGGAGTAAGTGTTCATAAAACGCCTATTAAAATTAAATTTGTATTATTCCATATAAAGCTGGTTTAGAGATAGTAAAAGTGTGATTATTTGCGATGATTTTGTGTTTTCTCGCAAGGTTTTGGTCACACCCAGTGTACAAGAGCGTACACGGTGTGCCAAGTTCTTGCGAAAAACGCAAAAGGGCGCAAATAGCGCACTTTTACCATTTATTGTGTACCTTTTCCGCGAAGCCGAGGACTTTATCAAGTGTAATAACCGTGCCGTCGTCGAGAGTAGCCGTGCCGCTGATGTAGCCGAAAACTTGGTGCGGTATCATGCACATGACTTTCAAATCAAACGGCTCGTAGCGGTCGATGATAGGCTCGAAAGTGCAATCGAGGCGACCGTCGTCGGAGACGAACTTCCAGTTTTCCATATAGCGGGGTTCGCCCTCTTTGTCGCCGGGGATGACGAACTCCGTCCTGCCGATTTTGTGCGCCTTGCCGTTGTAAAAGAGCATATCCTCGCTCGCGGCGGACGTGTTGCCGAAGCCGTAGCCGATATTCCAGCCGAACGTAGAGCCGTCCGCGAGGCGCGTTTGCAGACTGCCCCAGTACCAAGTGTTGTCGTACGTCCACACGCCGCGACCCCAGTCGAGTGTTGCGAGGCTGTCGGACGGGTCGAATACGCACTCCTTATCGCCGAGGGTGAAGCTGCCCTCCGCCCTCATACAGTTGATTTTTTGATTGAAGTAGAAATGCTTGTCCTTGTCAAACGGCGTTGCGATGACCATACTCTCCTCAGGGAAGTCGGAAAGCGTAATATCCCACTTGACGTCCGTGCCGAGCTTGTCGGCGTTGGGATAGACGCCTGTCAGATGACGTTTTTCGCCGTCGTTTGTAAATTTCATCTCGACCTTGCCGATTTTCCAAGCGCAATCGCCTTTCTCGCTTGTGCGAGGCATATTGAACTTGCCCATCGGGAATAGGCATATCGCGGAGTTTGTAAACTGCGCGGGAGTCACGAAATCCATCACGGTGAGGCTGAGCGCGCCGACAAAGCCCATATCGCTGATTGTCAGACACAGCGCGAACTCCTTGTTGGAGATATAGTAGTAATCCCATTCCTTTAAGCGCATCTTGCTCGCCTTGACGTTTTCACGGTTGTAGGTGTAAAGCATCTTTTTGGCAAAGCCGGGCTCGGCGATATTGCCCTCGGCGTTCAAAAGGTCGGTCTGCTCGAAAATTTGGTGTTGTTCCATAATATTACTCCTAAGTAAATATCAGATAATATAAATATTAACATAAAACAAATCCGAATACAAGAGGCGCGCGAAAAAAGATATAAATCGCAAATTATATGCGCTCGTAGCACTGCGTTTTTAAAAACCGTTTTATGCTGATATTGTCATTGCCCTCGTAGTAGTCGATAAGCAGTTTTTTATATTCGTCCACCCTGTCGTTTGGGATGACAATCAAGCCTTCGCCTCTCGATATGAGATAGTGATTTGCGAATATCACGGCTGTACGCTTGTTGCCGTCGATAAAAATTTGGCTTTTCATAACGTACAGCAACAGTTCTATCGCCCTATCCGCGTCGTCGGCGGACAGCGCGAGTATGGCGTTTATAGCGTCCTTTATATCCGCCTCTATGGGCAAAGACGGCTTCCAAGCAGTTCCGCCGATGGACACGGGGACGGTGCGCAGTTTGCCCGCGCTGTAATAAAAGCCCTCCTCGACGAGCTTATTTATCTCGCACAGCACGGCGAAATTCGTCGGCGTTAAAACGACGTTTTTATTTAGGATAAAATCCCAAGCGCGTTTGAGATTGACAACCTTTAAAACGTCGTCCGCGGTCATATTGTTGACTTTGCCACCCTCTAAAATCGTCTTTGTATCGGCATATGTGGTCGCTATGCCCTCCAAAACCGCCTGCTTGTAGATTGTATCCGCAAGCCTCTTTCTTGCAAAATCTATATTGCTTGCTACGGCTTCGTCGAGCTCCGCGTCACGATAACCCAAGGATTTTAATACCTTTGTTATACGTCTGATTTCCTTTTTAATCTCCTTTGCCTTGATATTGTTTGAAACTATGAGATTGTAAAGCTCGTCGGAATATTCCCCAACGTAGGTCGTGACGGGCACGCCGTTTTTGCGGCTGTGAAGATAGATATAATCCTTTCCGTCGCCGTCGCGTATCTCGATAGACCCGCAAACCAACGCTTGAAGCGCCCTGTTTTGTTCTTCGAGTTCGAGAACCAACGAATTTATCTGCAAATTGTCCATAACTCCATATGTGAAACATTTTGATATTTTTTATTGCATTTTGTTTCACATATCGATTATAGCACGGATTTTGAAAATGTAAACGTAATTATGAAAAAAATACCTAATTAAAGAAAGCTATTAAATTTATTGCCCAAAATGTTTTAGTATGCTAAAATACTCTTGCGACACAGTTGAATAAAAAACGATTGCAATTTTCAATGTAGGCAATACTGACATTGGCAACCTTTGCCATGCCTTTCCATTTTGTGTTGTCTGGAAAATTGCAATCTTGGAGTGGAATCCTAATGGACTGTGTCGCAACTGTGGGCGAGGCAAAGTTGTATGCGTCACCTACGGTGGCGCATTTTTATTTGCGCCTTCTATGGAAAAAACGGCGATATTGCCGAAATAGGAGGTTACATATGAAACAAACCAAGCTAACAAAAAAAATTCTGCTGCTTTTTATCGCAGTAGTGCTCGTCGCCTGCATGACGATGACCTTTGTCGCCTGCAACAACGGCGGCGATGACGAGGAGGACTTTGACGGCACTTTCTCTATCTCAACCGACGCAGTAGACTCCGCCGCCACCGCCAAGTTCAACGAAGCCCTAACGGGAATGATGGGCTATCTCTGCTCCCACGGCGAAGAATATGAATCTATACAAGTGGGTGGCAACATTTTTACATCGGATGACTATGTAAATGTAGAGGGAATGTTATATGTGATAAGCATATATGCTACATGTGAAGAAGATGACGACAATGGTTTAGAATGCATCTTATATATTTTCAAAACCGCACAGGATGCGAATGCCTACTACGCCACAGAAGTTGAAGAATATGAAGATAATAGAATCAGCAAGGACGGGAACGTAGTATTGGTCGAATCGGAAGAAGGGCTCTATAACACAATCAAAAATTCCACCATTCCGACAGAAGCAAAAACACAGTCAATTCTGGGATTTTTCAACAGTTCTCTCAAAAAAGAAGTAAATGCAAACAACAATTATGTGGGTCTTAGTATTGCCGCTTATTCGAGTAATGTTGATATTGTAAATGTTTACGGAGTGCCAACAGTAGGAAATATATCAAGACAATATAGCTATTACTCTGCTGAATATGTCGCGGAAATTGTGGAAGAGGGTGAGGATGAAGAAGACTTTTTCAATCTTGACCTCTCGCAATATTCAAGCGATAGCTACGTTAAAAAGCAATCGGACGGGTCGTACAAGTATTATCTGAAAAACAAACTCGGGTTTACGTTTGAGGAAAACGAGGATAAGACCGAATATATCATCACTGGCTACTATTACAACGAAGCGCCCGCGACGTTGGTTCTCCCCTCCACGTATAACAACAAACCCGTTGTCGGAGTCGAGCATCTTTTATTCCCCGATGAAACCACTGCGATAACTATCCCAAGCAGTATTACAAGTTTAAGATATACAAGTTTCCGCTATGCCGAAAACCTAAAAACCATAAATTATCAAGGTACAAAAGCGCAGTGGAACGCACTTGGAGTAATAAACCAAGATCTTGAAAATATCGAGGTTATCCACTGCACCGACGGCGATATAAATCCCAACGACTGATTAAATCGTCACGTTGTTGCTACACGCAAAAACCGCAGAAAACTGCGGTTTTTGTATATGCTTAATTCGCGTTATTATTCTATTGATATACTACCAATTCAACGTCGCTTCGGGTGAACGTAAAAAATCGGAGAGCGTCGCCACCAGTATGCCTTGTTCGTTATATCCCGTGAGAGTTTCATCATTTACGATGATTATTTTTTTAAATGCGTCGTTTATATTTAGCAACGAGGCTTGTTCTTGTTTGATTTTTTCCTCGCTCGGCATAGTATAAGCAGATTGTATATAATATCGTCTGTCGCCCGAATTGACAACAAAATCCACTTCAAACTGTTTTCTTTGAGTCGTTCCGTTCTTTTTTGAGTTTGCCTCGACAACTCCGACGTCAACCGAATAGCCGCGGAGCTTTAACTCGTTATAAATGACATTTTCCATCATCGAGCCGAAATCTCTTTGGCGAAAGGCAAGCCTTGCGTTGCGCAAACCCGCATCGACAAAATAATATTTTGACGGAGTATTTATATAGCGTTTGCCTTTAATATCGAAGCGTACTGCTTTGTCGATTAAAAACGAATCCTGCAAATAATCCAAGTATGTCGATATTGTATTAACCGATAACGTAAAATGTTTTTCCGAACTGAATGTGTTGGACAATTTAAGCGGATTTGTAAGCGAACCGACCGACGATGCCAAAACGTCGGTAAGCTCGTTTATCTCGGCATTGCCTCGCAGGTTGTGACGATTTATGATATCCGCCAAATAGGTTGTTTCAAATAATCCCGTAAGATATTTGATTTTATCCGCTTCCGATTTCATCGTCAAGCAAAGTGGCATTCCTCCGAATTTTGCGTATTGAAGCCACGCTTGATTAAATGGCAAGTCCTTCTCGACGGTCGAATAATATTCGGCAAAGCAAAGCGGATATACCCTTATTTCATCACCTCTGCCACGAAATTCGGTTATTATATCGCTTGATAAAAATTTTGAGTTGCTTCCTGTAACGTAGACATCCGCATTGTCAATATGCAAAAATCCATTGACCACACTTTCAAAGTCTTTCACCAACTGAATTTCATCAAGCAGGATATAATAATTGTCGGCATCCGTTATTTGGCTTTTCACAAACGCATATAGATTGTCGGGATTTAATAAGTCCTTATTGCTATAATCGTCTAATGCAATCCTAATAATATGGCTGTCGCTAACGCCCGAACTTTTAAGATGATTATAAAATAAGGTGTTCAATAGATAAGATTTTCCGCATCTTCTTACACCCGTTATGATTTTAACCATTCCGTTGTTTTTATGATCGACCAGCCTATTGAGATAAAAGTCTCGATTGATAACCATAATTATAATTACTCCGATAAACTAATTATATTGCTATTATGCCATAGCAAAATAATGAAGTCAATAATCCTATTGAAAATTTTTGCGTATTTGTACAAAAATTTTCAATAGAGAATATTTGAAACGTTTTGACGATTTTTGTATAATTTTCCATATTTCCCCCTTAAAGAATAAGGGGGTCAAGGGGGATATAGGGCTTTTCCGGATTGCTACGTTCCTCGCAATGACGATTAAATTTCACGTTCGTACTCCTCGTTGCACAGGTCGGCGCGGAGGTTAAACATTCCCTCGCTTTTGCGAAAGACGAGCGGCACGACCTTATACGCCGCAATCGAGGCGACGACGCACCACATACAGTCGGTGGGCAAAAACACAGCCGCGCCCGTGAGCCACGCCTTTGACAATTCCATCGCCTTGCCAATATAGAAGTTGAGCATGAGATACATATACATAACGCCGATTGTATACAAAATCGCAAGCGCGCAAAACGCGCCGAGGAGCAATCGCCAAAGCCTCGGACGCGATGTATTTTTCACGCCTCTTGCGACGATTGCGCCCGCGGGCACTGCGACAAGATAGCCGAGCAAATATCCGAACGTGGGTTGCAGTACGTAGGAAAATCCACCGCCCGCCGTAAATATCGGGATGCCCACAAGCCCCATAGCGATATAGATTGCGACGGCAATCGTCGCGTCCTTAGCCCCGAGCATAAGCGCGCAGAGCACGCACATAGCGCATTGCATAGATACGGGGACTATCCCGACGGGGAACTTGACAAACGCGCCCACTGCGATGAGCGCGATAAACACCGCTATAAGCACAAGGCGAAGCGTGCGATTTTTGCGTCTTTTCGCCCTATTGAGTTGTAAATTTTTTGCGTGCGCCATATTAACCGCCTGATTCCGCTAAATTATATGCCGCAAAAAGAAGCGTTGTCAACCAAAATGATAAAATAGGTTGACAACGGTTTATGCCGCAAGAATATCTCTAAAAACTATTAAAGTTGACTTTAATTATATACAATGCTAAAATTAGTTTGCCACAAATTTAAATCGGAAATATGCTGTACGCTTCTTACTTTGGTAACAAGTGTATTTATTCGCGTAGTGTTCAGTATATTTCTGTACGGATTTGTGGCAAAATCAGGCGAGGATGCACTTGTTATATTTTTTGCGTCTTTCCCGAGTTACAGAGGCACAAAATCTAATGAACAACGCAAAGGGCAGAATAGACTGGATTGATATTGCAAAAGGCATTACCATTTTAACCGTTATTATTGGGCATACTTGCGGCGGGGCGCTTAGAGGCATTATATTTTCATTTCACATGCCTATATTTTTCATTCTAAGTGCCATAACGTTCAAGTATTCGCGCGATAACGCGTCTTTCAAAGCAAACTTCAAAAAATCCTTTATACACTTGATTATTCCCGCTATCGCGCTGTTTTTTATATCGTTGGCGTATGATATTTGCCTTAATCCAAACGTTGCTTCCGTCGGAGAGTTTTGGCGAAATAAACTTTACATGCTTGTATTTGCAAGCGGAGTGAAAACAAACTTCGACAACGTATACGTTCCCGCATTGGGCATGCCGTGGTTTTTGTTTGCGTTGTTCATAGGGCGTAATATCTTTGATTTTTTGCAAATGAAATTCTCGCGCCACACTTTGATAATAATTTGTACGGTTTCATCTTTAATTGGCGTTATTTTCGGCATAACGTCTCACTGGCTTCCGTTTTCTCTTGACGTTGTTCTGGCGATAATGCCCTTTTTCTATTTCGGTTATTACTTAAAAACCAAACCTAAAAACTATAACGCTAAAAGCGAAAAAACGGGCAAATCGATTTTGCGCTTGACAATATGCTTGATTATTTGGATATTCACGTTTTATCTTACAACGACAAACAGTTTTACAAGCTCATATTTGGAGCTTGCGATAAGACGCTATCCGCTATTTCCAATCTGCTACGTATGCGCAATATCGGCTACGCTTGCGATTGCCGAAATTTCAAAACTATTGTCTAAATTGAAAGAATTTATAGAGCCTTTGAAAATCCTCGGCAAAAATTCTCTATATTTATACATTCTGCACAGTATTGACGGCGTATGGAAATTCCTTTGGGATAGCCCTAATGGTGTAATAGGAACTTTAAATAAGGTCGCCGTCGATTTGATATTATTTATCATAGTATTGCTTGCAGTAAACCTCATCGGCAAATGGATATTGCAAATAAATAGCAAAAACGATTTGCCTATTTTAAATTCTACAATATAAACACAAAGAAAATCGAGCAGATAAGCCCTGCGAGCAAGCTGATTGAGGGGACTTCGCCGTCGTTCATCGATATGGACTGCGGCAGTATCTCGCAAAAGGTGACGTAAAGCATCGCGCCGCTTGCGAGCGACAGACATACGCCCGTTGCTATTTCGCCCAAGTCGCCCACGGCAAGTCCGACGACTGCGCCGAGTATGGTTGCCGCGCCCGCAAGCGCGGTGAGAAAAACAGCTTTAATTCCGCTTACTCCGCCGCTGACAAGCGGCGCGGAGATTGCCATGCCCTCGGGGATATTATGCACCGCGATAACCAACGCGATAATCGCGCCCATTCCCGTGCCGAGCGAGCCGGAAGCCCCAATCGCCATGCCTTCGGGGAAGTTGTGCAAGGCGATTGCGACGAGCATAATCGTCCCCGCCTTTATCATATTTTTGCGAGACGCATTTTGCCCCGCTTTTGCGTCCGAGATGCGACTTATGCCCGAAAACACGCGGATTTTATTGGCGCCTTTTGCGTTTTTTTGGAATTTTGCGGATAAAACAGGGTTTTTTGCGCCGCTTGTTTGCTTTTTGTTTTCGATGAAATCGAGCAGTTTATTTATCGCGTAAATTATAATCATTCCGCTTATAGCCGTGCCGACCGCGAGGAAAATCCCCGCGATTTTGCCTATCTTTGCGGACGCGCCGATGGCTTCGGGAATCATCTCGAACGCGACAACGCCCGCCATAACTCCGCCCGCAAAGCCGAGCACTCTGCCCATAACGCGCGAACCTCTGTTTTTGAGCAGTGCGCCTATGACTCCGCCGAGCCCCGTCCCTACCACGCCCGCGACGAGAGATAAAATCAAAATAAGCCAATCCATTATCCATAAAATATATTAAAATCCAAGGCGCATAATGCCGCGCAAGTAAAAATTTGTAAGCGCGTATAATTAAGCGACAGTGCGCGATACTTTTCGGCAAATAAAACATAATATGTTTATGAGACACAAAGGCGTAGCAAAATCGACTATACTGATAATGAGCGCGTTGGCGGTCTTTTTCGCGGCGCTCGGCGGAGGGAATATGAAAGCAGAAGCAACGTCCGACGCACCCAAACTCATAGCGCATTTTTCGACGTACTACGGCGAAAGCTCCGAAAATCGCAAATTCAACGTGGAGCTCGCCGCGCGCAAGATAAGCGGAACTACCCTCTATCCCGAGGACGAATTTTCCTTTAACGACTGCGTGGGCAGACGCACCGAGGCAAACGGCTTTAAAAGCGCGTTTATCATACAGGACGGCGAATTTATAGAGGGCGTGGGCGGAGGCGTATGTCAAGTGTCGAGCACGCTATACAACTGCGCGTTGCTCGCGGGGCTTAGCATATCGCAGGTTGCGGCGCACTCTCTGCCCGTAAGCTATGTCGCGCCGTCCTTTGACGCTATGGTGTCGAGCGAGACGGATTTCCGCTTTGTCAATACGCTGTCGGGCAAAGTCACCTTGAAAGTGCTGACCGACGGCAAGTATATCCGCGCCGAAATCTACGGTTGCGACAGCGCGTCCATTCGCCGCCGCTCAGAGACGGTCGAGACAATCCCGCACGAGACGGAATACCGCGATGACGATACGCTCCCACTTGGCGAGGAAGTGATTGATACCTACGGCAAAAACGGGATAAAGTCAGAGGGATACTTAGATTATTTTGAAAACGGAAAATTGATAAAATCCGTGCGCATACGAAAAGATTTTTATAAGCCGCAGAAGCGCATAATCCTTAAAGGAACAAAAATTTAATGATGACCCCCCGCCGTAAACAAAACAGTATGCAAGACGCTAACGCTATTATGCTGACTGTTTTATTTACAGCGCGGGCGACATGCACCCGTTCGTCATTGCGAGAAGCGTAGCGACGACGGTTATTTTTTTGCTCTAAAACCTTGACATTATCTGAAATGCCGCATATAATAAATTTGACAATTAGGGATACACCTTTAACGGTTGACCTCAATGCAAGTTAAAAAATTAACCGCCTTCGCTGTCAAACTTCGGCGGTTATTTTTTTACGGTTATGTAGATTTTGTTGCCCGATACCGTATAAGACGATATCATATTCAATTCTTTTAAAAATTGAAGGAACATTATAAGTCTATCATCCATAAAAACCACCTCCTACGAAGAATATTGCGTATTGCTACGCCGTTTTCCCCCTTATAGGAGAGGTCAACCGCCTTAGGTGCTATGCCCTAATTGTCTTTTTGAATATATATCATTTTTAAATAAATGTCAATCTATATAGAATTCTTTAAGGGGGTGTTGCGGTGTAAAGTATAAAAGCCCTCCCCTACGGGGTCCCCGTCAAACCTCCGCGTTTGATGGGGTGTATTCGAGGGGAGGGTGTCACGTAGTGACGGATGAGGTGTAACCTCAATATTAAGGGGGTAAGGGCACACCAAGCAAAAGATTTTTGCGTAATGTTTGTAAAA
>JAMPEA010000038.1 GCA_023665365.1 Bacillota bacterium
TCTATCCAATTTAAATATTGTAGACATTAGTATTCCTCAAATAATTAATAGTTATCTTATCCATAATTTACCATATATTGATATAATTTTCAAGACTATAATAAAAAAATTTGGAGAAATTATGAATTATTTATCAAAATTTATTATCTATTTGCAAGTAACAAAGAACTTATCGCCCAAAACATTATCTGCATATAAGAGCGACCTTACACAATTTTTCAATTTTGAAGATGATATCCTGCATCCGGATATCTGTGCTTTTGTAGCATATCTAAGTGCAGACTTAAACCTCAAAGACACCTCTATCCGCAGAAAAATTATCACTCTAAAAATCTTCTATGATTATCTTCTTAATTGTGAAGAGATACCATCCTCCCCTTTTACACGACTGAAATTCAAATTCAAGCAAGAACAAAAACTACCTAAGACTCTTTCAGTAAACGAAGTTACAAAATTGCTTAATTGTTTTAACATTGACACGACTAATCTAACATCTTTTGCAAAGGCAGGGTTTATCCGTGATTCCGCTCTCATTGATTTATTAGTATGCACAGGTATAAGAATTGGAGAAGCAGCTTCAATTACCCTTGAAGATATAAACATTTCGGAACACACGCTTTTAATTCATGGAAAAGGCAGAAAACAGAGATTGATTTACATATCATCTCCCATCACTTGGAGCAGATTGCACATATTGATTAAAGAGCGCAGAAAAGCAAATGATAATCATCTATTTGTAAACCGATATGGACAACCAATAACAATACACGGCATTGAGGACATATATAAAAAATATATTAAGAAAGCTCGAATAAACATTAAGTCTACACCACACTATTTACGTCATACGTTTGCAACTAATCTTCTCGCAAACGGTGCTGACCTACGCTCTGTACAAGAAATACTTGGACACGCAAGCGTAGCAACAACTCAAATATATACTGAGGTTACGACAACTCGAAAAAAGCAAGTTTTAAAGAAATATAATTATAGAAATAAACTATAATATAAGTTCAAAACCCATTTAAATTAAAAAATTACGGCACCAAAAAAGAACTTGCACATTGACCTACAAAAACACAACGAGCCATCCATATGTGACAAAAGAGCGCTCGATAATCACCATACCAAGCGCTTTTCTTTGCTTACAGCAATTCCATACTACAAAGGTTGTAGTGCATTAAGTATCCTGATTGAACCCAAATGCTGATTTAACGAATAAGGAATTAATTGTTTTCTCCCATCATCTTATAATGTTCTTCGTTATTAGTCTTAATAAATATTTCTCGAAATACTTTTTTGTACAAGCCAATATCGCCATATGGATCAATATCAATATCATCTGGCACATCATGCGAACCTTCATTAATCCAACTAATTAATGATTGCGCTATTATTTTTTCTTCAACAGTATCAAATTTATCTATAATTTTATCTTGCCATTCATCTCCTACAAATGAGAAATAACTTTCCAAAATTCTTCTCATGCAATTTTTTACCACTACACAAGAAAGCGAGTTATTCTCCTTTATTTGATCCCATAATAATTGGTATGACGTTTTAATCGGATTATTATTATTGCAATCATTAATATAGGAAACATTACCAATTTTTCTTAATATCCAAAAATGCACATTATCCTTATAATGTTTATAATCAAATGATATTTCTTTATGAAAATATATATTGTGCGTCATTACAAATAACTGTTTAATCGCAGAACTATTATGTATAATCTTATTTTTTAAATCTTTAATAATAGTACTTACTATAAACAACACTGTACTATCCAAACTACTGGTAGGATCATCTAAAATAATAATCTTATTCTTATGAATATCATCGGTATTTAAAGCTCCTTCACACATTTGAACAAAATACAAAAATGTAATAAATGTCGCCTCGCCTTCGCTCAATGTGGATTTCACAAGTGTTCCATCGCTTCTTTTAATCATATAGCAGTTTTGATTTTCTGTAGAAGGAACTATAGTGAAGCCATCAAAGCCATATGTGCGCAACGAATGATTTATCTTATCAATTGTAGGTTGTACACTTGTAACATTTTGATTTTCAAAAATTATTCTTGCATCAATACAACTAATTTTATTTCCTAATTCGCCTATTTTTGATGTCAAATTTTGAATTGCTTTCGCGATATTTTGCGATTTAGAAGTATAATCTCTTATTAGATCTTCTTGCTCTAAAGCAAAAAAATTCCAAAATGCGGTATCCAACTTTGGTATTTCAGTTTTGATGTTTTTCATAATATAGTTGTAACCATTGATATTACGATTAGCTTCTTTAATTAAATCCAAAAAAATCTATTTTATCGCAGAAAACATTATAAAACGGCACTCCTATAACCATTAAATGCGCATCCCCGCAAAACTAAATGTTTTACGGGGAATATGTTTTGTCCGTGACAGTGAAAATGAATGTCACAGACACAGAATTAAATATTCGTGCTTTTTAAACCTGTGTTAGACGTATAGCGCGACCGCCCGTAAGCGCTATTAACTTCACTGCCGTCAAGGTAAAGTCATTCGCCACGATGATGAGCGGTTTTGTGAGGCGTTTATCTGCTGTCACGGTGTAGCCTGTGCAATCCGCGCTGACAAGTCCGAGCTTGCGGAGTTTTTCCAAAGTCACACGGTTGCCGTCTTGGAATTTTGCGTCTATGTCATCGAGCTTAACCGTGGCGATAATGCTGTCGTCAATGAAGTCTACGTTTTTGGTTTCAATGCACTTCTCCGCGGTTTCGTCGTCTAATACGTCGCAGTCATGGACGTGCATATTCTCGCACAGGTTGTGCTTATACTGTTTATTCGTAAGCAACCTATTATGCTTCAAGGTGAAGATGAGTTCTTGTATGCTCCTGTCTGTATAGCGTTTTCTCGCTTCCATATTGAAGTCTTGGAATAGTGCAAGGATAAGTTCTTCCGCGCGGGTCAATGCGCGGTCTGAGCCGACACGCACATATAACGGAACGTCTACGAAGCGAGGCTTGTCCGACACGTCCTTATGGTGGTAACGGCGCGCGTCGTACTCATAAGGCTTTAACGCAAGCCACAGTTTTATAGAACGCTTGGCTATGCCGATTACGCCGATGACTTGTCCTTGATAACGTATCTTTTCTACGCGTTTGCAAACTCTGTACGTTACGCCCTTTTGCGAGCAGAACAGATTTTTGATTGCCGCATACCACTCGCGGTTCTTGTCCGAGCTTTCCTTTAAGCGCATACGGAAGTTGGGTGAGATTTTTCTAACAGTTCCATCTGCTTCGATGATGACGGACTCCACAAAATTATCGTCATCGTCCTCGTCGAGGATGCTGTCCCATTCTTCCTCGTCGTCGAAGTCATCGTCGTCGAGTTCGTCCACGGACATAAACGCCATATCGTCAATCTTTTGTTGCATCTGCGCCATTCTATTAAAGACGTCTTGCATTTTCTCGTCCGAAACGTCCTGCACGATAGTGGTATTATTGGAATTAACCTTTTCCGTAACTTTGCTTACAATTTCATCGAGATTGACGTTTACCTGCGACGGTGTCATTTGCTCGGCGACTCTCTTAGCGAGGTCATCGACGTCAACGGAGACATCGGCGCCCTTAGCGATTTGTTTTTTGAGATTTTTCATCTCATCGAGGAGCTCGTCGTAGCGGTCGTCTTCCAATGTATCAGAATTGTTAGATAACTGTTCTTGCAGCTCGGCGATTTGATCGGTTAGAGCGCGATAGTTTTCGTCGTTAGCATCGGATTGAGCTTCGACGAGCTGTTTTTTAAGGTCCTTGACCTCATCGAGGAGCGCGTCATACTTTTCGTTGTTCTCGTCGGATAGCGGCAAATTTGCGCCGAGCTTTTCGGCGACTTTATCGGCGATAGCCTCGATATCGCTTGCGCTCTGCTCGTAGGCGGGAGCTGACAGGTATGCGGTACTTTCGGGCATCATCTGCTGAACGGCGGGGAGCAAGCCCGCGATGACCTTTTGCACGAGCAGGTCGGTATCGTCCACAGCCCCATAGTAATTCATATCGCCGTCCTCATCGACGTTTTTGCCCATCATACGTGCGAGCATCATCTTCATAGCGTCGTCGCGTTTGGACTGTTCCTCGCGAAGGGCTTCGATTTCCTCTCTATGTCGCGCCTCCTCCTCGCGGCGACGGGCTTCTTCTTCACGGCGACGGGTTTCTTCGTCGCGGCGATAGCGTTCCTCGCGTTCTTCCATTTCGCGGCGCATTTCGGCGATAAGCGCAAGGCTGTCGGCGCTTTGAGCGGACGGGACGAGCGCGTTGCCTGTCTGTAAGGCTTGCATAATTTGATTGAGTTGCGAGCCTTCGCCGCTGTCGCCGCCGTATTTAAGTTCCGCCTTTTTCCACGCCTTGCGGGTGATGAGCGCGACTATGAACATAATCACGGCAAATCCTGCGAAAGCGAACGCCATGATGCTCCAAATCTGATTGGAAAGCCCTGCAAGCACGACCTCGGACGAGAATACGGGAAGTAACCCTGCAACTTTTAAACCGCCCTTTTTGGCGTTTTTAACCAGCTTATTTTTGCGGCTGACGTACTGCGCGGTCTTGATAGCGAAGATGACGGCAAGCAGACCGCCGACAGCCATAGTGACGATTTGCCACAGCGGGAAGCCGGAGTCTATGAGGTCTTTTAGCTTATCGATAAAGCTTTCGTTGCCGCTTTTGATTTTGATATCCTTATCGGGGACGAACTCGAACTCGGAGGTTTCGAATTCGAGCGCCTCGCCGAAGCCGTAGTTTTGGGAGTATTTCGAAGTAAGTCTTGCGACGACGCGGTAATTGCCGCCTGCCGAGAGCTTAGTTGTCTCTTTGCCGTTCTCGTCGTAGAAAACGTAGGTAACTGCGTCGGCGGGCAAATCCGCGACGACGAGCGTAGGCGTATCGCCGTCCGTATTCCAATCGGAGTCGAGGCGTTTTTTGGTGATTTCATATGTGACGGTCTTATCGTCCGTAGAGCCGTCCGACCAGATAGCGCCGGCTTTGAGGCGCAGTGTGACGGAATACGTATCGGCGTTGGTGCGCGTAAGCGAACCTATAACGTCGACGTATTGCGCGGTATCTGCGGCGAATTCGAGCTCGAACGTATGGGCGTCTCCGTCGTATTCGAGCGTTCCGCCGTCCTTAAACGTAGGCACTTCGACCGAGACGAGGGCTTTGACGGTGAAAGAGGTGGTAAGCGAATTGACGTACTCGCCGTCCTCGAAGAAGCCGTAGAGATTGCGGTATTCGTCGAGGAGAACCGCGCTGACGGTATAGGTTTCGCCCTCGGTAAAGCTCGACACTTCGTCGCCTATCTCGTCGTAATACTTATATTCGACCATTTTCTTATGCGCGGCGGCGAGATTGAGCACGGGCGGATTGAGGGATTTATCCCAATCAGCCGACACCTTGCCCTTTACGACCTCGACGTTGAGCGTAAGCGAATCCGCGCCGTTTGAGAACTCGGCGTACTCGGTGGGTTTGACCACAATCGTGACCGTGCCCGAGCCTACGCCCTCAATCGTGCGCGAGCCGGAGAATTCCACGTATTTAGCGTCGTCCTCGTTGCCGCCGAAGTCCGCCCACTTAAAGGTATAGGGCTTTCCGCTGTATTCGACGCTTGCTTTTTTGAGGTTTGAAACGTCTATGACGTATGGCGGCTCGCTGTCGTCGAACAGGATAAACTCTTTAAAGTCGTTTACGCCGTCGGCACAGACGATGACGACGTTTTGCGGATTTACGCCTGCCGCGACGCTCACGCGCGCGACGTACGTGCCCGCGGGCGCGTTATTTATATTGCTTACGCTTGCGCCCTGCGCGTCGGTGTAGCTGACGCTGTAAAACGCGGGGTCTGCGGCAGAGCCCTCGGAGTTGGTGATGATGGGTTTGAGTATGCTCCCCTTCCAACCCGTGACTGTGAGGGTTTGCGGAAGAATTTTAATTGTGACGGTTTTGGCGCGGGTATCCTCGTTTTCGAAGCTGACGTTTGTGATGATGTCGGTGTTGATGCCGTCCTTGATGGAGAACGTCGCCTTATAGGTAGCCGCGTCGGTCATCTGCCCGTTTGTGGCGTTGTCGTTTGCGGTATACTTGACGTCGAAGTAGTTTTCCCAGCCCTCGCCGAAGTTAATCTCGTCGATAATCGCAAGGGTGTTGCCGCTGAACAGGATTTCGGCGTTTTTGGCGGATGGCTTGCTGAACTCGCGTCTTTCGACCGTAAACTGCAAGGTGGACGCGACCGATGACGTATCGACGGGCTCGTAGTTGTTTGTATCGACGTTGAAAGTCACGCTTGCCGTAGACTGCCCCACGTCACTGCGGGTATTGTTGCTGTACACCAAGCCGTAAAGCGCAACGTCGAGGGGGTTGTCTTCGCCGTCGACTAGCACAACGGAAAATTCCGTCTTAGCGCCGTTTTCGTAGGTGAAAACGAATGGGTCGGAATAATCCCAATGCACGCCGTCGAAAGGAAGCGTAGCCCTTTGCACGGTGTAATCGAACTTGGCGCTGCCGTCTTGAATGAAGTACCAGTTTGTATTGCCCGTGAGCCTTACAACGACCTTATATGCGCCCGCGTTGACGGGAGCGCCCAGGTCTGTCGAAAGGGACGTATCGCTTGCAAGATAATAGGCTATGCCGAAGTCGTTTTGCGTAAGCTCGGTGGAATTGCCGCTTTCGTCGGCAATCTGCAACGTTACGCCCTGCGCCTGCCCGTTATAGGTAGCGGAGTTTGAAGCAAGCGTGACGATGATTTTGGTTTTTGTCTGACCTATGGTGAGCTTAAAGGGATTTTCGCCGTCGGTTGCGAGAACGTAGTTATTTTGCGAGGACGACTTCACCGCGGCGGTGACGAGATAGCGCGTCATAACGCCCTCGACGAGGCAGATATCGGCTTTTGTAATACTGCCGGTTGCGTTGAAAGAGTCGTCTGCGGACTGATAGGAATAATCTATATGGCTGTGATAGTCCTTTATTTGCGGAAATCCGAAAACTCCGCCGTTTTTGTCAGTATAATCGGGCGTTTCCCAAATGAGCGGAATGGTTTTTTGGGTAATTTGCCAGCTGTGCGACCACTCGAACGAGCCCGTATAGCTATCCGTGTTGGTGCTGACGGGAGTGATATAATTGCTGTTGCCGTTTGTAAAGCGAATGACGCTCGCCGTATAGTTGCCTGCGTTTTGATAGCTGTTGCCCGTATAGTCGTTGTTGCCGACGGTCAAGCTCAAAAGCGCGTTTTCGCCGAGCCCTTTGAGGGTGACTGTGCGATATGAGCCGTCGTATTCAAACGAATCGTCGCTCCAACTCAGCGTTGACAAATCGTATTTAGCCTGCAAGACCTTGACGTAGAGCTTCAACTCTTTATACTGAGTGGTGAGCGTAGTTCCGCCTGCGTCTACAAACTCATAATCGCCTGTCGGGACGAGGCGCACGGTGACTTCGTAGGCGTTCGCTTGATAATTTGTAAAGGCGCTGTTTTTATAGCCGCCGTTAAAGCCCGATGCGGAAGTATCGAAAGCAGTGCCGTTGGGGAGCGAGCCTGCAACTTCGAATTTATACTCCCTGCCGTTGTACTGCACCTCATAGGGAACGCTTTGCGTCCCTGCGGAGGACGGGACGGCGGTCGGCGTGCCGCTATTTTGCGACCACTGCCAACTTACGCTGTCGACCGTGATGCCCTTTTTGAGTATTTTGAAATTTTGCGTAACCGAGCCGCCCGAAATCTTATAATTGCCGTTATCGCCCTTTGCGCCGTCAAGCGAGACGGAGGCGACGTATTCGCCCACGGCGAGCGTGGCGCAGTTTATACTGCCTCCCGTGACGGTTATATCGGATGAAGAACCTTTCAATTTATAAGTAAAACTCAAAGAGACGTTATCGCCGTCGCAGACCCCCGTCGTGCTGTAAGAGATTGTCTGCGCGTCGTCCTTGCGTATCTCAAAAGAGGAAGCGCTGCTATTGAAATGAACGGACAGGCTTTTTGGTTCTATGGTTATATCGAACGTCTGCGCGTTCGTGGACTCGCTTCCGCCTACGTACCAGCAGTTGTTGTAGGTATCGATCAATGTGCACGTCATAGTGTACGTGTCGACGGTTTTGGCGCGCAGCTTATAGCCGCTTGCGTCGTCGCCGATGAGCGTAACGCCGCTCGGCAGGTCGAGCTTTGCAAGAGTGAGCCAATCGGAGTTGTAGTTGTTTAGGATAAACTCTTGCGTATCGCCGTTGTATTCAACCTTATTTTGCCCGCTTATGCTCAGTTGCGGGACTCTTGTGCGCGAGATTGAAAACGTACAGCTTTTTGAGGTCTTTATCTTGTAGTTGCCATCGTATGCGGTCTTATCCGTTTCGGAATTTACAAACACTGCTGTCGCGGTGTAATCGCCGCGTGTATTCGGCATATCGCTTGACGTGGGGTCGGTGATGATTTTGTCGTATTTGCCCGCGCTGTCGGTTATCCTCACCGCGGCAAACGGAAGCCCCGTATTTTCGTAGCAGTCGCTCTTGCTGTACGTGGGCATTGTCAGCGCCATCGTAGTCGTATTGTAACTCGGCGCAGTGACTTCTATCGGTTTTGGGTCAATGGTAAATTTAAACCAGCGCACGGTGTCGCTCTCGGGGTGATTTAGGTCGGTCGTATCGGGCGTTCCGTCGAACTTTATCGTCTTTGCCTCTCTGCCCGCTGCGTCGGCTTTGGCGTTTTCCTCGTTTTGCCAGCCCTCGGCAATCTCGACCCTCCCCCAATAAACGTCGGCGTCGTGCGGCGCAGTAGTCACCTGCGCGCCCGACGCAGTATAATAGGATATATTCATGCGGCGTTCGCCGCCTTGATAATTCACCGTTCCGCCGTGGTTTTTGTCCTCTCCGCTCACCGCGTCGGTCATCCCTTCGTAGTATTTTGTCTTGTACCACTTCGGCGCATTGCCCGCGTTGTTGAGCGTGACCAGAGTTTGGTCTGTTCCGTCGTACTCGGTCGTTGTCGTGTCGTCAGGGTCTTTGGGAGCGCCTGCCGCACCCAGCGCGGCAGATGTCAGATTTAAGTGAAGCGCAGGACGCAACCCGAAGTTATAGCTTGCAAGACTGCCGTTATGTCCGCCGGAGGAGTAAACAAGGAAGGCATTATTACTAGGAGAAGCAGACCGCAGCCACGAGTAGGAAGCCACCGAGGTGTCAAAGCCCTTTTGCTCGGTCGAGAGCGCCCATAAGCCCGTTGCCGTTTCGTACTTACCTGCTGTGGAGTTTATCTCATATTGGCTCGGAAGCCACACGGTGTCGTCTTTCCAAGCGGCAGTCCCGTTGTGGTTTTCCGCCTTGTCGACGTAGGCATTGTATTGAGTGTTTGCTTGCCCTGTTTTTTGCCAATCGATTTTGTCGGGCTTGACTATGTATAAATCTGAAAAGTCATCCTCTTTTGAAGTGTCGTCTTTAAAAAGCGCCAGCGACGCGTTGTTTTTGATTGTCGTTCTTATATCCGCGTCAACGTAGTTGGACATGTTTGACGAGTGAAACTTTGCCGTTGTGATAGGACCTGTCGCATAAAGCGTCGCGACCACCGTGTCATTTCCGTCGATATTGACAAGCGTAAGATAGGACACCATCCAATCTATTTTGTTCATCCTAAACAGCACGCCTTGCGTCTTTGTCGTGTTGGCTTTTACGTTTGTCCTTATCGCTTCGGCGTTTGCAACCTTGCCCGTTTGGGTGTTCAGCCAACTCTCCAAATCCGAAGTAGCGGGCGAGATTGCCGTAATGAGGTCTGCCATAACGTCCTCGTTGAAAGAGGTCGTCGACTCGTCCCACGCCTCTGTCAGCGCGTCTCCCTTGCCGCTGTCGCTTACCATGTATGCGTTTGCCGAGTTGGACGAGTTGAGCGCGCTCGCCGTATCCAAATCAAAGCCGCTCAAATAAAAGCATCCCAATATCGCCGCCGCAAACAGTATCGCCGCAAGCAACCCAGCCGCAATTACGCTTCTTCTCTTTCTCCTAACCATTTCCGCACCTCTGCCGTTTTTCGGCTCTTTCCAATTTCCGTTTATTTTTCCGCCCGTCATTGCGAGGCAACCTCAGTTGCCGAAGCAATCCAGACCAAACAGCCTTTCAATTTCCGTTTATTTTTCCGTCATCTATCTTCTTGTTGTTTATGTCGTTTCTCGTTGTGTCGTTTCTCTTTTTGCCGTTTAAATTTCTTTTGCTAATCTATATGCCCCTTATCCATTTATGCCTTCCCTTTCGGTTTACGCCTTCTCCTCTGAGGAGAAGGTGTCACGCAGTGACGGATGAGGTGTAATATATTTTATTATCCCACCTCTTATGCCCTCCCATTGAGGGGAGGGTGTCACGCAGTGACGGGTGAGGTGTAATATATTTAAATCTTCTTAAATCCACCTCATCACCGCTCCGCTTGCGCTCTGCGGAGCTTCCCCTCAAAGTTTACCCCATAAACAGGGGCGTTTATGGGGACCCCTAAGGGGAAGCCGTATTGTGGATGAGCCCTCATTTCCGCCCATTTTTTGCCTGAAAAATGTACATAGAATATATTGTTCTATGTATGTTTTATCTTTTTAGTACACTATATTTTAAGTGCAATGACAAATTTTGTCAATATATTTTGCTAAATATCGCTCATTTCTGCACTTTTTAAG
>JAMPEA010000039.1 GCA_023665365.1 Bacillota bacterium
CCCCCTTACCCGAAAACTCCTCAAAACCCCCTTGCCCCCTTATTCTTTAAGGGGGAATGAGATTTGATAGAGTGTGAGTGCGACAAACACTTTTTGCGGAGTTTAGAACAACGTCGGCTTGATAGAGTGTTACACGACGCACACTCGTGACGAAGTTTAGAACGCGACGCGCAAGGCGCGGAGAAAGGGAGTGCCAAGCACCAGAGTTGGGTGACGTAGCGATTGCGGCGTAGCCCAATCGCAAGGCACACAACAAGTACAAGTGAGCGGGCAAGTGTTGTTTATATGCCCGCGAACGAGTGGCATAATCTCGCACTCGTAAGAGTGTCGAGCGGACGATAACAGGCGTGCGCGCGCCGACTTCCCATCCCGCGAACGACGAGAAATTAAGTAGAGAAAGAGCGAGCTACGAGGAGCGTCGTGTTCGAGTGGGAGGGGAAAGCCCATAGGGAAGGGGTGGGTCATTGTATTTAGAGTAAACGACGCTCAATTATGCAGAGGAATTATGGATAAGATATACATCAAAGGTGCAAGAGAAAACAATCTTAAAAACGTGGATTTGGAAATTCCGCGCGATAAGCTCGTGGTGTTTACGGGTTTATCGGGCAGCGGAAAATCCTCGCTCGCGTTCGACACGATTTTCGCAGAGGGGCAAAGACGTTACGTCGAAAGCCTGTCGAGTTACGCGCGTATGTTCCTCGGGCAGATGCAAAAGCCCGACGTGGACTATATAGAGGGGCTTTCGCCGGCGGTCTCAATCGACCAAAAAACCACCTCGCACAATCCGCGCTCGACGGTGGGCACGGTGACGGAGATATACGATTATCTCAGATTGCTGTACGCGCGTATCGGCAAGGCGCATTGCCCCAAGTGCGGTCGTCCCATCGAAAAGCAGACCGTGGACCAAATCTGCGACAGAATTATGGAGCACAGCGGAGCAAAACTCCAACTGCTCGCGCCAATGGTTCGCGGAAGAAAGGGCGAGTATCGAAAGGAGTTCGAACAGCTCAAACGCGCGGGCTACGTTCGCGTGAGGGTGGACGGCAACAACTATACGCTTGACGAAACTATCGAGCTCGACAAAAATATCAAGCATACTATCAGCGTCGTGGTGGACCGACTCGTAGTAAAAGAGGGCGTGGAACGCCGTCTGTCCGACGCAATCGAAAGCGCAATCAAGCTCGCAGAGGGGCTCGTCATCGCCGACTTCGACGGCGAGGAAGTGCTGTACTCCACAAAATACGCCTGTCCCGATTGCGAACTGTCCTTCGAGGAGCTTACGCCGCGACTCTTTTCGTTCAACAATCCCTACGGCGCGTGCTCGGAGTGCGGCGGACTCGGATTCAGGCAGGAAATCGACACCGACTTACTCGTCACCGATTGGAATAAGAGCATAAATCAAGGCGCAATCAAAGCGTCGGGCTGGATGCTGGATATGTCGGGAATGATGACGGCGCAGTTCAAGGCGCTTGCAAATGCGTACAACTTTTCGCTTGATACGCCGCTTAAAGACCTGCCGAAGAACGTTATCAATATGATTTTCTACGGCAACGACGGCGACAGAATTCCTATGGAATACAACTCCAAGAGGTTCAGCGGATTTTACAATACGAGCTTTGAGGGCGTTGCGGTCAATCTCGCGCGCAGGTTCAACGAGACGGATTCTGAGATGATTAAGGCGAAAATCGCCAAGTATATGAAAGACGTGCCTTGCTCGTCCTGCGGCGGAAAGAGGCTTAAACCCGAGGCGCTCGCCGTCACCGTCGGAGGCATAAATATCGACGAGATGACAAAGCTGTCAATCGAAAAACTCAAAGACTTTATCGAGGGCTTGGAGCTTACGCATACAGAGCATCTTATAGCCGACAGAATTCTCAAAGAGATTTGCGCAAGGCTCAACTTTTTGGTGAACGTGGGGCTTAACTACCTTACGCTTTCGCGCTCGGCGGCGACTCTGTCGGGAGGAGAGTCGCAACGTATTCGCCTCGCTACGCAGATTGGAAGCGGACTTACGGGAGTGCTTTATATCCTCGACGAGCCGAGTATAGGTCTGCATCAAAATGACAATCAGCGCTTGCTCGACTCCCTCAAAAACCTGAGAGATTTGGGCAATACGCTCATAGTCGTGGAGCACGACGAGGAGACTATAAGAAATGCGGATTTCATCGTGGATATAGGTCCCGGGGCGGGCGTGCACGGCGGCGAGGTCATCGCGGCGGGCAGCGTCGAGGACATTATCGCAAGCGAAAAATCCGTCACGGGCAAGTATCTCAGCGGCGAGTACAAAATAAACGTGCCCAAGGCGAGGCGCGAGGGCAACGGAAGCTATCTTAAAATCAAGGGCGCAAGACAGAACAATCTTACGGGCATTGACGTTGAAATCCCGCTCGGCACGTTCACCTGCGTGACGGGCGTATCGGGCAGCGGCAAGTCAAGCCTCGTCAACGAAATTCTCTTTCCCGCGCTTTCAAACAAGTTGATGAACAGCCGCTTGCAACTCGGCAAATTCAAGAGCGTCGAGGGAATAGAAAATCTCGACAAGGTTATCTGCATAGACCAAAGCCCGATAGGCAGAACGCCGCGCTCCAACCCCGCGACTTATACGAACGTATTCGGCGATATACGCGAGCTGTTTGCAAATCTCCCCGACGCAAAGGCGAGAGGATATAAGGCGGGGCGCTTCTCCTTTAACGTCAGCGGCGGCAGGTGCGAACACTGCTCGGGCGACGGAATGATTAAAATCGAAATGCACTTCCTGCCCGATATTTACGTGCCTTGCGACGTGTGTAAGGGCACGAGATATAACCGCGAGACTCTCGAAGTGCGCTACAAGGGCAAAAATATCAGCGAGATACTCGATATGACGATAGAGGAAGCTACGACTTTCTTCGAGAACATTCCCAAAATCCGCAATAAAATCGCCACGCTCAACGACGTCGGACTCGGCTACGTCAAGCTCGGGCAGTCGTCTACTACTTTGTCGGGCGGCGAGGCGCAACGCGTCAAACTCGCAACCGAGCTGTCCCGCCGCTCTACGGGCAAGACAATGTATATCCTCGACGAGCCTACGACGGGCTTGCACACTCACGACGTGGGCAAACTGGTTGCCATACTTCAACGGCTTGTCGAGCAGGGCAACAGCGTAGTTGTCATTGAGCATAACCTCGACGTCATTAAAGTTGCCGATTATATCATCGACCTCGGACCGGACGGCGGCGACCGCGGCGGAAAGATTGTCGCAACCGGCACTCCCGAGCACGTCGCAACAGTCAAGGGCAGCTACACGGGACAGTTTTTGAAAAGCGTTTTATGACATTTATGCAAATGCAATGACACTGTATAATTTGTAAACAGTTCGTGCCTCTAAATACACCCGACAATGTGTGTCACCCTCCCTCAAATCCGCCTCACAAAATAACATTTTGCGGGGACTCCGTAGGGGAGGGTTTTTATTTTTTAAATTTCCCCCTTAAAGAATAAGGGGGCAAGGGGGATATGAGGAGTTTTCGGGTAAAGGGGTTGCTAAGGGGTATAGGGCGGACTCGGAAACAGCCCTTACCCCTTAAATTTTGTAATCGGTTGCCGTTACGGGCGGCATGGTCTCATATTTTGCTTAATCGGATTATAGTTTGAGGGAGTGTTTTGTATGACGATAATCGGTTCAAAATCCAATTTAATGTAATTCGGATTTTTCAATAATTTCTTCTGCCTATCAGATAGTCCACCGATACGCCGAACAGGACGCTGAGCTCAATCAGTTTGTCGTAGTCGGGTTGGTTGCGTCCGACCTCCCAGCCTGAGACCGTGGACTTTGATACTTTCAGATGCTCCGCCAATTCCTGTTGAAGCATATTCTTTTCCTGCCGAAGCATTTTTAATCTTTGAGGGAAGCAACTGCGTATCATTTTATTCTCCTAAGAAACTTATGCTATAAATATAATACACAAAGCGTGTACTGTCAATTTATGAGGGGAATTTTTTGCTTGGCGGCGTTTAGCGGGCTCAGCACTCGAACACAAACGACAGCGGACCGTCCTGCTGTTGCTCGATAAACATATGCGCTCCGAACACGCCGTTTTTCACGGTCAAGCCCTCGCCGCGGAGCTTGTCGGTCACGCGATTATAAAGTTCGAGGGCGCGCTCGGGGAGCTCCGCCTGCCCGAAGTCGGGGCGATTTCCGCTGCCTTTGCCGAGCGTTCCCGCAAGCGAGAATTGCGATACGAGCAAAATCTCGCCGCCCGCTTGCTTGATACTTAGGTTCATCTTGCCGTTTTCGTCGCGGAATATGCGAAGATTGGATAGCTTTTTTGCAAAATAATCCGCTTGCTCCTCTGTGTCGCCTTTTGTCACTCCCAAAAAGACGGTGAGTCCGTTTGAAATTTCGCTTATGAGCTTGCCGTCCACCGACAGCTTTGAATTGAACGTGCGTTGTATGAGCGCTCTCATATATGTTCTCCGATTTTGTATTTTCCTCGGCGGCGCGAGAAAGACGCAAACTGCGTTTCGTCATTAAAATAATACAACTCGGCGGCGAGTTAGTCAAGCTCGTTGCCATTTGGGGCGGGCGTGTGCTATACTTTTTAAAACGACTGTGGAGGGCGAAGATGCTCAGAGTTATGTTTGTATGCCTTGGCAATATTTGCAGGTCCGCGATGGCGGAGTGCGTTATGACTCGACTCGTAAACGAGTGCGGACTGTGCGACGAGTTTATCATAGACTCTGCGGGGACGTCCGACGAGGAGCAGGGGAACGGCATATATCCGCCCGCCGAGCGCAAACTGCGCGCCGAGGGGATAGAAATACTGCCGCATAGGGCAAAGCGATTGAAAGCGTCCGACTACGATAGGTTTGACCTGTTTCTGTGCGCCGAGCAGAGCAACGTAGCCTCTGCAAAATACATTTTCGGCGGAGACAGGGAGGGCAAGGTTTTTAGAATGCTTGACCTCTCGAAAAATCCGCGCAACATAGCCGACCCGTGGTGGACGCGCGACTACGATATAGCATATAACGATATACTCGAAGCGTGCAAGAGTTTACTCGGCTACGCGACGGCAAACGGATATATACGCCGCGGCAAATAGGAGAAACTATGGATTGCGTTATAGAAATACTAAGACTAAACGCCGATGAAAAATATGCGGATTTTCACTCGAAGCTGATTCCCACCGTCGAGCGGGAGCGAATACTTGGGGTCAGGATACCCGTCATGCGCAAACTGGCAAAGACGCTTGTAAAAGACGAAAGATTTTCAACGGAGATTTTGCCCGAGTTTTTAAAGGAGTTGCCGCACCGCTACTATGACGAGATGATTTTACACGGCGAAATCATCTCGAAGGAAAAGGACTACGGCAAGGCAATCGCGCTGACCGAGGAGTTCTTGCCTTACGTCGATAATTGGGCTGTATGCGATTTGCTTGACCCCAAGGCGTTTGCCGCGCACAAGCGGGAGCTTTTTCAAAATATCGAGCAGTGGCTCAGAAGCGATAGGGTGTACACGGTGCGCTTTGGCATAGATATGATGATAAAGCATTATCTTGACGGCGAGTTCGATATATCACACCTCAAACTCGTGCGCGATACGGCGGGAGAGGATTATTATATCAAAATGGCAAAGGCTTGGTATTTTGCAACCGCGCTTGCCAAGCATTACGAAGTCGCGTTTGACTTTTTGCCGAGCATTAAAGACGAGTGGGTGCTAAAAAAATCCGTTCAAAAGGCGAGAGAGAGTTATAGGCTTACGGACGAACGGAAAGAGGAGCTAAAAAGCAGAATAAAACACGATTAGTGTTTTATTCTGCGCATTTTCATATTCCGTCGATTTTTATTTGAAAAACGGTTATTGCTTCTTTCAAAATTCAAATTATATCGAAAATTCTCAGTCTGCAACACGATACG
This sequence comes from Bacillota bacterium, assembly GCA_023665365.1. Taxonomy (GTDB): domain Bacteria; phylum Bacillota; class Clostridia; order Christensenellales; family CAG-917; genus CAG-475. The sequence goes on from JAMPEA010000039.1 coordinate 5,896, forward strand.
TGTATTTTATGGTTAAAATCTGGGTGTTTTCGGCTGTTAAAAACACGATAAGTGTATTTTGTGCCATTTTCTCATAAATACGCAGAATTTTGAGTCTGCCGCCGCGTAGAACTGCTCGGGCATAGAGGCGCAAGAGGCGGCGCAAAAAACCGTTTGGATAAGCGGTCGGATACGTGCGGATTTTACGAAAATTCGACTTGATTTTGCCGCAGTTTGCCTGTTGCGGCATTTTTTATCTTGGACGGGCGGAAAATCTGAAAAATTTTACCATTTTTCAACAAATTTTTACAAAATTTCGCCAAAATAAACGTACATATTTTTAATTTTGTATTATTATCTTCAAAAAATTGACATTTGTTTAAAAAAAGTACTGTACAAATAAATATTTCCGTGTTATTATGATTATAATTTATAGAGCAGTAGGAGTCCGAAATGCGACTCGTTTGGCGCAGAAAGTGCGTTTCAGACAGTCGGTAAACTCTTAAAAATGTCTTATAATTACAGTTATTATAACTGTATAAATATATATAAAACATAAAATAAGCGCCGGTTCAGCCAGCCGATGCGTCACCCTTAATAGATATAGATATTGCACTTAACAGTGGGTGTTTTAAGAGTTTTACATTCATTCCTATTTACGTATACGCTTTTATTCGGACTTCGGGTGGGTATTTTATAGCGCTAATGCGCCATTTCCGCTCTATATCGCGCTAAATAAACGAATATTAGCGGAGGCTATATGCTAAAACTTTTAGATATAACCAAAGAGTACATAGTAGAAAAAGAAAGCACGCTTGCACTCAAAGGCGTTTCAATAGAATTCAGAAAAAATGAGTTTGTATCCATTTTAGGTCCCAGCGGATGCGGAAAAACCACTTTACTCAACATAATAGGCGGTCTTGACAGGTATTCGTCGGGCGATATTCAAATCGACGGAATTTCCACTAAACAGTACGATGACGTGGATTGGGATACGTACAGAAACCGCAAAATAGGCTTCGTATTTCAAAGTTACAACCTAATTCCGCACATGAATATCCTAAAAAACGTCGCAATGAGCCTTACTATTGCCGGCGTTGACCGTGAGGAACGCAAATCTCGCGCGCTCGAAGCCCTGCGCAAAGTCGGGCTTGAAAGCCAAGCCAGAAAGAAGCCCAATCAGCTGTCGGGCGGACAGATGCAGCGCGTCGCTATTGCCCGTGCGCTTGTCAACAATCCCGATATTATCCTTGCCGACGAACCTACGGGCGCGTTGGACAGCGAATCGGGCATACAGGTTATGGACCTGCTCAAAGAAGTTGCAGAGGACAGGCTTGTCATCATGGTCACGCACAACCCGATGCTCGCCGAGGAGTACAGCACACGTATCGTGTACTTGAAAGACGGCGAAATCGAGGGCGACACGATGCCTTACAGTTCGAATGATGAAAACGACAAGCACGACGGCGACGAAAACAACTCGCAAAGCGGCGGTTCGGTCTCGCTTGAAGGTGCGCACGAAAGAGACGGGGACGAAAATCTGATTGCTTCTGCCGACGAGACTCCCTCCGATACCGACGCGGCTATCGGGAGTGTTCCCCAGAAAAAACAAAAAAAATCCTGCGAAAAGTGGGAACGAATAAAAAACCTTTTCAGAAAAAGACGGCAGTTGGACAAAACGGCAATGAAGTTGTCCACTGCCATCAGTCTTTCTTGGAACAATCTTTTAAGCAAAAAGGGCAGGACGTTGCTCACCAGTATAGCGGGCAGTATCGGCATCATCGGCATCATTTTGGTTCTGTCGCTTTCCACGGGCGCGAAACTCTACATCAACAATCTTGAAGAAAGCGCGCTGTCGTCCTATCCGCTCACCGTCAGCAAGTCGAGCTTGGACATCAATTCGATTTTGTCCACTCTTATGGGCAGCGGCAATTCTTCGGACGACTTCGATGAAAACGTGATTACCACTGAAAAGGTTCTCGGAGGTATTCTTTCAAACTTTTCCTCTTTAATCAGCGAAAACGATTTGCAATCCTTAAAAAAATACATAGATACTAATTTCGACAGCGAGCTTGCCGACGTCAAATACGATTACGGCACAGTATTCAACGCCTTTGTCGAGGACCCGTCCAACGAAAAAAAGCAGGATGAAGACGACCGCGTCTATATGAAAGTCAATCCGTATTCCGAAATGATGTACGCGGTTTTCGATACTTTTATGGAAGACCCGACTTTTAAAAATATAATAGACATGATAATGGGCGATAAAATCGAAATAATGGGTATGTCGATGGACTTTAACACCCTGCTCGGATATTTGACGACTTTTGTAGGCGAGTCTTGGGCGGAGATGAGTTCAAATCAAGAGCTCCTCGACCACCAGTATGAGCTTGTCGGCAATTCCAAATGGCCCGCTAAGGCAAACGAGGTCGTCATCGTCGTAAACGAAAACAACGCGCTTTTGGACTACGAACTGTTTATGCTCGGTCTCAAATCCACCGACGAGGTGCTCAGCGCCATTTTAGGCGGAAACTTTGCGTCCGCGTCGTATGAAGTAGACAATTTGATTGGCAGAGAGATGAAAATCATGACCAACGCCGACTATCTGATAGACAACGGCGACGGCACCTGGACTATGCACGACCGCAGCGATTTGCATATGAATTTCATCGACGAGCACGCCATGACGTTTGCAGACGGCACGGACACCGTCAAGGTTGTAGGCGTCGTGCGCCCGAGGAAGGGCGTTGTGGCAACGTCCATAAACGGCGTAGTCGGATATACCTCCAAGCTCACCGACGCTATGCACGAGCATACCAGAAATCACCCCGCCGTGCAAAAAATGCTTGAACTATATAGAGAGGCAGTCAGCGACCGCGCGGATTATTACGAAAGCCCCATATACTACTCATATACGTATAACACAGGTTCTAAAAACGTGGTTCGTGAGTGTAAACCCAATGACCCAATCTTTTTAGACAGCGATAAAGCGCAGAGTATCTTGGGCAATAACGGCAGTGACGATGAGGAGAATGAAAGCCTGTTGAAAGCGGCTGTGCATATGGACCTCATGCGCCAGCTCGGCTTTGTAAACGACGACTATCTCGTCAGCATCAACTTCTACTGTTACAGCTTCGAGGCGAAAGACCAAATCGTAGATTTCTTGGAGCAGTATGAAAAGGATACGAAAAAAACGATTAAATACGGCGATTCGCTCTCGTCGATGATGGCGTTTGTCAACACTATGGCAAATACGATTACGGGCGTGCTCGTTGCGTTTGCGGCAATCTCGCTCGTCGTATCCACCATAATGATTGCAATCATCATCTATACTTCCGTGCTCGAACGCCGCAAGGAAATCGGCGTGCTCCGCTCCATCGGCGCGAGGAAGAAAGATATATCCCGCGTGTTCCTTGCCGAATCCGCGATACTCGGCGGCTACTCCGGTGTCATCGGCATCATATTCAGCTCCATAATCTCCGCAATCGGCAGTGTGATTTTGTCCAAAATCTTCAATATCAACGGGCTTATGAGCGTACAGTGGTGGCACTGCGTTATGATGTTCCTCATCAGCGTATTTCTCAGTATGCTTGCCGGATTTGTTCCTGCGAGGATTGCGTCGAAGAAGGATCCTGCTATTGCTCTGCGCAGCGAGTAAAACCTTGTAATTTAGCGATATGCTTTGTCAAAGCCCCGTTTCTTCGTCGTCG
>JAMPEA010000003.1 GCA_023665365.1 Bacillota bacterium
TTTGGAGCTGCTAACCGGACTTGAACCGGTGACCTCGTCCTTACCAAGGACGTGCTCTACCTGCTGAGCCATAGCAGCATGGCGGAAGCGAAGGGATTCGAACCCCTGTGGGCTTGCACCCAAACGGTTTTCAAGACCGCCTCGTTATGACCACTTCGATACGCTTCCAAATGCTTATCAAACTGATACTTCAAATAGTATAGCAAGTCTTTTTCGACCTGTCAAACGTATTTTGTCGATGGTTGGTTTTTCTTTGGAAAATATTCGTGCTTGCAAAATTGCGTTTTATAGTTTATGCTTTGTGTATGGACGAAGTCACTTACAAAAGCTACATAGGCATCTTGAAGGAAGAACTTTTGCCGGCTATGGGTTGCACCGAGCCGATTTCGGTAGCGTACGCCGCTGCGCTCGCTCGCAAAACCTTGGGCAGTTTGCCAAAAAGGGTTGAGATAAGCGTAAGCGGAAATATCTTGAAAAACGTAAAAAGCGTGATTGTCCCCAATACCGGCGGACTTAAAGGAATAGCGGCGGCAGCCGCGGCGGGGATTGTCGCGGGAAAAGCCGAGGGCAAACTTCAAGTGCTCGAAGGCATCACCGAGAGCGAGCAGATAAAAATATCGGAGTATCTGAAAAGCCATTCGTTTAAAGTTGACCACTCGCAATCGGGTTGCGTGTTCGACATAGGTGTTAGGGTCTACTCGGGCGACGACAGCGCTTTTGTAAGGATAGAGGGGCATCATACGAACGTCGTTGCCGTCGAAAAAAACGGCGAGAAGCTACTGTGCGTAGACGGCAAGTGCGTGACGGAGCATAAACTCATCGACAGGACAATCTTAAACGTCAAGGACATAATCGAGTTTGCAAATACAGCGGAGATAGGCGATATAGAGGAGCTTATCTCGCGTCAAATAGAATACAACTGCGCCATTGCAGAGAACGGACTAAAAAACGACTACGGCGCAAGAGTGGGAAAGATTTTACTGTCCTCGTTCGGCGACAGCGTAAACAATCGCGCAAAGGCGACAGCCGCCGCGGGTTCGGACGCGAGAATGAACGGCTGTTCGCTCCCTGTGGTGATAGTGTCGGGCAGCGGCAATCAAGGCATGACGGCATCGCTCCCTGTCGTGGTGTATGCAAAGCACTTGGGCGTTTCGCGTGAAAAGCTGTTGCGCGCGGTCACTCTTTCCGACTTGATAACGATACATTTGAAAACCGGCATAGGCAGGCTGTCGGCATATTGCGGCGCGGTGAGCGCGGGCGCGGGCGCAGGCGCGGGGATAAGCTATCTTTACGGCGGCGGCTTGGAGGAAATCTCGCAAACTATAACCAACGCGCTTGCGATTACTTCGGGGCTTATCTGCGACGGCGCGAAATCGAGTTGCGCGGCAAAAATCGCCTCTGCCGTTGACGCGGGGCTTATCGGCATGGAAATGAGCAGAAAAGGCTGTTGCTTTCAAGGCGGCGACGGCATATTGGAATGCGGCGTAGAAAATACCATCGACAACGTGTGCGACCTCGCTCGCATAGGCATGAGGGAAACCGACGAGGAAATCATCAGATTGATGATTAAAAATTTAGGATAACTTATATATTTACATATAACGGTTAGAAGGAGAAAAATATGAGCAACAATTTATGGGAACTTATAATGTTCAATACGCATTTGAAGATACGCTATCAGCGCATTTGCGAAAATCCAGAGAAAAGAGAAAAGTCCGTCTATTTCGGCGTACTATCCATACTTTTTTCGATAATCGGAGCGGTCATAGTCGCGCTTTGCGCGTTTGGGATTTCCTCTCTGATGGACAACGACAATTTGCTTTCGATAGTATTTATCGTCATTCTCGCCCTGTGCATATTGATTTCGATTGTAGAGTGTACGATAAGGTCGCTTATATCGACGGTATATCAACTCAAAGTCAACAAATTGCCCATAGGTTGGGCGGCGCTTGCGGTGTTTATCGTCACTTTTATCGCAATGGTCGTCGTGAGTATTTTGATGCTCGCAAAAGTAGTCTGATTTTAATATCGAACGCCAAACGCAATTTAGGAGTCGCAAACGCGACTCCTTTTCGTTATTTATCCTTTTTGCGCATTTCAAACTACTAATATCGTTTCTTTGAACTTCCGCCGACACCCCTGTTTGCGAAGTGAGCTTATTGGGGGTCCCCGCAAACGTCCCTGTTTGCGGGGTTTAATTGGGGTCCCCGCAAAACGTCCCTGTTTTGTGGGGTTATATATGCGCATATGTTAAAATAGGGATACCTCGTTTTATCTATTGGCGATATGTGCAACTTAAACATGAACTTCAAACGGAGCAAAGTATTCCCGTTTGCAGGGGCGCGCATACGAGAATTGCCGTTATTTTTTAAAATTTGCTATTTACTCTCGAACAATCTTATGATATATTTATTATCGATAAGCTATAAATTATAAGGGGCAAATTATGGAAGAAGAAAAGCAGATTGACGTATCCGTCGAAAACGAAGCACACGCCGCGGGCGGAATACTTTCCGATCTCAACGAAAGGCGTGACGCGAGGGCAACCGAAAAGAAACGTCGCAAAAAACTTGCAAAGCAGATAAGTCTGCCTATACTCGGCGTACTTATTTTCATCTTTGTGCTGAATATAATCATTCTGCCGCTCACGGGTTCGTACGCGAGGAGCGGAGCGGTGGACAGCTATAACGGCGACAACCAGTATATCGCAATTGGCACAGAGAAGGGGACTTTGCTTTCGGCGCACCGCGCGGGCGGCGATATAGCACCCGAGGAGACTATGGCGGCGTTCAAAAACTGCATGGAGTCTACAAACGTAGATATTGTGGAGTTCGATTTGCACCTTACGAAGGACGGATACCTTGTGCTTATGCACGACCACGAGGTTGACCGCACGTCTGACGGATCTATCAAGTTCGGCAAAAAGGGCGTGAAAATACAGGATAAGACCTTGGCGGAGCTCAAAACCCTCAACTTCGGCTACAACTTCAAAAACTTGCAGGGAGAATATCCTTACAGAGATTTGGCGGAGGACGAAATCCCCGACGACGTGCGCATACTCGAACTCAGCGAGATACTCACTTATCTCAAATCCGTGCGCGGCAACGACCTAACCTATATCATCGAAATCAAGGATAAGGGCAAGATCGGCAAGAGGGCGATGGACAAGCTGTACGAAGCTATGGTCGAGTACGACATATTGGATAAAACCATAGTCGGTACGTTCAACGGCGACATTTCAAAGTACATCGACGATAAATACAGCAAGCAGGGCGTAAAGAGGTCGGCGGGCATACTGGAAGTGCTCAATTTCTACTACGCGTTTTTGTGGGGAGTAAAGCAAGACCCCGACAAACTGAATTACGACGTACTGCAAATCCCGATGGGCTTAGACGGATTCTTCGATTTTTCGACAAAGGCTTTTATAGACTACGCGCACAGCCTCGGGATTGCGGTGCAGTATTGGACGATAAACGACGAGGATGATATGCGCACTCTGCTCGCAAATGGCGCTGACGCTATTATGACGGACAATCCGCAACTTGCCCGCGAGGTGCTTGACGATATGAACGAGGACGGCTCGATAAGGTTTGGAAAACAACAGCAATAATTAAAGTTAAATGTAAAAATAAAAGCGCTCCGCGGAGCGCTTTTATTATTTGTCAATTTTTGATTTATACGTTTATGACAAGCGAAACCGAACAGCCTTCCGTATCGCCATAGGTTAGATAATCCGGCGGGATTATCGCAAGTTTTCCCGATATAAAAGCCCAATTTTTGGAAACCTCTGCGGGGAGCTTTGCAGATATATTGTCTTTTGCTATATATGAGGTGACGATGAAGATATTTACGGTCACTTTTTCGCCGCTCTTAAACTTATCATAGTTTGCTTTGAGATATGCAATGAGGGCGGAAAGCTCGCTGTCGGAGGTGATGACGAAATCGCAACTGTCGTCCTCTGCTTCGCCAAAGTAGAAGTATTTGAAAGGATTTTCCTCAGTGGTAGCGTTCGCGCCAACGTCGATATAGTTTCTTCCGTTCTGATTTTTGGCTGTCTTTTGCGCGTCGGTAAATAGGAAGTCGTCTAAGGACAGATATTCGCCCATCTCGTCCTCGTTGTAGCTTACGGCTTGATTGCCCCAAGTCGCGTCAGTGCCGAACCAAGCCTTTTTACCGTCGCCGCCTAAGTCGATATAGACCTTGTTCCAAGCGTGATTTTCGCTTGTTACGCGCACGCACTTGATATTTTCAAGCCCCGCCAAGACGCAGAACGCTTTCGAGATGCCGTCGCAGACCGCGATTTTGTAATCGAATACGCCCTCTAAATAGTACGAGGAGCATTTGGCATATGCAATGGAGTTTTCCTTGGTGTATTCCACGATGCCGTAGTCGTAGGCGATGTCGCTTACGAGATACTCGTAGATAGCGCGCACCTTTTCGAGCTCGGTCATTTCGTCGTTCATAATGCGCCTTGCGATAGTTTTTGCCGCCGCGAGCATCTTGTAAGCCGCAGTGCTTGCCGTTGCAATAGGCTTGTATCCATGCTCGAATGCGTAAAAGAGTTGGTCGGACGAGGATACGTTCATAGAGTTCAAGCGGCTTTTATAGGCGAAATCGTCAAAGTTTGACGGTCGGGCAGTATTATTTTCATACTGATAGGAATTGTATTGCACGGGCAGGAAACTTTTGTATTTGCTCGGATAGTCGTTCGGCGTGAAAGTTGCAACCTCGTCGAATATGAAATTTCCGTCGTTTGCGGCGCGCATTACCACATAATTAACGATACGCGTGGTTTCGCTATATGAATACGTGGATTTTATCGTCCAGTTGGTTGCGGTGATTTTCTGCCTCGTGTCGGCGATGAAATCGTCAATGTTTTCTGTCGTGAGGGAGTTCCCGAGATAGGAGATTTTTACGTACTTGCCGGAAGTAATTTGATATGCAAGCAGATAATCGTAAAAACAGGTGAGCATATCGGGCGACGTAATTTCAATGAGATTGCGTTCGTTCGAGCCGTTGCTGTCAAATGTGGATTTGTATTCCAACAGCATATCGCGCTGGCAAACGACGCAGGTATACGCCTCGTAGCTGTGCTTTGCTAAAACTCCCGCTTGGTCGTTCAAATCGCGGAAATATCCGCAGTCGCGGCACTCGATATGCGTGTGTCCGTAGGTTATGCAAGTCGTGGGGGTTACGGTGGTTTCGTTGTCGTGGACAGCGCGGTCGTAGATATTCGTGCAGACGCTGCACACGCGCCAGTGCGCCTCGCTGTCCTTATAAACTTTGCTGTCCGAGACGTGGGGGATAAGGTCTATCTCGCCCTCGTTCGTATCGCCGCAGTTTTTGCACTTCATAAACTTTCTGCCTTTTTCCGTGCAGGTTGCGGGCGTTAAAACGGTTTCTGCGTAGTCGTGATTGAGTTTTTCGATGACCGCGGTCGTATCGTAGCCGCAACGCAGACAGTGCAAATCCATAACGCCGTTTTCCGTGCAGGACGGCTTTTGGGCGATATGCTCGTCGTAGTTGTGGCCGTACATAGGCGCTACGTCGCTATACGTATCGTTGCAAACGGAGCAGACGTATCTCGTCTCGCCGTCCGTGGTGCAGGAGCGCGTGGAGACGACCGTGCCTTCGTCGTAGGAATGTTCGCCGAAATCGGCGTCCTCGCGGTCTACGTACGTGCCGTTTGGCAGGTAGAAGCGCGTGTAGCCCTTAGTGATACAGTTGCCCGCGAAATACTCGCTCGGGAGCGAGCTTTGCGAGCCGTTGCACGCAGAAAGCACAGCCAATACGATTGCAATGGCAAATAGGAGTAACGTTATTTTAGGGATTTTTCGCAGACTTGCTTTCATCTTTAACCGCTTATTGTTTGATGACGTCGCCGTTCTCGTCGAGCAGGGCGTTTCTGTTTGCCTTTTTGAAACCTCTTATAAACTTGCGCAGTCCGCCCTTGCGACCGTTGACCATATCGACAAGCCCATAGAGGGACATTTCGGGGACAAGCCCGCCCGTCATAGCCGTTGCGGCGCGCAGAGGCATATCCTTAACGGATGCGGTTATCATCTCGGGGTTTTCGGCGGAGAGGGAAATCAACTTCGCGCCAATCGCCGCTACGCCGCTGATAAATCTTCCGCACGGGGACACCGCGCATTGCGATACGCTGTTGCAGGCGGTGAGTTCGCCCTTTTTGAATTTGGAATTGTCGGGCATCTTGTCGCCGTATATCGCTTCGAACTGCTCGACGGGGATTTCGTCGCCTTTTAAGTCGTAGTAGTAGGGAGCGCTCTCGCGGTAGTCGGGGATTTGCGCGTCGGGATTTGCCGACGTAACGTTGACTACGGCTTTTAGCCTTATATCGCGCGAGGACGCGCCTACGAGGATTTCAAAATCGCCGCTTTCGATATGCCAATCCTTGATGAGCACGTTGTAGTACGCAAACGCGCGGCTGTCCAAGGTGAGCGTAACCGTCTTTTCCTCGCCCGCTTCGAGATATACCTTTTTGAAGCCTTTAAGCTCCTTGACGGGGCGGAATATCGTGCTTTCAACGTCGCTGACGTAAAGCTGTGCGACCTCTGCGCCTGCTACGTCGCCTACGTTTTTGATTTTGAAGCTGACCTCCAAATCAGTACCCTCGGTTATGCTGTCTGATGAGAGTTGAATATCCGAATACTCGAACTTGGTGTAGCTAAGTCCGTAGCCGAACGGGTAGCGCACGGGTTTATCCGCCTTGTCGAAGTAGCGATAGCCTACGTAGATACTCTCGCGGTATTCGCAGGTGCGCGGACCCATCGGGAAGTATTTGGATACGATATTTTCCTTGTTCTTGCGCGGGAATGTCTCTGCGAGTTTGCCCGACGGATTGACGTTGCCGTACAGCAAATCGTATGCCGCTTCGCCCGTCGCCTGTCCGCCGATATAGAGGTTGAGTATCGCCTTGACGTCTCTGCGCCACTTTTTCACGAGAACGGGAGCGCCGCAGGACAAAACCACTATCACGTTGTCGTTCACCTTGCAAAGCTCCTCGACGAGGGTGTTGTGAGAGCGGGGAATGCCGAGGCGGGAGCGGTCGTAACCCTCCGACTCGAACGCGTCCGTAAGCCCGATAAACACTACGACCGCGTCTTTGCCTTTTGCGATTTTAAGCGCATTGCTCAAAAGGTGTTCGCTTTCGCCTTCGCCTTTCATCTTGTAGCCGTCGGCGTATTCGTATTGCGTGCCGTTTGCGTCAAGAGCGTCGGTGAAGGATACAATCTTTGTCGCGTTGATATGGCTCGAACCCGCGCCTTGATAGCGCGCCGTCTTTGCCAAACGACCGATGACGGCTATTTTCTGCTCCTTTTTGAGGGGGAGCGCGCCGTTGTCGTTTTTGAGCAGAACCGCGCTGTTAGCCGCCGCTTTTCTTGCGATGCGGTGATGCGCCTCTAAATCGGCTGAATAGTTTTCGTCAATCTTTTCCTTACGCTCGAACGCGAATTTGATTACGCGAAGCGCGACAGTGTTTAAATCCTCCTCGCTGAGCGTGCCGTTTTTGACTGCCGCTACGATATGCCTGTCGTTTATGCCTTTGTTGCCGGGCATTTCGAGGTCAAGCCCCGCTTTTACGCCCTCGACGCGATTATTGACCGCGCCCCAGTCGCTTACGACTAAGCCGTTATAGCCCCATTCGCCGCGAAGTACGTCGGTGAGCATGCGCTTGTTTTCACTGAGATACGTTCCGTTCAGGCGATTGTAGGAGCACATAACAGTCGCGGGTTGTTCCTCTTTGACGATATGCTCGAACGCGGGCATGTATATTTCGCGCAAAGCGCGCTCGTCCACAACGGACGAGATGGTCATTCTTATATGCTCCTCGTTGTTTGCGAGGAAGTGTTTTAGGGAAGTGCCGACGTTTTCCTTTTCTACGCCGTGCACCCAAGCTCCGCCCATGCGTCCCGCAAGATAGGGGTCCTCCGAGTAATATTCGAAGTTTCTTCCGCAAAGGGGACTGCGCTTGATATTTACTCCGGGACCGAGCACAGTGCATACTTTAAGCGCCTTGGCTTCCTCGGCAATCGCCTTGCCGACCTCCTCGGTGAGTTCCGTATCCCAACTGCTCGCCAAGGTCGCCGCGCCCGGAAAGCAGGTGGACGGCTCGGATTCGCCCATGACGTTTGTGCCGTTTTCCTTGACCTTTTCCTTGCGCAAGCCGCTCGGACCGTCGGACACCCACACGGCGGGAATTCCTACGCGCTCGACCTCTTGGGTGAGCCAGTTCGTCATGCCCGAGCATAGCGACGCTTTTTCTTCGAGAGTGAGCGAATCGAGAATATTTTTGTAATCTGTATCTGTCATAATTTCCTCCGCGGCAAAGCCGCTGTATTTACTTATTATATAGTACCACACGTAGGCGCGTGCGCGCAAGTGTCAATTTTTCTTTTGTCGAGTAAATTATGCGCCGAACTTAAATCCCGCAATTTATAAAACTATACGGCTAAATAATATGCCGTTTTGCCGCGTCTGATAAAAATTTAGATTATGAAAAATATTCCAATAATTTTTAAGTTTTGTCTGCATACAATAATGACGAGGTGTATATGTGGTCAAACGTAATCAGTATAGACAAATCTTATGACAGGGAAATCGAATATATCTTGGGGAGATTGCAAGGCGCAAAAGATTTGTCCTACGCGGCGGAGGAGTCAGAGGGCAGACTGTGGATATATCTTGCGGGACTGTGTGAGAAGCAAGAGGAGATAGAAGAAGAAATCGGCGATATGCTCGAAGTGGTTTTTTTGTCCTTTTTGAAGCTCCGCTTTTTCTTGGATAGACTGCATATAAAGAGAATGTCGCACGCAAAGTGCGCGCTCGTGTGCTCGATAGTGCACTTCGACAGGGACTTCGAGGCGGGCATAGTTTCAAAGACGTTGAAAGACGCGCTCGATTATAGCATAGACGGGCTTATGAATTTCAGACTTCGCGCGCTAAGCGACGGCTGGCAGGAGCTCGCCGACCTTGCAAACCGTCTGCTCGACGGCTGTAACGACGAGGCGGATATATACGAGATTGCAACCTTTATCACAGGCAGCGAGGGGAAGCTGAACCAGCTTGTGCTGAATAAGGACAGACTGCGCAATCTCACCTGCCATAAAAGCGTGGAGATAGTGAGATTATTCGACGACGAGGAATACAATATGCTTAGCGCAATCATACGCGAAAAGCCGTCCGAAATACTCATAGAGAGTTGCGATTTTACCGCGCCTATGAACGCCACGCTTAAAAAGATTGTCAGAGTTATAGAAAAATGAAACACAAATCGTGTTTTTAAGTCAATGAATTATTCTAAAAATCAATGCAAATTTCGCTTTGTAAGCGGAGAATTTGCGAACGTATAACACGTATAGTGTACTGAAAATATCGCAGATAATACACGATACGTATTTTATTTGCGTTTTTTAATCTGTTTTCGCCGTATTGCAATGGATTTAGTGCAAATATCGGCTTTTTAAAATTGCGTATAATCCTTGCCTGCTTGTTAAAAATAGTGTATACTATTTAAGTTATTTTATATATACGGAGACTTTATGGCAAAATCACAACAGAAAGTGACCGTCACTTTTCTCGGCGGAGTCGGCGAGATAGGCAAAAATATGACGGTTATCGAATGCGCTGGCGATATGATTATCGTTGACTGCGGGGTCGCATTCGCAAAAGAGGACACTCCCGGAATGGACGCTATCATTCCGGACGTTACCTATATCAAGGAAAATATCAAGAAGCTAAGGGGCATTGTGCTTACTCACGGTCACGAGGACCATATCGGCGCGATACCTTATTATACGGACGTATTTAAGGACGTGCCTATCTACGGCACTTCGCTCACGATAGGTCTTTTAAAGCGCAAGCTGGAAAGGAATGCGAAAAAGTGCAATCTCAACGTCGTATCGGCGGGGGACACCGTTACGCTCGGCGGCATAAGCGTGGAGTTTATAAAGGTCGTTCATTCAATGGGCGGCGCGTGCGCGCTTGCGGTGCGGACTAAGTGCGGAACGGTGTTCGTGACGGGCGACTTCAAGATGGACAACACTCCCATCGACGGCAAAAAGACGGACGTCGGCAGGATAGCGGAAATCGGCGCAAAGGGCGTGCTGCTTATGCTCGGCGAGTCCACAAACGTGGAGCGCAAGGGCAGTTCCACCTCAGAAAAGGTCGTGGGGCAGAGCCTTGAAAGCATCTTCCTCGCAAACACGAAAAAGAGGCTTATCATCGCTTGCTTTGCCTCGTCCAATTACAGAGTTCAGCAGGTGCTTACGCTCGCGCAGAAGTACAACAGAAAGGTCGTGCTTGCAGGCAAGAGTATGAAAGCAATCGTTGACGTGGCTTCCGCTTGCGGCGAGCTTCACGTGCCCAAGGGCGTTATTGTGGACGGGGTCGGAAAACTGCTCCCGCACGAGACGCTCGTGCTTGCCACGGGTTCGCAGGGAGAGCCGCTTTCGGCGCTCAAAAAGATGTCCAAGGGCGAGTTCAACAAGATAAATATAGGCACGGATGATGTGGTCGTGCTAAGCTCGTCGCCAATCCCCGGGAATGAAAAATCCGTCTACGACGTTATAAACGACCTGTTTAGAAAGGGCGCGGACGTTATCTACGACAGCATGAACGATATTCACGTGTCGGGACACGCCTACGAGGAGGAGCTAAAACTTATGCTTACCCTCGTACAGCCGGAGTATTTTATGCCCGTACACGGCGAGTATCGCCACCAGTACAAGCACGCGCAGATTGCTAAGGCTATCGGCGTAAACTCAAAAAATATCGTCATTCCCAACATAGGCGAAAGCTACGGCGTGACTGCAAAGGGCATACGCAAGCACTCGAACGTGCCCGCCGGCAATATGTACGTTGATGGAGTTGTGCTCGAAGACGGTCAGAGCCTTGTAAACGACAGGCTTTCGCTTGCGGAGTACGGCATGCTCGTCGTGCTTGCCGCGGTCGATTTGAATAGAGGCGTCATTGTCGGCGACGTTGACGTAGTGGCAAGGGGATTTAACCTCACCGCCGACGTTGAAAAAGCCATTCGACTCGCGGTCGTCGAGGGGGTCAATAGCGCCGACCTCGACAAAGCCGATATTGACGAATACGCCCGCTACGTGAAAAAGAGCGTGCGCAAACTATTCTATCGTGAAAGACAGTTTCCGATTATAATTCCCGTCATCGTAAAGGACTGAGAGGATTGATATGAACAGAAAACCAATTATCTTGATTATGACTTCCAAAGACGAGGTTGACGATATTTCGCACAAGCTCGCAAACGCCATACAGATTATCGGCACGCATAACGCCGTCGTTATGAGCGACGACAAGTACGGCTCGGCAACGAGGCGCTCGGCGCTTGATAGACTTATGGATTCTGGCGCGGAGTATCAGTATATTCTCGAACGCAAGGACAGGTCCGCCATAAAGAAAAACGCCGTTCCGCGCAAATTCTCAAAGAGGGTAGACCGCATAAAAAATATGTTAAAACGCTTCCGCCCAGAGTATATCCTCTGCGTCACGCCCTACGCGCACCACTGCGCGTGCGAGGCTAAGCGGAAGCTGAGGTTCAATACGCAAATACTCTATATCGTGCCTACGTTCACCGCGCCCAAGCGCGGGCTTGCCGACGACGTTACAAACACCTATATCGTCGAAAATCCCGACATCAAAGCCGAGCTTGTAAGGACGGGGATTCGCTCAAAGGACATTATGACTATGGGCTTCCCGTTTGAGATATACAAAAAGACGGAGGAGGAAATCGCTT
Source organism: Bacillota bacterium (assembly GCA_023665365.1). GTDB lineage: Bacteria > Bacillota > Clostridia > Christensenellales > CAG-917 > CAG-475. The sequence continues at coordinate 11,777 of JAMPEA010000003.1, forward strand.
ATGACAAGCAGGAGCTCGGGCTTCCGCGCGCGCAGACGATTTTCGTGCACATTTCAAACGCTCAGATGCTCGAAAACGTGCTCGAACTCCTCATCGACCAAGGCGACCTCGCAAGCATTGCGGTCTATTGCACCAATCCCAAACTCATACAAAAACTCGGCAATCTTTTGATAGGTTATCCCGAGGTTACGGTGCTTTTCGTGCAGGCGAGCGAGAAAATCGACGAGTATCTCTCTGTGTGCGACCTCGCCATCACCGACTACGATACGTCCATAATTTACAAGTGCTTCAAACTTGAAATCCCGTCCATAATCTACACCAAGGACGAGCACGTGCTCAACGACGTAAACTATCTCGTCAACCACGGTCTTTGCGTCCGCGCGAAAGAGGATATTGACGTTATCGAGCTCGAATATAAACTTCTGCAAACCGAGTACGCCAACGAAATCGGCGAAAACGGCGCGAAATGGACGGAGTTCAATACGCTTGAAAATATCGCAAACTTCCTCGTTTCGTATATAGCGGTTTAGCGCGTCGAGGTGACTATGCCAAAGGTTATAGGGCTTTCCAAGACGGCGAAGAGATTGGGTTTTAAAATCGGCGACGAGCTTCTGAAAATCGGCGGCTATGACGTTGTGGACGAGCTGGATTATCTCTTTTACGACAACGAGGATAAGTTCGAGGTCGAGGTCGCAAGAGGCGGCAAGCGCAAGACTATTAAGGTCAAAAAAAGTCAACCTCTCGGCTTGGACGCGGATTGGGAGATGAAGCCCGCAGTATGCAAAAATCACTGTATATTCTGCTTTGTGGACCAGCTTCCCGAGGGCATGCGCGAAAGCCTGTACGTCAAGGACGACGATTATCGTTTCAGTTTTATAAGCGGAAGCTACGTCACGATGACAAACGTCACCGACGCGGATATAGACAGGATTATCCGCCTGCGCCTCAGCCCGCTGTACATATCCGTCCACGCGTTCGACGACGACGTAAGACAGTTTATGCTCAAAAATCCGAATACCCGCAAACTGCGCGGATATATGAAGAGGCTGGGCGAAAACGGGATACTTATGCATACTCAGCTCGTCGTTGTGCCGGGCATAAACGACGGCAAGGTGCTTGAAGACAGCATACGCGGATTGAAAGAAATAGAGGGAGTGCAGACTGTCGCGGTCGTGCCCGTGGGACTGACCGAACATCGCGCAAAACTCGCAAATCTAAGGGCGGTGGACGAAAATAACGCCAAAGAGACTATCGCGCTCGTAGAAAAACTGCACGTCGAGCTCGGCGGTTTTTGCTGGTGCAGCGATGAATACTACGTCAAGGCAAATATCCCCGTGGGAGATTGCGCGTACTACGGCGCGTTCGACCAAATCGAAAACGGGGTCGGAATGCTCGCCGATTTCGACGAAAACTTCAAATACTCGCTTGACGAGACCGAAAGCGTAAACCTAAATAAGCGGGTGGATATGATAACGGGCACGTCCTTTGCGCCGATACTTAAAAAATATATGCCCGCGCTCGAAGATAAGCTCGGGATAAGATGCAACGTAAACGCCGTCGTCAACGACTTTTTCGGGCACACCGTCACGGTCGCGGGGCTTTTGACCGCCGCGGATATAATCAATCAAGTGGAAAGAGGCGCGGACGCATACGCGCTTCCCGACAATATGTTGAGAGAGTTTTCAGACACTTTCCTCGACAATAGAAGCGTAAAAGAGGTGGAAACTGCGCTCGGCGCGCCGATTATCGTAGTTCCGCATAGCGGCAGGGATTTCGCAAAGTGTATAGTCGAGCATTTTGCAAAGTAAATACGAATTAAATTTTGCACGAAAGTGCGCGGAGATATTATGAAACCATTGATTGCAGTCGTAGGTCGCCCAAACGTGGGCAAGTCTACGCTGTTCAACCGAATTGTCGGCGACAGAATAGCCATCGTCGAGGACACACCCGGGGTTACGCGCGACCGCATTTATGCAGATTGCGAGTGGTGCGGGCGCGCCTTTACGCTTATCGACACGGGCGGGCTCGAACTCAAAAGCGACGACGAAATGTGGACGCATATTCGCACGCAGGCGGAGATTGCCGTCGATACGGCTAACGCAATCCTCTACGTCGTAGACGGAAAGACGGGGCTCACCAACGACGATAATCTCGTATGCTCGTTCTTGCGCAAGTCCAAACTGCCAGTTGTGCTTGCGGTCAACAAAATCGACAACAACTATATGGACAGCCTCTACGATTTTTACGCGCTCGGCTTCGGCGAGCCCTATCCCGTAAGCGCCGAGCAGGGCAAGGGCATAGGCGATTTGCTCGACGCGCTTATGGAGGTCATTCCAGTGAGCGTGCCCGAGGACGACCCCGAACGCATCAAAATCGCAATAGTGGGCAAGCCTAACGCGGGCAAGAGTTCTATCACTAACAGGCTTCTGGGCTACGACCGCTGTATCGTCAGCGACGTTGCGGGCACTACGCGAGACGCGATAGACACCGAGCTCAACGTCGGCGACGACAAGTATCTCATCATCGACACCGCCGGCATGCGCAAAAAAAGAGCGGTCGAGCAGGACCTCGAAAGATATTCGGTCATGCGCGCGCTCCTCGCAGTCAGACGCGCGGACGTCGTGCTTATGGTGTGCGACGCAAACGAGGGTTTCACCGAGCAGGACGTGAAAATCGCGGGCTATGTCCACGAGGAGGACAAGCCGTCCGTAATCGTGATGAATAAGTGGGATTTGATTGACAAGGACACCCATACCATTTACGAGTTTGAAAAAAAGCTCAAAGAGGATTTGAAATACATGAGCTATTTTAAATCCGTCTACGTCTCGGCAAAGAGCGGCAAGCGTCTTGATAATCTTTTGCCGCTTTGCAAAGAGGTCGTCGAAAACAGCAGACGCAGGATTTCCACGGGGCTTCTAAACGAGGTCATAGGCGAGGCTATCCGCATAAGCGAACCGCCGTCCTATCTCGGCAAAAAATTGAAGGTTTACTTCGTCACGCAGGTGGGAGTAGCGCCGCCGTCTTTCGTCGTCAAGGTGAACGAGCCGTCCATAATGCATTTCAGCTACAAACGCTATCTCGAAAACGCGTTGCGCAAGAGCTTCGACTTTTCGGGCACGCCTATTCGCATTATGATTCGCGCTAACGGCGAAAAGGATTAAACTCTCAAACGATATATCAAATAAGTAGCAAATGTCAACAACGGATAAAAACCATACTTATAATATAGTATAGGACAAATACACGAGGACGCTATGAATAAATATCAGCATTTAACTTCACAACAACTACAATCGGCTTTTGAAAAGGAACTTGCACGTTATAAGGAATTGCAGGGCAAGGGTGTCAACGTCGATATGACAAGAGGCAGACCGTCTAAGGAGCAGCTCGAAATCGCTATGCCCATGCTCAAAGACGCGGGCAACTGCAACTATATCGCAAACGGCTTGGACGCGCGCAATTATGGCGAGCCCGCAGGCACTGCGTCGGCGAGAAAACTGTTTGCGGATTTGCTTGAAGTGGACAGTGATAACGTTATCGTGTTCGACGGCAGTTCGCTCGATATTATGTACAACCTTGTTCAGTTTGCAATGCAATTCGGCATCATGGGCGCAACTCCTTGGAATAAGCTTGATTGCGTCAAGTTTTTGTGTCCGTCGCCGGGATACGACCGTCACTTTTCCATCTGTCAGCACTTCGGCATCAAGATGATAACCGTGCCCATGCTCGACGACGGTCCCGATATGGATATTGTGGAAAAGCTCGTCGGCGCGGACGAAAGCATAAAGGGAATGTGGTGCGTGCCCAAGTATTCAAATCCTACTGGCATCGTGTACGGCGATGATACGGTTATCCGCATAGCAAACTTAAAACCGCTCGCCAAGGATTTCAGAGTGTTTTGGGATAATGCGTATATAATCCACGGATTGTACGGCAACGACGACAATCTGCTCAATATCTTCGACGTAGCAAAAAAAGCAGGCAACGAGGATATGATTTACGAGCTTGCGTCCACGTCCAAGATTACGTTTGCGGGCAGCGGGGTAGCCGCGCTCGCGGCAAGCAAAGCCAACGTTGACGACGTGCTCAAAAAGACGTTCTTCAAGCAAATCAATCCAAATAAAGTCAATCAAGTTATGCACGTAGCATTCCTCAAAGACGTTGACAATATCAAGCGTATTATGGCAATGCACGCCGAGATATTAAGACCCAAATTCGAGCTTTGCGACAGAATGCTCGGCGAGGAGTTCGGCGATTGCGACGGGGTGAAGTGGAGTAAGCCCCGCGGCGGCTATTTCATCTCGCTCGACGTTCCTCACTCCGCAAAGCGCGTAGTGGAGCTTGCTATGGGGGCGGGCGTGAAGTTTACGGCGGCGGGTTCCACCTATCCTTATAAGCAAGACCCCAACGACCACAATATCCGCATTGCGCCCTCCGTACCCTCGCTTGACGAGCTAAAATTCGCTTTGGAAGTGCTAATCTGTTCTATAAAACTCGATATTTTAGAAAACTTTATCAAAAAAAAGCAAGTAAACAGCTGAAAATCAACAAATCTTTATCGCGTTCGCTATATAATAGGCGGACGCGTTTTTTTATCGTTTTAATACGATACTTTCCGCTTATTTGGATTTTGCTGTCCTCATACGATAGTTATAGTAATAATAAAAGCACAAATCGACTGCAACATTCGTTGGATATATTTTCTATTTTCTTTGTCATAAATTGTCCGACGCACTCATAAGGTTTACAAACCAAGTTGGAGGAGTTTATGGATAAATTTGACCTTTATCGTGATATTGCATCTCGCACGGGCGGCGACGTTTACGTGGGAGTGGTCGGTCCTGTGCGTACAGGCAAGTCTACGCTCATCAAGCAGGTGATGCAAAAGCTCGTCGTGGACGGCATCGAAAATCCCGACGAGAGAAGCAGAGCTATTGATGAGATTCCGCAGTCGGCGGACGGCAAAACCATTATGACGACGCAGCCGCGCTTTGTGCCTAACGAGGCGGTGCGAGTGCCTGTGGGCGACAATCTCGCTATCAATATGCGGCTTATAGATTGCGTGGGCTATCTCGTCGCGGGCGCGCTCGGCGCAGAGGAGGACGGCAGAGAACGTATGGTCTCCACGCCTTGGTCGGAGGAGGAAATTCCCTTTTCCAAAGCCGCGGAAATCGGCACGCATAAGGTCATCAAGGAGCATAGTACAATCGCGCTTGCGGTCACTACGGACGGCAGTTTTTCAGACATATCCCGCGAGGAGTACGTGGACGCAGAGGAACGCGTCGTAAACGAGCTCAAAGAGTGCGGAAAGCCTTTTGCAATAGTGCTCAACGTCGCCGACGTCAACTCGCCCTCGGCAATTCAACTCAAAGACGAGCTCGCCGCCAAGTACGACGCGCCCGTACTTCTGAAAAATGCCGAGAACCTCGACGAGCAGGACATCGCGGAAATCCTTGAAACTATCCTTCTCGAATTCGCCGTGACGATGATTGACTTCGACCTGCCGCGTTGGGTGCGCGCGCTTCCTTGCGAAAACGGAGTTATAAAGGAGCTCCTCGACGTTGTACGCGGAGTCGGCGATAACGTCAGCAAGATGAAAGACTACGAGCATATCGACACGTTCTTCAAAAATACGGAATACTGGCAGGAACCGTCCGCAATCAATCTCGACGCGGGCAAGGGCAAAATCGAGGTGCGCCTCGCTCCAAAAGACGGCGTGTTCTTTAAGGTCGCAAGCGAGGAGTGCGGCATAGACGTCTCGGACGACTTCGACTTGCTTTCGCATCTTAAAAAGCTCACCAAGGGCAGGGATAAAATCGAAAAGTTGCAATCCGCCTTGGAACAGGTCGATACGCTCGGCTACGGCATAGTCCTGCCCACTATGGACGAAATCGAATTGCAAGAACCGTCCGTGCTCAGGCAGGGACAACAGTACGGCGTACAGCTCAAAGCCCACGCTCCGTCCTTGCACATTATGAAGGTTGACGTCGAAACCGAGGTCAGTCCGCTCATCGGCAGCGAGGAACAGAGTAAGGACTTCGTTGACAATATGCTCGCCGACTTTGAAAACGACAAACAGGCTATTTGGGATACGAATATTTTCGGCAGGTCGTTGAGTTCGCTCGTGGCGGACGGCATAAACAACAAGCTGCACACTGTCCCGAGCGACGCGGAGCAAAAACTGCGCCGCACGCTTGGCAGAATCGTCAACGAGGGCAAGGGCGGAGTAATCTGTATACTACTCTAAAATCGGCGCAGATCACAGGGCAACACTTGTAGTCAAGTATTGCCCGCGTGATAGCTTGATTTTATCGCTCCTACCGCGCAAACGCTTGATAGCTGTTATCCCGCGCCGACGCTGTAAACAACGAGTACGTTCCGCTCAATCGTTTGCTTGGTGTATTAAACTCAAACACCGTTTGCAAAAGAAAAAATGATAATACAAAAGCCTGTTCCTACGAACAGGCTTTTGGTGAAATTTACAAACTCTTTATTGCATAAACCACTTTTTGAATGAATGTATCGTAATCGTTATAAATGATAGTGTTGCCAAAATCAAAACTCAACGGCGATATAGTCATATCAAAATCGTTATGCAAATAATATCCTTCATAATCATACTTATCGGAAATTTTATAAGAAGCATTTCTATCCTGAATATGAACGATAAAAACAAGTGTCTTATTAGGCGTGTGTAAAAAGGTTTCAATATTATCATTCGACAGCTTAATATATTTCTTCAAGTTGTGCTCGGTAATCATTTCCCACTTAGAAATTTCCCCTTCTTTATTAAAGTAGGGTATTTTATCGGGAATTATAAAAATTTGAAAATACGGAATTTTGGCAGAACGTATATTTGCCGTTTCGCCGAGCATATTTTCAAAGTAATTATTTGAATTTTGAGAATAATTGCTCATCACATATTTAACGGCAATTCCGGCAATAGGCGATTGTTCATCCGTAACTGTAATATCAACGGCTTTGTCCACGTAGCGTCCTAAAATCTTGTGTTCTTTTCCCACGCCATAGCCCAAAGAATACACGGCATATTTATTATCGTTTAATCTTTCTTGCAAATCTCTTGAGATTGCGCCGTGTAAAACGCCTAATTTTTTATTACTTCTTGCACCTGTTTGCAAATAAGTAATAAACGATTCTTTAAGAATAGTTAAAAATTGAGAATTGTTCATTATCTAATCCATTCCTTTGTGCATATTTATATTCAAGATAATTTTTCAAATCTTTTGATGAAAATGTATAATAACCGCCGCTTTTATATTTGCCAAGTAAAGCTATATAAGATATAAAATCTTCGCTATATAGCATTTCTTTTAACTCTGTTTCTTCAACTTCGGTTAATATATAAAGTCCGCTATAAACGCCAACGCCTTCCTTGCATTTAATCAATTTTAAATCAAAAGGAGTTCTAATCAAAGCGTTGATGGCGTATTTACAGCGATAGACGTCGTTTATACCTTGTGAACGACCAAAACCATACCAATCACCATTACGTTCTATACTGCGTTTAGATAAAAGCTCTTTATACGTCTCAAAATGTTTTCTTATACTTAAATTAGCCGTTAAGACTTTATATGGAACTAACTTTCCTTCCGAATAAGGGAAAATGCACTTATATTGTTTACCGGTTGAGGCTTTTACGACAGGTATCGTAAATTCGTCAAAACCAAAGTCTCCGATAAATAAATCGTCTGCAAGCGTGGCAAAACCATTTTTTACGAAAAAATGATTTACGGAAGATTTAAAATTTAATATATTTTTTAATTTACACAATTCTTCTTTATCTGAAAAATAGAATTTATCTCCGATATAGTAGTCTGCTACACTTAGCGCATCTACATAATATGGCGTATTGTTTTCAAATTGATAGTATTCGGTTGTGTTTGAATTGCGATTTTTTCTCAATATGGCAATAGCAGTATATGTCGTTGTGTCAAACGCTTGGAAGTGTTTCAGATTAACGACTTTGTCAAGCAAGTTATAATTTATCATATATTGCCGCATATACTTACCTGCAATACTATTAAAAAATGAACTCGGGGTAATATAACCCAAAACGCCATTCTCGTTAAGCATTTTTAATCCAATCTCATAAAATACGATATATAAATCAGTCATGCCTTTTTGAGAAAATGAAAAATTTTTAATCTTTTCCAGTGAATTTCCAAAGTTGTGAACTCTAACGTATGGCGGATTGCCTAAAACATAATCTATTTTCCCATTGTATATATCAACAGACAATGCGTCTGCGCAGGTTATGTCCCAATCAATTTTATTTAAGCCGTATTTTTTAACGACGCTATTTAAATTTTCGATACACCTTTTGCTTTCGATTGCATCTATTTCTATGCCGTGAATATTTATAGATAATTCTTTTGCAAGGGTTGATAATTCCGAACTAACTTTCAAAAACTCTTTACAGTATCTATCTACAACAGCAACCAAAAATGCGCCATTTCCGCAACTATTGTCCATGACGTGTTTATTTAATATCTCTTGACCGTAATAACCAGATAAATCAAGGATATTATCTACAATAATTTTAGGCGTATAAAAACGACCTTTTAATTTTTCCGCAGATACGGCAAAGTGTTCAGCTTTCATAGGTATGAGATTATTATATCATATTAAATATTTTTCGCAATGGCTATGAGACAAAAAATAAAAAACACTCTTACGGGTGCTTTTTTTGTGAACTTGCAAGGTATAACGTCTAACTCTATTTATATATGAATTTGAAATTCCCCGTAATCAAATATACCGCTACCTTGTTTTAATTTTCCGGATTGTCTTAGATTTTTAAATGCATTATCTATTTTTTTAATAATTTCAGTAGAAATATCTAAGCTATGATGAGCTGGCAAGATACGCTTTACAGATAATTTCATAACTCTTTTAATCGACTCTTCAAAATCACATATATCGGTTGTAGGGTAGTGTATATTAAGGCATCCCTTATATATCAAATCGCCCGAGAACAAATAACCTGTATCTTTTTCAAAGTAACAACAATGACCTGGCGAATGTCCGGGAGTATGAATTACTTTTATTTTGCGATTTCCTAAATCTATAATCTCATTATCGTGCAATATTATTTGCGGTTGTCCCTGAAAAACGGTATATTTTTCAATATCAAAATCTTCGGGGAACGGACAATTATTATCCTGTAAATTTGACTTTACTACATTTAATGACAAAGGAAAATTCATAAGCCATTGTTTTTCGCTTTCGTAAACCGCAATATTTTCAAAATATTTGTGACCTCCTATGTGGTCCCAGTGAATATGAGTAGTAGCAACTGATAATGGTAATTTCGTTAAACTGTCAACAACATTTTTTATATTTGATACACCAAGCCCCGTATCTATTAAGAGTGCTTTTTCATTCCCAATTAAAAGATAGCTATGCGTTTCTTCCCAATGCTTATATTCGCTAATAGCGAATGCATTTTCGTCTATTTCTTCAACAGTAAACCAATCATTGTCCATATGACAATTTTACAATATATTAAGATAAATGTAAACTTATAATTCGTTACGCAACCATGCAACCGTAAACGATTGCGGTAAAAAACAAAAAGTCCTTCCAAACAGAAAGGACAATTTGTTGGTGACCCACCGGAGATTCGTAGGCGGGTCCAGCGGACCGCCGTAATAGAGAGCGAGCAAGTTTACTTGCAAAAGCTACTCGTCTACGACAACAAATTATGCTGTCGCATCGGTGCTTCGCACAAATCTTCGATTTACATTTGTTGTCTATGTCCGATACGCACAGCTTATGCAAATGCTTCGCGCTTGCCTCTTCTGTGCTTGCGGTCAGTCCGGAAAAGGAGTTCGCCACACATAGTGTGGGTGTGATATTAATATCACACAATCTCGGTGGCGTCACAAATTGTCCGTAGTTCAAAAGAATATGACCATGCAACCGTAAACGGTTGCGGTAAAAAAACAAAAAGTCCTTCCAAACAGAAAGGACAATTTGTTGGTGACCCACCGGAGATTCGAACTCCGGACCATCGCATTAAAAGTGCGGTGCTCTACCGGCTGAGCTAGTGAGTCATTGGCAGGGGTAGCTGGATTTGAACCAACGAATGTCAGAATCAAAATCTGATGCCTTACCGCTTGGCGATACCCCTAAGTTGATGCGGTTTGGCTCAACCCATTGCGCTTCACAATGAGTTGAGCTGTGGGGTGAATAGTGGGATTCGAACCCACGGCCTCCAGGGCCACAACCTGGCGCGCTAACCAACTGCGCTATATCCACCGTTTTGGCGAGCCTGAAGGGATTCGAACCCCCGACACACGGCTTAGAAGGCCGTTGCTCTATCCTGCTGAGCTACAGGCTCAAACACCTTTGGCTATCCACTTTTTAAGTGTATGGAGCGGGTGATGGGAATCGGACCCACGCAATCAGCTTGGAAGGCTGAGATTCTACCATTGAACTACACCCGCACGCTTTTAAACGACTGAGCAAGAAGGATACGCCGTTTATTGTCGGTGGATACACTGAAATAATTTCAATGCTTGAAAATATTACCATATCCGAGAAATGATGTCAACAAATTTGAAATAGGTTTTTTGGCAAGTCAGAAATCCTTTCGCCCGACCAAATAATCTATATCCACGTCAAAATAGTCTGCTAATAACCACAATGAAGTGATGCTCGGCTCTTTTTTATTGAGTAGCCATGCGCTTATAGTGTTTTGCTTTACGCCTACGTTTTGAGCGAGCCTTACTTGATTGAGCCCTTGTTCTTTCATAAGCTCTCTAATTCTCTCGGAGACTAAAATTTTCATAACGCACCAAATATGTTAAATATTATTGACATATTAGCACCAAGGGAGTATTATATATAAAAATAGCCCCTTGGGGCTAAGTTGGTAAAGCGTGTTAAAGTCTTGAAGCCGTACTTTATCTTGAAGTCGCAAACGAACAGTCATAATTTGGGTAATAAAATATCATATATCTAAGCTAAAATCGGGAGGTGATATTGTGAAGAAAAGATACAGATTATTTGCACTTTGTGCCATTCTTGCGCTTGGCTGGGTAGCGGTGGCGTTAAGCGGCTGTAACGAGCAGGCGAAAGAGGAGGAGTTTGGCGAGTGGATAACCTTACAGTCTCCGTCTTGCGAGGAGGCGGGCGTTGCAATGCGCGTATCCATAAACGACCCGTCAATATCAGAAACTCGCGCAATTTCCGCTGTGGGGCACGATTGGAATGAGTGGATTGTCACGACCGAGCCGACCTGTTTGCTTGCGGGAGTCGAAACGCGAACCTGCAAAACCTGCGAAAACTCTGATATGAGGGCAGTTCCTGCGCTTGGTCACAGCTGGGGAGAGTGGGCAATCCTGTTGGATGCTACCTGCGAGAGCACGGGTACGCAAATTAGAACGTGCTTGCGCGACGGTGCGCATACGGAATATAGAAGCGTTGACGCGCTCGGACATGATTTCGGCGATTGGGTTATAACGCGTGCGCCGTCGTGTACGGATTTCGGTTTGGAAACGAGATATTGCCGCAACTGCAACAAACATACGGAGTTCCGCTCGGCCGAGCCGATTGGACATAATTGGAGTCCGCTTGTAGTCACAAAAGCTCCGACCTGTCTTGAAATCGGCACGGTGATGAGCGTCTGTTCAAACGACGCTACGCATATCAAAGAAGGTACGATTAAGCCGCTTGGACACTCCTACGGAGATTGGGTGATTACCAAACAACCGACCGAATCCGAATGCGGCGAAAAAATCCGCGTTTGCACAAGAGACGCTTCGCATATCGAGACCGTAACCGATATACCCGCGCTCGGCAGTTTGGATTGTCTGACATTTTCATGGACGAACGACGGTACGGCATATAAAGTAAGCGCAAAAAATAGCAATAAACAAATGTGCGTAACGATATATATTCCCGAGATGTACAACGGACTTCCTGTCACCGAAATCAGCGATAATGGATTTGTCGGATGTACAAAGCTCGAAAACATCGTTTTCTTAGGAAATAATTTGAGAAGAATAGGGAGTAATGCGTTTGCGCATTGCGATAGCCTACGTGAAATCATAATCCCAGAGGGGGTAACGTCTTTGGGCTCTTACGCATTTGCTATCTGCTCAGAGCTGAAAAGCGTTTCGCTTCCGAAATCTCTTATAAGAATTTCCGGCAATAGCAATGTTACTTTTCATTTCGGCGCTTTTAAGAATTGTTTTTCGCTTGAAAATATCATCGTAGCCGATGGAAATCCCGTATTCAAATCCGACAATAATTGCTTGATCGAGCGCGAGACGAATACTCTGCTTGTGGGAACGATAAACAGTATCATTCCGCAATACGTCACGTCCATTGAAAGCTATGCTTTTAATAGGAGGAATATCAAAAGCATAGTTATTCCCGCGGGAGTAAAAACAATAGCAATCAGTGCGTTTCATGATTGGACGGAGGAACAGACGATTATTGTAAAAGGATTTGCTTCAAAAGAGGATGCTATTGCAGTGCTGGATATAGATTTGTCCATTTATTGTAAAGCGAAAATAGTTTACGAATTATAGCGTAAACATTGATGAATTATCAGTTTAATCAAAAGACGAGCCGAATGTGACGCGGCTCGTCTTTTGTATGCAGTCGTTATTTCCTTAAAATGATTTAGTAAAATCAACCTTGCTCCTGCAACTTTTTCAGCATGGCGCGGAGGGCTCTGCCGCGGTGGCTGACGGCGTTTTTTTCTGCGGGAGTGGCTTCGGCAAAGGTTTTGCCGAGCTCGGTTGAGTAAAAGAGACTGTCGTAGCCAAAGCCGCCGTCGCCGCGCTCCTCGTGCGTGATTACTCCGTCTACGCGACCCTCTGCGGTCAGATAAGTTCCGTCGGGATAACAGACGGCAATCACCGTGCCGAAGTGGGCGGAGCGGTCGGGGGAGTTTTGCAAGTTTTTAAGCAGGAGTTCGCGGTTGGCTTTGTCGTCGTGAGCCTCGCCTGCGTAGCGCGCGGAGTATACTCCCGGCGCGCCGCCGAGCGCGTCTACCATAAGCCCCGTGTCGTCGGCGAGGGCGGGCATACCCGTAAGGCGTACGATTTCGCGCGCTTTGATGAGCGCGTTTTCTTCGAGCGTAGCTCCCGTCTCCTCGATTTCAATATCTATGCCGAGCTCCGAAAGCGAGAGGAGCTTGTCGAAGCATCCGTCGAGTATTGCGCGGATTTCCTGCAATTTGTGCAGATTGTTGGTGGCGAGCGCGATTGTCATCTTTACCTCTTAGTTTAATTATTGATACTGTTTTGACGGTTGGATTGCAAATGCGTTTTTGCCTTTTTCACGGCGTAATCCTCGATGGTTTTAGCTACGTTGATGAAGTGGTCGGCGACGCGCTCGGCGTTTGAGGCGAGCGACATATACTGCGCTCCGATATCCGACGTACAGATGCCTTGGTCCATACGTCTTATATGCCCCTCTTGCATTTGGTCGGTGAAGTCGTCGATTTTCTCCTCGACTTCGTTAGCCTCTTTGAGGGAGAGCATATCGCCGTTGACGTAGGCTTTCATGACCTTTTGATAGAGTTCGTCGATGAGGATTTGCATTTCGTGGATTTCGCTCACGGCGTCCTCAGAGAAAGCCTCGTCTGCCGAGGACATTCTCTCGGCGTATTCGACGATATTTTCCGCGTAGTCGCCTATGCGTTCGAGGTCGGTGATTGTGTGCAGCGCGGAGGATAGATACATTCTGTCGGCGTCCGTCATTTCGAGCTTAGACAGCTTGATGATAAACTTCACGAGTTCCTTATTTAGGAAGTTGAGTTGAATTTCGTTATTGCGGAACTTTTGGACGTTTTTAAAGTTCATAGTGCAGACGATTTCGCAGGACAGCGTGAAGTTGCTCATAGCGATTTCCGCCATATTGACGATTTCGTTTTTGGTCTGCTGTACGGCAATAGGAGGGGTGGAGAGCAGGTGATCGTCGATATAGTAGAGGTGCGGAGCGTCCTTGTCCTCTGCGGATTTTTTGTCGGGGACGATTTTCGTCACGAGTTTTACGAGCAGATTTGTAAAAGGCAATATCAGCGCGACGGATATTACGTTGAATATCGTATGGAACATTGCCATTTGCGTATTCAGCGCGTTAGGGAACATCTTTGCGAATATACTGCCGAACGTGATTGAACCCTTTGATGCTTCTCGCAAAATCATACCTACGAGCATAAACACAATCACGCCCGCGACGTTGAATATGAGGTGGATTAGGGCGGTGCGCTTTGCGTTTGTGCCGCTGCCTATACACGCGATAATCGCCACCGCGCAGGAACCTATATTAGAGCCGAGCGTGAGATATATGCCTTGGTCGAGGTTGATAAGCCCCGTGAAAACCATAGTTATCGCAAGCGAGGTCATAACAGACGAGCTTTGGATAATCGCCGTCAGTATCGCGCCTATAATGACGAGGAGAATGGGATTGGATATTGACGCGAGAAAGTGCTTCACCGCATTTAGCGAAGCGAACTCCTCCATAGAGCCGCTCATCATATTCAGACCTACGAACAGCATGCCGAAGCCTGCGAGAATTCCTCCGATTTTGTGAACCGCGTCCTTTTTTGCGAACATCATAACGAATGCGCCTATGCCCGCGAGGGCAGAGAACACGATAGTAGTCGAAACGGAGTTTGCGCCGAACATGCCGAGGGCGACGATTTGTCCCGTCACCGTCGTGCCGATATTTGCGCCGAAGATAATCGTTGCGGCTTGCATAAGGGTCATTATGCCCGCGTTGACGAAGCCTATCACCATGACCGTCGTCGCGCCCGAGCTTTGTATGGCGGCGGTCGCCACTGTGCCTATGCCTACGCCGATGAGCTTGCTTTTGGAAGTCTTTGCGAACAGCGATTTTAGTCGGTTGGAACTTAAAGATTCGAGATTGGAACTCATCATCTTGCACGCAATGAGGAATACGCCTATACCCGCAAGCAGTGAGAGAATAGACGTTGCAACCATTGTCGCGCTGACCCCTTGTGTAGCTGAAAGCGTAAATAAATTCATATCGTAAGTAGGATAGCAAAATTTCAATACAAAGTAAACTATTATTATATGCGTTTACCTATAATCAAGTGGTTTGGGATTGGTGAAAGGGGCGGAAATCGTCGTCCTCGTGCAAATTTCCCGTGAGGTCGTCGTCGAGCAGTAAACCGCGCTTGACGGCGTTATAACCGTACTTGCCTCTGATTTTGTCTATGCTTTGTTCGAGTTTGTCGGCTTTTTCGTTTGAGCCGTCGAAAAGACTGAGTTGTATATCCGTTTTGTCGCAGAGGCGTATCGCGCCGACTGTGATAGCTCTCAGCGGCGCGTCGAATTTGTGCATTTTGAGCAGAAGTTCCATTGCCGCTTTCGCCAGATCGCCGGCGTTGGAAGTGGATGCTTGCAGGGGAGCTTGCTTGGATACCCATTTGAGATTCGGGTCTTTTATGGAAAGCGAAACTCCGCTTGCGACAAGGTTGTATTTGCGAAGCCTCGTGGCGACCATCTCGGATAGGGCGTATACCACGACTTTTGCTTCGTCCTCGTTTGCTATATCGCGGGGAGTGGTAGTGCCGTTTGATACGCTTTTAGGTATTCTAACGTCGTCAAATCGCTTAACGTCGTCGTTTTCTATGCCGAGCGCAGAGTTTATCATATTGTCTGCGATTATGCCGAAATGATAGCGCAGCATCTCCCTATCTGCGTTTGCAAGCTGGGATATGGTGTGGATATTCAGCGTTTCGAGTTTCGCCGCGGTGCGTCTGCCTATCATGATAAACTCCGACGGCGACATATCTCCTATGCGTTGCATATAGGTTTTTCTATCGAGCACGGTGGTAGCGTCCGGCTTTTTGAGGTCGCTCCCGAGCTTTGCGAGCGTTTTTGTAAAGGATACGCCCACAGAAATCGTAAGCCCGAGCTCGCGCTTTATGCGTTCGCGCAGTTCGTCCGCAATCCGCTTGCCGTCGCCGAATAACTTTTTCGAGCCCGTCACGTCGAGCCAGCACTCGTCTATGCCGAAACTCTCCACTCTGTCGGTGTATTCCGTATATATCGAAAAGACGCGCTTCGAGATTTTTACGTATTCGCCGTAGTGCGGCGGCACGAATACTATGTCGGGGCATTTCTGTTTTGAAATCCAAATGGCTTCGCCCGTCTGTACGCCCGCCTGTTTTGCAAGTTGATTTTTTGCAAGCACTATGCCGTGGCGCATTTTCGGATTTCCGCAAACCGCAAGCGGCAACCCGTCGTACTCGGGATGCAGTTTCTGTTCCACCGAAGCGTAGAAGTTATTCAAATCGCAATGCAAAATTGTTTTGTCCACGCCATTATTATACACAATTTTGGCTTGCAAAACAACAAATTAGCGTATATAATATCTTATAGTATGATTTTTTATAACGCGAGCGCGCGCGTTTTCAGCGTATATATGCTCGCATGAGGAGTTTTTTATGATTTTGGTTACGGGAGGAGCAGGCTATATCGGCTCCCATTGCGTGAGAGAGCTCAAAGAACGCGGCATAGGCGTAGTGGTTTACGACAATCTTGTCACGGGACATATCGAGTCCGTTCCGTCGGACGTTCCGTTTGTCAAGGGCGACATCTTCGACGTGGAACTTTTGCGAGAGACGTTCAAAAAGTACGGCGTGGATTCGGTCATTCACTTCGCGGCGTACTCGCTTGTGGGCGAGAGTATGTCAAACCCCGCAAAGTATTATCACAATAATGTCGCAGGCACGCTCGCGCTCCTCGACGCGATGATTGCCGAGAACGTCAAATATCTGGTGTTCTCCTCATCGGCGGCGACCTACGGCGACTGCGGCGACGGGCTCATCACAGAGGACAGCCCGCAAAATCCGACGAGCGTCTACGGTCAGACAAAGTTGATGATGGAGCAGTTTATGCAGGATTACGACAAGGCTTACGGGCTTAAATACGTCGCGCTTCGCTACTTCAACGCGGCGGGTGCGCATAAGAGCGGCGAGATAGGCGAGGCGCACAATCCCGAGTCGCACCTTATCCCTATTATCCTGCAAGTCGCAAACGGCACGCGCGACCATATCGGCATTTACGGCGACGACTATCCCACGCCCGACGGAACTTGCGTGCGCGACTATATACATATCACCGACCTTGCCGACGCGCATATCCGTGCGCTCGACTATTTGAAGAAGGGCGGAAAGTCCACGCACTACAACCTCGGCAACGGCAATGGGTTCAGCGTGAAAGAGGTCATAGATATGACCGAAAAGGTCACGGGACTTCAAATCAAGCGCAGCGTCGAGGGTCGTCGCGCGGGAGACCCCGCAACCTTAGTCGCTTCGAGCGAAAAGATAAAGCGCGAGCTCGGCTGGAAACCCCAATACGACAGCTTGGAGAGCATCATTTCCTCCGCTTGGAAGTGGCACTCCGCTCACAAAAACGGATATAATAAATAAAACACAAATCGAGGATTGAGAGGGTTATGAGTGTAAAAAAGGCTATTATTCCGTGCGCCGGCTTCGGCACGAGGTTTTTGCCCGTGACGAAAGTTCTGCCGAAGGAATTGCTTCCCATTGTGGATACCCCCGCGCTTTCCTATATAGTTGAGGAAGCCGCAACGTCGGGGATTGAGGAGATATTGGTCATCGTTTCTCCGCAAAAAAAATACATCAAAAATTTGTTTAAGGCGAATAAGCCGTTGAACTCGCTGTTGCTCGAAAAAAAGGACGATAAGAGTTTTGCGCTCGCAAATAAAAAGTACGACGTAAAAATCAAGTTCGCCGTGCAAAACGTCATGAACGGCAACGGCATGGCGGTGAGGCTCGGCAAGAGCTTTGCAAACGGCGAGCCAGTCGCGGTGCTTTTCGGCGACGACCTCATGTATACGGGCGATAAAACGCCCGTCACAAAACAGCTTATCGACGCTTATGAAAGCGTGGGCGGCAAGAGTATAGTAGGGTGTCAGTGTACGTCCGAAGCCGTCGCCCGCAGGTGCGGCGTTATGATTACGGGGAGCGTCGTTTCAGACAAAATCACGGAGATTTCGGGGATAAAGGAAAAGCCGCAGGACGAGCTCCCGAGCAATCTCGTATCGCTCGGAAGATTTGTGCTTTCGCCGAGCATCTTCGACGCTATCGACTGCGCGCCCCTATCGGAAAACGGCGAGGTCTATCTCACCGACGCAATCAACCTGCTCGCAAAAACCGAGGGCGTATGCGCGTATGAGTTCGAGGGACGAAGATACGACATAGGCAACAAAGAGGGCTTTTTGGAAGCTACCGTCGAGTACGCCTTGCGCGATGAAAACTTAAAGGACGAATTCGCCGAGTATCTGCGCACGAGATAAACTTTTATTTGAAATATGCAAAAGATATGCGATATATGCCATAGCCGCGCGGCGGAGCGATTTGACCGCGTGGTGGAAAACGGGAGCGCCGTCGAGTACGCCTATTGCGAGGCGTGTTATAACCGCGCCGTCAAGAGCGGCGTTCTGCCGCAGGAGGAAGCGAGGCGGAGCATCGCAAGACTGGGCAAGGAGTGTCCCGTTTGCGGATATACCGCGGAGGAATTTACCGATACGCTTTTATTCGGCTGTCCCGACTGCTATCGTTATATGCGCGAAGTTGCGACCGACGCGGTCGAACGTACGCAGGGCGGCTGGGTGCGCGGCAACGCGAATTTGCAATTCGTAAGTCCCAAAGAATCGCAAAACGAGGGTTTTAAAAGCGCGGACGAGTGCAGTATAGACGACCTTACGCGCGATAACGTAGTATCTTCGAGGATAAGACTTGCGAGGAACGTCAACGGTCTGGAATTTACAAATTTCGCAAAAGACGTGGATTTGCGCTTCGCCGATATGATAAAGGGCGCGAAAAGGGCGGCGGACGCTGCGTTCGATGCGCGGCTGTTCACTATGTCGGAGCTTTCCGATACAAAGAAAAAAGTTTTGCTCGAAAGGCATTTCATATCCCTTCCTCTCGCAAACAATCTGCGTAGCGGAGCGGTTATAATCGAAAAGGGCGACCGTCCGCAGATGTCGATTATGCTCGGCGAGGAGGACCACATACGCGAGCAGTGCGTGATAGACGGGCACTCGCTCGGCAAGGCGTACGCGCGTATAAAGGAATACGACGCGCGGCTTGCCCGCGAACTCGACCTTGCCTATGACGGACAGTTCGGCTATCTCACCGCGTGCCCGACAAACGTCGGGACGGGGATGCGAGCGTCCGAGATGCTTTTTCTGCCCGCTTTGAGGCGCGCGGGCGCTATCGACGACGCAATCAAGACGTTTAAAGACGCATACGGGCTCACCGTCAGAGGCTACTTCGGCGAGGATAGCGATTCCGCTTACGATATGTATCAAATATCCAATTCTCGCACCTACGGCGTGAGCGAGCAGGAGACGCTTTATCAGGTCGAGCAAGCCGTCGTAAGAATGTGCTATTGCGAAAGGGTTGCGCTCGAAAAGCTCGTCAGAGAGCAAAAAACCTCGCTTATCGACGGAATTTTCAGAAGTTACGCCGTGCTTACGGGCGCGTACAGTCTAAACGCGCAGGAGCTTATGAAGTTGCTCGTGGACGTAAAAATCGGCGTTATACTCGGCGTTTTGCCGATAAAGAGTACGCGCGTACTGAACAAAATCATCGAGCAATGCTCGTCATCGCTTGAAATTATCACTAACGGAATATCCGACGACGAGCGCAACAGAACGAGAGCGCAAATCGTGAAAGATATTCTTTCGGAGGAAAAATTATAATGTATTCTGAAATCTCCAAAGCTGTGCTGAAAACCGCAAGCGACCTTGCCACGAGGACGGCGGGACTCATCTGTACCGAGCATCTGCTGTACGGGCTTTCGTGCGCAAACGGCAGCGACGCGCAAAGTCTGCTTACAAAGTGCGGGCTTACGTCAAACGTCTTGCTTACGTATTTCAAATCCACTCCGCCGACCGCCGCGGTGCGCATGTCGCCAAGAGCCGGCGTTGCGGTGGAGGAGGCGCAGGACGTGGCTATGCGGCTCGGCTCGCAGACGGTCGAACCCGAGCATATCCTCTATACCATACTCGAAGACAAAACCTCCGCCGCGTGCGATATAATCCGCGGCATGGGCGTAGACCCCGAGCATTTGCAGAGGCTCACCTACAACGCGATAATAGGCGGCAATCATCCTTCGGCAAGTACGAACGGAGAGGAGCAGAGAAACGGACATCTCCCTACGCCTCCCTCTCAAACGCGCGGCGATATAAACGACATTTTAAGCGGATTGAATTATACTCGCTATAATTCCGCGCCCGTCGGCGAGGAGAAAAAGGAAAGCGATTTCGACCTTTTGAAGTTCGGCACGGATTTGACAGCCAAGGCAAAGGCGGGCAAACTCGACCCCGTTATAGGCAGAGGCAAGGAGACCGAGCGCGTGATACAGGTGCTTTGCCGCCGCACGAAAAATAATCCCGTGCTTATAGGCGAACCGGGCGTAGGGAAGTCCGCCGTTATAGACGGGCTTGCGCAGGCAATCGTCGCGGGCGACGTTCCCGACGCGCTTAGGGATAAGATGGTGTTTTCGCTCGACCTTACCTCGCTTGTCGCAGGCACGAGATACCGCGGCGACTTCGAGGAGCGTTTGAAAACCACGCTCAACGGCATAAAGGAAAGGGGAAACGTCATTCTTTTCATAGACGAAATACATACCATTTTAAAGGCGGGTTCGAGCGACGGCGGGCTGGACATAGCAAACGTTTTGAAGCCGATGCTCGCAAGGGGCGAGTTGCAGACGATAGGCGCGACAACGCTTGAAGAATTTCGCAAGCAGTTTGAGCAAGATAGCGCGTTAGAACGCCGCTTTCAGCCCGTTTTGGTTGAGGAGCCGACCCCGAGCGAAGCGATTGAAATATTGCAGGGCTTGCGTGAAAAATACGAAAATCACCACGGCGTGACGATAACCGACGAGGCAATTTCTGCGGCTGTGATACTGTCGGATAGATACGTGACGGATAGGTTTTTGCCCGACAAGGCAATCGACCTCATCGACGAGGCGGCTTCGAGGAAGAAGATTTTCACTTTTACGACTCCGCAGGAGCTTCGTGACCTCGACGCAAAGATAAAGCAAGCGGATTTGGAACTGCGCGAGGCTACTCGAAAGGAGCAGTTCGACAAGTGCATAAAGCTCAAAAAACTGCGCGACGATTATATCGAGCAAAAGCAGAAAGCCGAAATCGCGTGGGAGCAAAAGCGCGAGAGTGTAAGTCTCACCGTCGGCGAGGAGGAGATTGCCGAGGTCGTCGGAAACTGGACGGGCATTCCCGTCAACAAGATTTCGGGCGGCGAAAGCGAGAAGCTCGCCGCGCTCGAACAGACTTTGCAAGCGAGAGTTATAGGGCAGGACGAGGCGTGCAGTGCGGTCGCAAGAGCGGTCAAACGCGCTCGCGCAGGACTTAAAGACCCAAAACGTCCCATCGGCTCGTTTATATTTTTAGGACCGACGGGCGTAGGCAAGACGGAGCTCGCAAAGGCGCTTGCGGGCGCGCTGTTCGGCGACGACGAGATGATTATAAGAGTGGATATGTCCGAGTATATGGAAAAGGAAAGCGTATCCCGCCTTATAGGTTCTGCCCCCGGACTCGTCGGCTTCGAGGAGGGCGGACAGCTCACCGAAAAGGTGCGCAGAAAGCCCTATTCGGTCGTCCTATTCGACGAGATAGAAAAGGGACACTCGGATATATACAATCTGCTTTTGCAAATCCTCGAAGACGGCATTTTGACGGATAGCCACGGACGCACCGTCAGCTTTAAAAACACCGTGATAATCTTGACGTCCAATATCGGCGCAAAGGAAGTCGGCGAGACTCGCGCGAGCGTGGGCTTCGGCGAAAACGTAAACAGCGTGATAGAGAGCGAGTGCGTCAAGGAGCGCCATATCCAAGCGCTTAAAAACTATATGAAACCCGAAATCATCAACCGCATAGACGAGGTCGTCGTGTTTGAAAAACTCGGCAAGGAATCGCTTGTGAAGATAGCAAATCTAATGTTTGCGTCCCTTGCAAAGCGCCTTGACGAGCGCGGCATAAACGTGGAGTTCACGCCCGAGGCAAAGGCATACGTCGTCAACGCGGGCTACGACGCGGAGTACGGGGCAAGACCTCTGCGCCGCACGATACAGCGCCTCGTTGAGGATAAACTCAGCGAAAAACTCATACTCGGCGAGTTCGGCGAGGGCGATAAAATAAAAATCGATGCTGTCGACGGGGAATTGAATTTTTGTAGTATTTGAGTTTTAATTGTCTATATAAGAAAAAGCGACGGGTTTCCGTCGCTTCTTGTATATTTAGTTTTCAAATAAAATTCTGAATGCATCTAATTCATACCACTCGCTACATAAATATAAACAGCCAATAGTAAACCCAATTATCACCAACATTATTGCTATTCTAATGATGTAATAAGGCATCGTATGTTTGCAAAATTCACTAATAGATATATCATCGCTCATATAAGTATGTTCTTTTTCATATTTGATAAACTTTGTTTCTATTGGACCGAGTATAGAAATTATAATGAGATAAACTACTGCCGCTACGCCCATACATATCATAGTTGGAGCAAATATATATACTGTAAATGGTAAAGCCTCTAAATCATCCGTATAATTTGAAAAAAAGTGATTCATTGCTAAACCTATTGATATTGATAAATATAGAACGCTTAATAAACTCGCTACAATTGTAATTACTCTGACAGGTAAAGACTTCATATCTAATTTTCTGTAAGCCTTTCGTTGTTCATAATAGTGTTTGCCATATTTATAAATAAAATTGTTTAATATTTTTCCTGTAATGGCATCTACATAATAGCTTTGGTTTTCAAAATCAAATTCATAAATCGGATAAAGATAGACCGACGTATTAACATCGAAGGAGTCTTTGTTTAGTTTTTGACCCCAAGGATCAGTCAAATTTACAAATTCGCCAGAAAATGGAATGAGTGGTTTTACTTCTCCCGCTATCGCCCCATAAGCTATGGAGAAAGCATCTGAGGTGCTAGCAACAAGCGATTTTTTTATTGGGCCATATGTATGATAATCTTTTGGCAAGATATCTTGTTTAAAAATTAAAGAAAGTAGTTGTACATCCGGAGTATTGTAAAGACCAGTATACGGCAATAAATTGGCGGTAATTTCTTCGGTTGAAAGAGAGTCCTTATAAGATTCAAAATCACTACGTAACGTTTTATTATTAAATACAATTGTATCAAGGAAATATTCAGTTTTAGTGCAGTCGATTTTAATTGTATGAAATGTTGTGCCATCTATTACATGATGCTCTATAACTCCTTTTTTACCATCGACGCTGATTTCATAAGAATCTTTTTGTTTATCTTCAATTTTAAACGTCACAGCATCTTGATTTTTATTATCAATTTTTCCTTCATATATTTTTCCATATTCGTTATCGGTTGTTTTATCTAATCTGACTTTATCCCCATGGATTGTACCAGAGTAATAATCTGCCGAGCCAAAAAAACTTGTTTGAGAATAACAAAGTCCATATGCACGCGCAGTGCAAGCACCTACGAATGAATAGAAAGTTTTTAAATTTTCGGCAGTGCAGTTTTTGATAAAATTATTTTTAAATTCGTCTTCGCAAAAGGTTTTTGTGTTAATTTCGTCTATTAGCGTGTCACAGGCTTGCTGTTCGGTAATTTTTTTTACATATGCTGTTCCAGTTCCTTGGACAGTTTTATCATAGAGATTTGTGTTTTCAGATTTTGAATTGGTTTTGTTTTTGCTCACTTAGTTCTCCTTTTGCGCAAAAAATATAACAAGCGCATTTCGTTAGATTTCGCCAAAAACCTGTCTGTTCAAATAGACAATAAACGATTTGCACTTGTTATCAAAATAAAAGTGCCTATTTGAACATATTAAGGTTTTTGGCAATTTCTAATTTATTCCACTTTTTGAATATTGTCAACAAATTTTACTGCGAGGTTGTATGTGATGAAATATCTTTTGCTTATTTGTGAGTTTTCTATTGAATATATAAAATATATTTGTTATAATATAATAAACTAAAAGCGAGGAGGTCCGTTTATGAAACTCGAAATTTACGGAAAGAACTACAACCCGAGCGATTTGCTCAAAGCCGTCACCGAAAAGAAATCCGCTAAGCTCGCAAGACGTTTGAAGGACGACGACAATGCGCAGGTCAAATACACCGTTACGCTTGAAAACGGTGTGTACGCCACCGACCTTACGGTTGTTACTCGCGGGCAATCTTATCGAGCCGAGGCTGAGTCCGGTTCGCCGTTCGACAATATCGACGTGGTTATTCCGAGGCTGCTCGGGCAGATGAGAAAGCAAAAAGACATCAAGTGCAGAGGCAAAAAAGGGTCGCCGAGCGTTTACGCCGACCACGAGGAATGATGAGAGTCGGCATCTCGACAGCTACATTTTTTTTAAAGGAATTGACCGAGGATTCGTTCTCGGTCATTCAACGCTGTGGAGGCGAGACCTGCGAGGTGTTTTTGACGACGTATTCGGAGTATGAGCCCGAGTTTGTCGATACTTTAAAGGCAAAAAAGGGCGACCTTGACGTATATTCCGTCCATTCGCTCAATACGCAGTTCGAGCCGCAGCTTTTCAATCTCGCGCCGCGCACGCGCGCCGACGCGGAAAAGTTATTCCGCAAAGTGCTTGCGGCAGGCATGACGCTCGGAGCGAGGGTGTATACTTTCCACGGGCTTTCGAGGTTGAAGAAAAACACCTATTTCGACCCCGTTACGGTCGGGAAGCGCATGCGCGAGCTCGGCGAAATCGCAAACGAATACGGCATTACGCTATGCCTTGAAAACGTGCACTGGGCGACGTTCAACGCTCCGAGCTTTTATGCGGAGATGAAAAAATATTCGCCCAACTGCGGGTGCGTGCTCGACGTGAAGCAGGCGTGGCAGTCGGGCTACGACTGGCGCGAATATCTCGACGTCATGGGCGATACGCTCAAAAACGTGCACCTCAGCGACGTGGACAAGGACGGCAATATCGCTATGGTGGGCAAGGGCGCGTTCCCCTTCGAGGAGCTTATAAAACGCCTTGACGGGATAGGCTACGACGGTCCGCTTATGATAGAGCAGTATGCAAAAAATTACGACGGCTACGACGAGGTGGCGCAGTCTGTAAAATATTTGAAAAACATTGTCGGAGGACTAAGATGATCAAATTCGATTTCAACAATATGATGGACGCTTACATAGGCGACGAGGGCATCACCGAAAAGGAAATTGCCGAAGTCCAAGCAAAGACAGAGGACGCGTATTCCTATTTCGAGAAGAACCGCGGCACGGGCTGGATGGGCTGGTCGGAGCTTCCTTACAACCAAGAGGACGTTGTGCGCGACATTATTGTCACGGCGGCGGACGTGCGCGCAAAGTTTAAGAACTTCGTCGTGCTCGGCATCGGCGGAAGCGCGCTCGGACCTATGGCGGTCTTTAACGCGCTTTGCCATTTGAGATACAACGAGCTTGACGAAAACAAGCGCGGCGTTAAATTTTACGTAGAGGACAACGTAGACCCCGAAAGAATGGTCGCCCTGCTTGACGTAATCAAACCCGAGGAAACTATGTTTAACGTCGTCACAAAGAGCGGCGCTACTTCCGAGACTATGAGCCAATACCTCATAATCACCGACATTCTCAAAAAGAAATGCGGAAAGGATTGGGCAAAGCATATCATCGCCACTACTTCCGAGAGCAAGGGCAACCTCATCAAGCTCGCAAAGGAGGAGGGCTTTAAAACCTACTACATTCCCGACGGAGTGGGCGGAAGGTTCAGCGAGCTGTGTCCCGTGGGGCTTCTCCCCGCGGCGGTGCTCGGCATAGATATTATCGGGCTTTTGGTGGGCGCAAGCGAGATGGACAAAAAGTGCAACGGCTCCGACCCCTACAAAAACCCCGCGCTTATGGCGGCGGCGCTTCAATACCTCGCAATGACTAAAAAGGGCAAAAATATATCCGTTATGATGCCATATGCGGATTCTCTCAAACTAATGGCGGACTGGTACTGCCAACTTTGGGGCGAGAGCCTCGGCAAAGCCGTGGATTTCGACGGCAAGACTGTGCACGTAGGGCAGACTCCCGTCAAGGCGCTCGGAGTCACCGACCAACACTCGCAGGTGCAACTCTATACGGAAGGTCCGTTCGACAAGGTTATCACGATAATCGGCGTTGAAAAATTCAGAAAAGACGTTGTGATTTCAAACGGCGCGGAGCAGTTCGCCGACGTGAACTTCCTCTGCGGACATACGATGAGCGAGCTTATCAACACCGAGCGCAAGGCGACTGAGTACGCGCTCACTCGCTCCAAGCATATGAACAGAACCATTCTCCTCGACGAGGTGAACGCTCGCTCGATCGGTCAGCTCCTTATGTTCTTCCAGCTCGAAACCGCCTACTGCGGCAAGATGCTCAATATCGACACTTTCAATCAGCCCGGAGTCGAGGAGGGCAAAAACGCAACCTACGCCATGTTCGACAGGCACGGCTACGAAGCCAAAAAAGCCGAGCTTGAAAGCGCGCCCAAGAAGAGCGAAAAATATATTATTTGACGAGATATGTCTTGCGTGTACCGTTTTCGGGACACGCAAGGTTGCATAATTACACCGTAAGCAAATCTTACGATAATAAATTTAGGATTGCGGCAAAAGTCGTCGGCGCTGTCGTGCGCGTCGGGATACTGCCAATATCGGCGAGGTCGTTATGTATAATTTTTACGCGTTTATGAACAGAATGAAGCTCATTCAGAGGTGGAATCTCATGCGCTCCAATATCAAGGAGGACTTGATGCAACACTCCGCCTCGGTTGCGATATTCGGGCAGGCGCTCGGCATAATCCGCAACACGATATTCGGCGGCAACGTAAACGTCGATAAAATTGCGGCGCTCGCGCTGTATCACGATACGGCGGAGGTCGTCAGCGGCGATTTGCCCACTCCCGTCAAGTATTACAACGCGGGGATTAAGGGCGCGTACAGCGAAATCGAAAAGGCGATAAACGAACGGCTTTTGGAGTCCTTGCCCGACGAGCTCCGAGGCGAGTACAAAAATTATATCGAGCCCGACGAGGACAGCGAGGAATATAAAATCATGAAAATCGCCGATAAACTCTCGGCATACATAAAGTGCGCAGAGGAGAGACTGCTCGGTAACCGAGAGTTCGACAAGGCTTTCGGCAGACTGCAAAAGGTGCTCGACGAGACCAAGGCGGATTATCCCGAGCTTGCCTATTTCCTCGACAACTTTATGGACGGATTCAATTCGTCGCTGGACATACTCTGATGATAGAGTTAAGAGGCGTAACCAAACAGTATCTGTACGGCGCGCGCGTTCTGGGCTCGACGGATATGACGGTCGGGGACGGCGAAATCGTTGCGCTCCTCGGCGATAAAGGGAGCGGCAAAACCACTTTGCTCAAAGTCGCGGCGGGCGTGACGGATTGCGAGGGCGAGGTGTTTATCGGCGGCAATCCGATAGCCAAACGCCCCGACGACGTACTTATGGTTTTCGACGACCTCGCAGTGTTTGAAAACCGCAGTTTTTACTATAATCTTGCCTATCCGCTCAGACTGCGCGGAGTGGAAAAAGACGCAATCGACAGGCGTGTAAAGGCTTGCGCCGAACGTATGGGCATCACGGCGTGCCTGTACGAAAGGGCGAAAAAAATGCCGCTCATCGACGTGAAGCGGCTTGCTATTGCAAGGTTGTTTTTGCGGGAGTATAAGGCGCTTTTTATAGACGATATTACAAGCGGACTCGACCGCGACGAAGCCGACGAGCTATGGGGCGAGGTTATGCCGATTATACTTCAAAAGGCGAGCGAGGGCGTAAGCGTGATATACTCTACGCACAGCGCGCACGAGGCTTTGTCGATAGCGGACAGGATTGCAGTTATGCACTACGGCGAGCTTAAACAAATCGGCACGGCTAAGCAGATTTACGACAATCCGTCCAACGTATGGGCGGCGCAGGCGCTTGACAGATACTACCACTTCGAGCAAGCGAGGTTGGAAAGGCGCGGCGGCGAGCTAAAACTTATACTCGGCGTTGAAACTCCCGTGTCTGAGGGCAGTGAAATCGCGATAGACGGAAGCGTATTCGAGGGCAGAATTGCAAACGGATATGAGGGCGAAAAGGTCTTTATCGGCTGGCACTCGGACGACTTTGCAGATAGCGGCGAGCGCGAGGAAAACGTAAGTTATGCAGTGCGCGAGGGCGACGCATACGTTTTGCATACGGAGTGCGGAATTTGCGTCAAGCGCAATGACAAAGCCGAGAGTGTTTGCACTCTGCCCAAAATAGAGCGCGCTTATCTTTTCGACTATACGAACGAAAACAATATTTTTATAAAATAACAAAGGTGGATATGACAATCCTCGGCATCGACCCAGGTCTTGCGACTATGGGCTACGGAGTTATAGAAGCGCAACACGGCAATTTTCAAGTTGTCGATTATGGCGTTGTCACGACTCCCAAGGAGTGCACCTTGCCCGAGCGACTTTGCCAAATCGAGGAGGGCGTAAGCGAGCTCATATCCGCCTACAAGCCGCAAAGCGTAGCCATAGAGGAGCTGTTTTTCAGCAAGAACATTACGACGGGCATACCCGTTGCAGAGGCGCGCGGCGTGATTTTGCTAACCGCAGTCAAAAGCCTCGGCGAGGAAGTCTACGAGTATACGCCAAACCAGATTAAGCAGGCGATTACCGGCTACGGCGGGGCGGACAAAATACAGATGCAACATATGGTGCAGGCGCTTTTGAGACTCAAAAGCGTACCGCGTCCCGACGACGCGGCGGACGCGCTCGCGGTCGCCCTCTGTCACGCGCAGACAAGCAGATTGCAATCGGGATTCAAAGTGCGTTAATCAAAAAAGGATAAAGGTGAGATATGTACAGTTATATTTCGGGCAAAATTGTAGGCAAGACTGCAAGCGGAATAGTTGTCGAAAACAACGGAATAGGCTATGATATAGGCGTGAGCGGCAACACGCTTTACGACGTGGATTTGGGCGAGATTGTAAAAATCTACACCTATTTATACGTGCGCGAGGACGAAATGTCGCTATACGGCTTCTCCCGCGAGGAGGAGAAAAAGCTGTTTTTGCGTCTCATCGACATAAGCGGGATAGGTCCTAAGATGGCGATGCAGATACTCGGCGGCTACGACCTCAAAACGCTTACCGTCGCTATTGCAAGCGGCGACGTCAAGACGCTTTGCAAGATAAAGGGACTCGGCAAAAAGACGGCGGAGCTTATCGTGCTCAATCTGCGCGAGGTCGCGGCGGAGGATATAAGCGGCGCGGATGACGGCGTAGGCATAGCGGGCGACGATATAGCGGACGCGGTGAACGCGCTCGAATCGCTCGGCATTGCAAAAACCGACGCTGTACGCGCGGTCAGCGAAGCGCAAAAATCCGTCAGCGGAGTTGAAAATATCATTGCATACTGCTTAAAACAGTTGCTTTAAGAGGATATTATGATAAAATCACAGTTTTCAAAAGAGAACGGCGAGGGTTTCGACGCAGAAAACAGACTGATGAGCAGTCTGACAATAGAGGAGGACGAGGCGGAAACTTCGCTCAGACCTCATACTATGAGCGAGTACGTAGGGCAGTCCAAAATCAAAAAAAACTTGGACGTTTACATAACCGCCGCAAAGGACAGAAAGGACGCGCTCGACCACGTTTTGCTGTACGGACCTCCCGGACTTGGCAAGACTACGCTTGCGCATGTTATCGCCTGCGAGCTCGGAGCGCAAATCCGCGTGACGAGCGGCCCCGCAATAGAGCGCGCCGCCGACCTTGCCGCGATACTTACAAACCTCGAAAAGGGCGACATTCTGTTTATCGACGAAATCCACCGCCTAAACCGCAATATCGAGGAGGTGCTTTATCCCGCTATGGAGGATTTTTCACTCGACTTCGTATCCGGAAAAGGACCTATGGCAAGGAGTATTCGTCTGCCGCTTAAACGCTTTACGCTCATAGGCGCGACCACGAGGGCAGGCATGCTGTCGAGTCCGCTTCGCGACAGATTCGGCATGATGCTTCGCCTCGAAATGTATACGCCCGAGGAGTTGACAAGCATAGTCACGCGCTCGGCGAGGATACTCGGCATAGCAATCGAGCCGTCCGCCGCTTTGGAGCTTGCAAAGCGCAGTAGGGGAACGCCGCGTATCGCAAACAGATTGCTTCGCCGCGTGCGCGACTTTGCGCAGTATGAAAAACTCGATTGCATAAATCTCGCCGTCACAAAGAAGGCGCTAACGCTTATGGACGTTGACGAGTTGGGGCTTGACATAACCGACCGAACCGTCCTCGAAGCGATAATCGACAAATTTGCAGGCGGACCCGTCGGGCTTGACACTCTGTCGGCGGCGACGGGCGAGGAGGCATCGACAATAGAGGACGTTGTTGAACCATTCCTCATTCAGCTTGGATTTATCACGCGCACTCCGCGAGGCAGAATGTGCACTAAAAACGCCTACGAGCATTTGAATAAGCAATATATAGAGTAGCGCATATACTACGATGAAAACTTCGATTTATACGCAAATCGGGTTTTAAGTGTATAAATTGACAGATAAACTATTGATTATGCAAAACGAACGGAATTTATCCACGCACGATTTTTATTACGACCTTCCCGAGGAGCTCATTGCGCAGATTCCCGTCGAGCCGCGCGACAGCTCCCGTCTTTTGGTGTATCTGAAAGAGGAAGATAAGATTTTGCATAGGCATTTTTACGACCTGCCCGATTTTTTAAAGAAGGGCGATTTGCTTGTGATAAACAACACGAGGGTAATCCCCGCGCGCATTTTCGGACATATCGAAAATCACGAAAGCGTGCTTGAAACGCTGCTTCTCAAACGCATAGACTATACGCACTGGGAAACCATTATGAAGCCCGCAAGAAAGGCGCGTATGGGAAGCGTCATACATTATACCGAGGGGCTGAGCGCAGTCGTCACAAACGTAGGCGAGTACGGCGCGCGCACGATAGAGTTTAAATTCGACGGAGTGTTTGAGGACATTCTCGACAAGGTGGGCAATATGCCTCTGCCTCCGTATATCAAAGAAAAGCTGCGCGATAAGGAAAGGTATCAGACCGTGTATAGCAAAATCGACGGGTCTGCCGCCGCGCCTACCGCGGGCTTGCACTTTACGCCCGAGCTGATGAAAAAAATAGAGGATATGGGCGTTGAGTTTGCAAACGTGCTTTTGCATATCGGGCTTGGCACTTTCCGCCCCGTCAAAGAGGAAAATATCCTCGACCACAAGATGCACACGGAGTACTACGAGATAGACGAGGTTGCCGCCGACAAGATAAATAGGGCGGTGCGCGAGGGCAGGCGCGTCATCTGCGTAGGCACTACAAGCGTGCGCACTCTCGAAACCGTCGCCGACGAAAACGGCTACGTCAAGCCCTGCAAGGGAGAAACGGATATTTTTATATATCCCGGCTACCGCTTCAAGTGCGTCAAGGGGCTTATAACCAACTTCCATCTGCCAGAAAGCACGCTGATTATGCTTGTGTCGGCGTTTGTCGGCAGAGAAAGAACGCTTGAAATTTACAAAACGGCTGTCGAGGAAAGATACAGATTTTTTTCATTTGGGGATGCCTGTTTCTTCCAATAAGCGGCGCAATTTAATATGAAAATTTTAGGTGATATATGAAATTTGAGCTTATACACGAGGATAAAAATACAGGCGCGAGGGTGGGCAGAATTTACACCGAGCACGGCGTTATAGACACGCCCTGCTTTATGCCCGTCGGCACAAAGGCGACAGTCAAGGGGCTTTCTCCCGAGGAAGTCAAAGCTACGGGCGCGCAGATTTTGCTTTCAAACACCTATCATCTTTATCTCCGCCCCGGACATGAGCTCATAGAGAGGGCGGGCGGACTGCACAAGTTTATGAACTGGGACGGCGCAATATTGACGGACAGCGGCGGCTTTCAAGTCTTTTCGCTTTCGACGCTCCGCAAAGTGACGGACGACGGCGTGGAATTCAGCAGTTTTTTGGACGGAAGCAAACACTTTTTTTCGCCCGAAAAGTCCTTGGAAGTACAGCGTGCGCTCGGCGCGGACATAGTGATGGCGTTCGACGAGTGCTCGGCGGCGGGAATATCGCGCGACAAGGCGCGCGCGGCGATGGAGCGTACCCTAAAATGGTTGGATAGATGCTCGAAATTCGAGCTAAAACCGCATCAAACGCTGTTTCCGATAATACAGGGAAATATGTATGCGGATTTGCGCAGGGAGAGCGCCGAGCGCACCCTGCCATACTGCAAATGCGGCGTTGCGATAGGGGGGCTTTCGGTCGGCGAAAGCGCGGATACGATGTACGAGATGCTCGACGTGCTTCAACCGCTTTTGCCAAAGGAGCAACCTCACTATCTCATGGGAGTCGGCACTGCGGACTATTTCGTAGAGGGAGTAGCTCGCGGTATAGATATGTTCGATTGCGTTCTGCCTACGCGCATCGCAAGAAACGGCACGGCAATGGTTGACGAGGGCTTCCTTACAATCCGCAACGCGCCTTTCGCTGAGGACTTTACGCCAATCGACCCCGACTGCGATTGCTATGCGTGCAAAAACTTCACCCGCGCATACGTGCGTCACCTTATAAAAGCGGACGAGATTATGGGCGGACGACTGCTGTCCATACACAATATCCGCTTCCTCGAAAGGCTTTCCGCCAAGGCGCGCGAGGCGATTATGCAGGATAGATACGACGAATTCCTAAAAAACTTCATCGCGCAGTATAAAGGGTAGTCGGCGCGGATAAAATTAAATCGAGTTTAATGTTTTAAAGTTATCTCAAATATATTGCTTTTTTTTCAAGCATAGTGTATGATAACTAAAAACAGTTAAAAAGGAGCAACTATGTTATACAATCTTCTCGCAGCCGATAGCGGCGATACAAAAAGCCAAATTATAATGTGGGTTATCATCGCCGTCGTGATCGTGCTGATGGTAGTTCTTACGATTATACCTCAAAGAAAGCGCAGAAAAGAGCAGGAGAAAATGATGAGTTCTCTTGCCGTCGGCACAAAACTTATGACCGTAGGCGGTCTCGTCGGCAGAATAACTCAGGTCAACAACGACAATACGCTCATCATCAACGTCGGCACAGAGAGCAATCCTACGCTTATCGTCATCGACAAAAAGGCAGTCGGCTACGTGCTTGAAAATGTCAACGCACCCGCACCCGTGCCTGCACCCGAGGCGACGCCTCTCGTCCCCGAGACTCCCGCAGTCGCCGACGAGCCTGTGAAAGAGGAAGAAAAGGTCGAGGAGCACGACCATATCGAAAACATCTACACGGAGGACGGCTCGCTTCCCGAGGAAAAATCCTCGCTTTCCGACCTCGACAATCCGTTCTGATCGGATAGAAAAAATTATAAGCAAAACCAAAATCACGCGTTTAAAGCGCGTGATTTTTTATAAACTTCTGGATTGCTTCACTGCGTTCGCAATGACGAATGGAAAAACATATCCATATTCCCCCTTAAAGAATAAGGGGGTTAGGGGGATATGAGGAGTTTTCAGGTATCATCCGTCACTGTTTTGTGGAGCGCATTATCTTGGATTGCGTCTGTGTCCTTTTACGTTTACCGCCAGTATCCCCGAAATCGCGCCGACTATCGGCAGGGTTATGAGGTCAATCCAGCTGAACTTCACGTCCTTGAACGCGGCAAGCGCGGCAAAAATGAAAAACGTAAACAGCATATACAGCAATCCGCTTATCGCGCCTTTGAGCAATCCGTTGGACAGGTGCTTGAAGCCGAGCAGTATGCCCGCAAGCAGGGAGATTATCTTTATCGCTATGTTCACCGGCATAATCACGTTGTTGGGCAGGGATGCAAACTTGATGATTATCGCAAATATCAAAATCAGTCCGAGCGAAATCAGCGTCGAAAACAGCACGGCTTTGAGTACGTCAAGCAAATCGTTTTTAAAATTATTCGTCTTTTCCATACCAAACGTTATGCGCGGCGGGGGCAGAGTATGCAATATTTTGAATTTCGACCTGTTTTTAGATTAAAATTTGTCAATAGGGCAAACTTATTTGTTGACTTAACTAAGTATTATAGTTATAATATTTATGTTTTACTATATATAGCCCTACAAATATAGCCCTAAATTAGGGACGTCTTTGCGGGGACCCCTATGGAGGCTCATCCTGTGAACAAAAAGAAATCAATCGTCGTCCTAACCGTCATAGGCATCTTCGTCATCTTGATGGCGGTGTTTGCGGTCGTATCATTCCCGATAGGCGATACGGTCTATGACTACACGGGCTACGCCAAGACAATCAAGCTCGGTCTCGATATGTCGGGCGGCGTATCCGCAGTGTTTGAAGTGCTTCCCGATGAATATGGCGATTTGGACTCGCGTGTAGACGGCACAATCAGTTCTCTTCAAAGTCTGCTTGTGTCAAAAGGCTATACTGAGTCAACTGTAACAAAAGGTACAAACAGCAACGGCAATACGACAATCCGCGTAGAAGTCCCCGACGTCGAGAAGCCCGAAAAAGTTTTGAGCCTCATCGGACGTCCCGCTTCGCTCGAATTCAAGGGCGAAAATTCCGCCACGGCGGAAAATCTTATCGTCGGACGCGACCACCTCGAAACTGCGTACGTCACCCTCGACGACAACAACAACTACGCTGTCGGGTTGAAATTCAACTCGGCTGGCGCGGATAAGTTTTCGCAGGTCACGAGCGACTATCTCAATAAGTCAATTTATATCTTTATCGACGGCGAGCTTTATACGAACGTCAACGTCAATTCGCAGATTACAAACGGCAACGCAATCATCACAAGCGGCTCAACGGGTTATACCTATCAAGAAGCGCTCGACTTTGCAACGCGTCTGCAATCAGGTACGTTCGGCGTTAGCCTCAAACAGACCGAGGTCAGAAATATCTCGGCTACGCTCGGCGAAAACTCCATAAATATCGCGCTCATCGCCGGTATCGTAGGCGTTGCGCTTATCTTTATCTTCCTTGCAATCGTCTATCGCGGGCTCGGCATTGCCGCCGACCTCGCGCTTTGCGTGTATATCGTTCTGTTGCTTTGGTTCTGCGCAATGCTCCCGTGGGTACAGCTTACGCTCCCGGGCATCGCGGGTCTGTTGCTTTCAATAGGTATGGCTGTTGACGCAAACGTCATCATATTCGAGAGGATAAAGGACGAGTACAGGCGCACCAACAAGCCCATTCAAACCGCAATCAAGGACGGCTTCAAGCGTTCGACCGCGGCTATCATCGACGGCAACGTCACGACCCTTATCGGCGCAATCGTGCTGTGGATTTTGGGCTCGGCTTCAATCGTCGGCTTCGCCGTGACACTGTTTATAGGTATTATTCTTTCAATGTTCACCTCGCTCGTTATGACGAGGCTTATCCTCAAAGCGTTTATGCCGCTCAACAGCAAGAGCGAAAAGTTCTACGGGCTTAAACGCGCCAAGATTGAGGACGACGAGTTTGAGGAGGAAGCCGAAAATGTCAAATCCTCAAACAAAACCGCAAAGGAGGGTATTTGATTATGACTAAGCAAAAATTCCGCAACCTTTGCAAAAATTTCAGTGTAAACAAACATTCCAAGATATTTGCGATAGTGCCGTTTGTCATACTTCTCATTGCGCTTATCGTCATCGTGGCAATCGGCGCGCCGTCGGGCAACTTCTCGGACGCGGTCGGCATAGGTATCGACTTCGAGGGCGGCACTATTCTCGAAGTTACGCTTGGGCAAGAGGCATTAGACAATTACGAAATTAACCGTGCAAATATCAAAAGAACGATTGAAAGCGTCACCGACGACAACGGGCGCAGTGTAGTCGTCAGCGTCGAGCAGTTGCAAAAGGCAAGGGCGGTCGAAAAAACTTCGATTTCGTTCAGATATAAAAACGTATCCGACGACGACAAAGAAATCACGGCGCTCAACGAAAAAATTCTCACCGCCGTCAAAGAACTTTATTCGAATAAGTACAGCGTTGATTATCAGTCAATCGGCGCGACCGCCGCGCGCGACCTGCTTTCAAAGGCGGGCATCGCTCTTGCGGTTTCGGTTGTGTTGATACTTATCTATATCATCATAAGATTTACGCTGATGAGCGGTTTTGCCGCTATCATCGCGCTTATCCACGACGTGGTTATTATGTTTGCTCTCACCGTCATTTGCAGAGTGCAGATAAACAGCTCCTACGTCGCGGCGATGATTACGATTATCGCGTACTCAATCAACAACACGATTATCATTTTCGACCGCTGCCGCGAGTCGCTCAAACCCCTTAAAGGTCAAAAGAATATCGACTACGCGGGTATCGGCGATATGGCTGTGCGCAGTACGTTTACGCGTTCGGTGTACACCACGTTCACGACGATGATTACGGTTATATTCCTTGCCATACTCGGAAGCGACTCGATAAGAGAGTTCTGCGTGCCGATTATCCTCGGCTTGCTTGCGGGTATGTATTCCTCCGTGTGTCTCGCCACTCCGCTTTGGGCGGCGATGAGCGCGTCCTTCGACAAGACGAGGGCGAAATACTCAAAGCGTCACGCCGTCACCTATGAAAAGGCAGATGACGAGGAAGAAATCGTGTATACAAACAAAAATACGGGTTCATCTGCTCCCGTAGCGGCAGGCGGCATTAAACCCGTGCAAAAGCAGCCGCAACGTCCGATTTACAAGTATAAAAAGAAAAATACGACGTTCAAAAAGAAATAAGCAAACGCCCTTGCCGTAAGGCGAGGGCGCAATTATATAAGTCGGCTATATAGCCGATTTTCGTTAGGATAAGCAGGTTATGGGTTACGTCGTCCGCACTCAAAATTTCGATTTGACCGACGCTCAAAAGCAGGTCGCAAAAAGTCTCGGAATATCCGAGACGTTTATGCGTTTACTGCTCGGGCGCGGCTTTGGCGCGGACGAGTTGGAAGCGTATCTCAATCCGTCCGTTGGCGATATGTCGTCCCCCTATGACTTTGAGGGAATGACCGCCGCTGTCGCTCGCGTGCGTGAGGCGATAGATAAGCGGCAGAAGATACTCGTTTACGGAGATTACGACTGCGACGGGATTTGCGCGGTTTCAATCCTTATGCTGTTTTTGAAAGATAAGGCGGACGCGTCCTATTTTATCCCCGACCGCAACTGCGACGGATACGGCGTGTCGCTATCCGCACTTGAAAGATTGATTTCCTCAAAACGTCCCGATTTGGTTATAACCGTCGATTGCGGCATAACCGCCGTAAAAGAGGTGGAATATTTAAAATCGCAGGGCATAAACGTTATAATCACCGACCACCACGAGCCGCAGGAGCAAATCCCAAACTGTATAGTTTTGGACGCAAAGGTGCAACGGCGCGGGTTTTGCGAGTATTGCGGGGCGGGCGTCGCGCTTAAACTCATCGAGGCGCTCGCGGGCAGAGAGGAGGCTTGCAAGTATTTCGATATTGCGGCGATTGCGACGGTTGCGGACGTAGTGCCGCTCAAAGGCGACAACAGAATTATCGCATATTACGGCATTAAACAAATGCAAAAATCTCCGCGTAAAGGGATAAAGATGCTGCTCGGCGACGACTCCGTTTCGTCGCATAATATAATGTTCCGTCTTGCGCCTCGTATAAACGCCGCCGGCAGACTGAACTCGGCAATGAAAGTGGTTGATTTGTTTTTGCAAGACGATTACTTTATGCTGAAATCGCTTGCGGAGGAGCTTATCCGCGACAATCTAAGGCGGCAGGAGTTTTGCGATAACGTAGTGCGCGAAGCTAAGGAAGCCTTGCACGGCGTAGACTTTGCAAGCGTCGGAATAATTGCGCTTTTCAATGAAAATTGGGAGGCGGGCGTGCTCGGCATTGCGGCGGCAAAACTCGTTGAAGAATTTAAACGTCCCGCCGTGCTGTTTTCAAAAAGCGGCGATACGCTAAAAGGCTCGGCGCGCAGTGTGCCGTCTATCAATATTTTTGAGCTTTTCAGCGAACTAAACGGATATTTCGTCTCGTTCGGAGGGCACGCGCAAGCGGCGGGAGTCAGCATAAAAGAGGGCGACTTCGAGGATTT
This sequence comes from Bacillota bacterium, assembly GCA_023665365.1. Taxonomy (GTDB): domain Bacteria; phylum Bacillota; class Clostridia; order Christensenellales; family CAG-917; genus CAG-475. Next base: position 49,871 of record JAMPEA010000003.1, read on the forward strand.
CAAGAAAGAGGCAAACAGGTTGATTTTGGCTTCGCACTCGCTTGCGGAGTTCATCCCCGACACCGTATGCGAAATGCAACTGCCTCTCGATTTCGACTTTCTGTCATTCGCAAAAGAACTCGAAAGGTTAGAACCTGTCGGCTATGGCAATCCGCGTCCTGATTTTTTGATTGAGGGCAACGGATTGAAATTTGAAAAAATAGGGTTTTCGAAGCACGTCAAATGCTCGACCCGCAACCTTGATTTGCTCGGCTTTTACGACTACGCGGACGCGCTTTACGCCAAGACGGACAGAGTAAAATTCGACGTTGCGCTCGACATAAACTGTTTTAGAAATATCCTCACCGCGCAGGGCGTTTTGAACTCGCTCGAATTTGTGGATATACGCCTAAGCGAGGACGAGGCGATTTGCCTAAATCTCCATCATCTCGACTTTGAGGGCGGCGCGTACGTTTCAAGCGCGAGTGTCGAAACCGCGGAAAGCGACCTCGACGCCTCGCCGTTCGGCACGGTCATAGTATGTTTTTCAAAAGAGGATTATTTGAGAGTGCGCGTGGCGAGCGATAAAATAGATAAGTTGCCCGTATTTATAGGAAACGCACCCGAGCTTAACCCTCGCAACTGCGTCATTGTGTGTCCTTGCGCCGAATTTGACTTTTCCTATTACAGTACAGTCGTTTTTGCGGGCGCGCCGCTTTGCGAGGGATACATCGGATACGTGGCGGAAAAAGCCCCGAGATGCGTATCGCTTTTCGACTGTCGCTGTAAGCAGATTGAAGCGAGCGACTCGGAACTCCGCGAAATATATAAGGCTATCGTGACCGTCGCAAGCGGCAGGATAAAGGCAAGCAATATGCATGCGCTATATCTGCAAGCGAACGAGAGATACAAGACGACCGAAAGTAAGTTTTTGCTTGCCATGAAGATATTTTCCCAGCTCGGACTGGTCGAACTCGGCGAGCGAGGGACGCTCAATATATCGCGTAAATCCGTACAACTTGAAAACTCTGTCGCGTATAGGAATATTTTGCATAGCAAAAATCTATTGAGAAATTGACAATCCTTTGATAGAATATCAATAGGAAGTTTGGCTTATGGAAGAACTGCTCGTAAAACTCAGAAGAATCTATCCCGATAAGTACGCCGAGATGAAAAAGGCGCACGATTTTGCCAAGGTCGCGCACGAGGGGCAAAAAAGAAGCTCCGGCGAGGACTACTTTACTCACCCCTGCGCGGTTGTAGACATACTGTCGAACTTCGGCTTTGATAGTTCGACGGTGACAGCCGCATTTTTACACGACGTGCTCGAAGACACCGAGGTCACTCCCGAGCAGTTGAAGGAGCAATTCGGCGAGGAGATACTCGAACTCGTCGAGGGCGTGACCAAGCTCGACAAGTTGCAGTTCGTCAACCGCGAGGAGGCGCAAGCCGAGAACTTCCGCAAGATATTCGTTGCGATGGCAAAGGACCTTCGCGTCATCATCATAAAACTCGCCGACCGCTTGCACAATATGCGCTCTCTTCAATACCTGTCAAAGGACAGACAGGACCGCATCGCAAGGGAAACGCTGGATATTTACGCTCCGCTCGCGGGACGACTGGGCATTTCGTTTTTCAAGTGCGAGCTCGAAGATTTGGCGATGAAGTATCTTCTCCCGACCGAATACAAGTACATAAGCGAATCCGTCAACGCAAAGCGCAGTGAAAGACAAAAGTTTTTGGACGCGGTTTGCGCTCAGATTGTCGAAAAGCTAAAAGAGATGGGCATAGCGGGCGAGGTCAACGGCAGACCGAAGCATTTTTATTCCGTCTATAAAAAGATGCACAACGCGCATATCGACATAGATCAGATTTACGATTTGCTCGCGGTGCGCATAATCGTGGATTCCGTCAAGGACTGCTATACGATGCTCGGCGAGATACACACTATGTGGAAGCCGATACCGGGCAGATTTAAAGACTATATCGCAATGCCGAAAGCCAACAACTATCAGTCGTTGCATACGACGGTCGTTACGCCGTTCAACGAGACGTTTGAAATACAAATCCGCACCCACGAGATGCACCGAATAGCCGAGTACGGCATCGCGGCGCACTGGAAGTATAAAGAGGGGACGACCGGCAACGACAGCGCGCTCGATAACAAAGTGCGATGGCTGCGCGAAGTCATGGACGCTCAACAGGACATCGACGGCGCAAAGGAGTTTATGGACGCAATCAAAATCAACGTCTTTGACGACGAGGTGTTTGTGTTCACTCCAAAGGGCGACGTGCACGGCTTGCCTATCGGCTCGACCCCCGTGGACTTGGCGTATAAAATTCACTCGCAGATAGGAAATAAGTGCGTCGGCGCAAAGGTCAATAAGAAGATAGTGCCGCTGTCCACCAAACTCGCAAACGGCGACATAGTCGAAATTATAACTTCGCCGACCTCAAAAGGTCCGAGCTTCGACTGGCTCAAATTTGTGCGTTCGGCGTCTGCGCGTTCCAAAATCCGCGCGTACTTCAAAAAGGAAAAGCGCGACGAAAATATCGAACGCGGAAGGGATATGTTGGAGCGCGAGGCAAAGCGCAGGGGATATGCGCTCGGCGACATAATGACGCACGATATGATGCAGAGGTTTTTACAGCGTCACGGGCTCGAAACCGAGGAGGACTTGTATGCCGAAGTCGGCTACGGCGGATTGACCACCAATCAAGTGCTTTCAAAGATTATCGAGACGTTTAAAAAGGAAGCGCCCGCGCCCGAGATAGAGGATTTCGTCTCAACCCAAAAGATAGAGCAAAAGCCCGCCCGACACTCAAAGAGCGGCGTGCTTGTAAACGGCAATGCAAACTTCACGGTTCGCATGGCGCAGTGCTGTTCGCCAATCCCCGGCGACCCGATAGTGGGATATATTTCGAGGGGCAGAGGCGTATCGGTGCATCGCGCGGATTGCCCCAATATAAAGGGAATGGAGGACGAACGCCTCATTCAAGTCAGCTGGGACAACGACGGCAACGAGTATTTCAACGCGATGCTCATCATCAAATGCGAAAACAGGGCGGGACTGCTTGCGTCAATCACATCGTATATTGCGGGGGCGAAACTCGAAATAACTTCGGCGAGCGCAAGGGCGGACGACAAGGACAGTCGCCTTGGCGAGATAGATATAAGCGTGAGAATAAAGCGCGTAGAACAGCTTGAAGAGCTCGTGAAGAAACTGAAAACAATCAAAGGAATAATCGAAATTCGCCGCTAAATTAGAATAACAGTGTTCTAAAAAACGGCAAAATTTATAAAACTATTCTAAAATTCAGCGAATTTTAGAGGAAAATTGGCAAAACGTACACCTTTTTAGCTGCAAATGCGGCAGAGGGACATATGAGAGTATTTACGCTTAAAACGTCTAAGATGCAAACAAATACCTACGTCGTCGTAAACGGCGATAGGGCTTTTGCAGTGGACGCGGGCGGCGACGCCGAGGGCATAAAGAAAATACTTGACGATAACGGAGCAAGGCTTGAAGCTATACTTCTCACGCATGCGCATTTCGACCATATAGGAGGGGTAGCCGAGCTTTTGACGCTTACAAAGTCCAATGACGAAAACGCTGTGGCGGTGTTTTTGCATAGGGACGAAGCGGACAAAATTTCCTCATATAAAAACTTGGGTTTCGCGGTCGGCGTAAAGGTCGAGCCCTTTGTGCCCGACGTGTTGCTTAGAGGCGGCGAAAGCATAACGGTTGCCGGCATAAAGATAAAAGTCATACACACAGCGGGACACACGGCGGGCGGAGTTTGCTACGTTGCGGACGATAAAATCTTTTCTGGCGACACGCTGTTTTTGACCTCGTACGGCAGGACGGACTTTTATGACGGGAGCTTTGCCGAAATCAAAAATTCGATTGTAAACAAGCTGTTCCGTTTAAAGGGCGATTATACCGTTCTGCCCGGTCACGGCGACCCTACCACGCTTGACTTCGAGCGCAAAAACAATATGGTTTTATTATCCTGAATAATAGCGACGCTCGGCTTTGCCGCGCTAAACTTATCTAACACGTTTAAAGGACAAAAGATGATAGACTTTTCAATATCCAAGCAAGAATATCAAAACGATTTGATGGAGCTTGTCCGCCTGTTTGATGGAGCTACGGACGATAACCTTGCTTTGAGCGTGGATTACGAGACGAGCGACAATTCGTTTACGGTGCGACTGTCGTCTGATAAGTTTGACGGTTTTAAAAAGAATTTTTATTTCCCTGTTGCTTCTTACAGCGACGAGCTTATGCGTAAGCGCGTAGAAAAGCGATATTTGAAAGTCGCCGTTTATCGCACGTTGTGTTTTCTGACGGGCGCGGAATTGCCGTACGGATGCCTTACAGGCATACGTCCCACAAAGTTGTACGTCGAGATACAAAACGACCGCGAGCACTACGGCAAGTCGGCGAGGGAAGTGTTTTTAAACGACTACGGCGTCAGCCTCGAAAAGATAAATCTAATCGAGCGGATTGTGGACGTGCAGCGCCCGCTTCGCAACAAAAACGACAACGAGCGCGATGTGTTTGTGTTCATTCCGTTTTGCCCTACGAAGTGCGCGTACTGCTCGTTTGTAAGCCTGCCTCTCGACAAGCAGAGGAAACTCGTCGAACCTTACGTGGACTGCCTTATACGCGAGCTCGAACAGACTAAGGCGCTCATCAAGCGCAAGAAGTGGAAGATAAGGGCGGTGTACATAGGCGGAGGCACGCCTACGTCGATTGGCGTAGAGTTGCTCGATAAGGTGCTTGCGCATTGCCATTTCAAGGCAAAGGAATTCACCGTCGAGGCGGGCAGACCCGATACGATAGACAAAGCGACGATAGATATGCTGTTAAAGCACGGCGTAACGCGCATATCCGTCAATCCGCAGACGTTCAACGCGGCGACGCTCGAAAGGATTGGCAGAAAGCACAAGGTAGGCGACGCGGTCAACGCCTATGCGCTCGCAAAGGGCAAGCTGGATATAAATATGGATTTAATTGCGATGCTTCCCGAGGAAACTTTCGACGATTTCAAATTCAGCGTCGATACCGCGGTCGCGCTCGCGCCCGAGAATATCACCGTACATACGCTTTATCTCAAAAAGGGCTCGGCGTTAAAGCTCGACGGCTATGACAATACCGACTGCGCTACCGCTACGAAAATGGTGGATTATGCCTACAAAAAGCTGACGGACGCGGGCTACGTGCCATACTATATGTATCGCCAAAAATACACAAGCGGCAACCTTGAAAACGTGGGCTACGCAAAGCCTGGCAAGGAGTGCCTATACAATATCGACATAATGGAGGAGGACACCTCGATTATCGCAAACGGCGCGAATGCAATCTCCAAAAAATACGACCGAGGCGCAAACTTGATAACGCGTTGCGCCAACTATAAAGAGCCGTTAGAATACGTAAAAAACATAGATTTGATGCTCGAAAGACAACGCGAATTTTGGAAATAGAATTTTATTTTTAATTTTTGTCATAAATCCTTGTTATTCGGTTGATAATATGTTATGCTTGTTTCGAAAAAAAGTTGCAAATACATACAATTTCGAAATAGAGACATATTATGCGAGAAATAAAAAGGGACTATTATCTTAATCAACTGATAAGTAGGCGTGAAAATGGCGCGGTCAAAATCGTAACAGGCGTGCGTAGATGCGGTAAAAGTTATTTGCTGTTTGAGTTGTTTCGCAATTATTTATATCAAAACGGAGTTGATGAAAAACATATCATTGCTCTTTCGCTCGATGAAGAGAAGAATAGGATATACAGGAATCCCGAGAAACTTAACGCGTATATAGATTCGCAGATAGCGAGTGACAAAGAGCAGTACTACGTTTTATTGGATGAAGTTCAGTTTGCTATCGACGACGATGAAATCAGGGGGAAGAGTGCGCCGATTAGGTTGTATGGGGTTCTCAACGGTTTGTTGAGAAAACGGAACGTTGACATATATATCACAGGGAGCAATTCGAAATTTTTATCATCGGACGTGATGACTGAGTTCCGTGGACGTGGCGATGAAGTGAGGCTTATGCCATTGTCATTTGCGGAGTTTATGTCTGTATACGATGGGGATAAACAGGACGGCTATGACGAGTATTCGTTGTATGGCGGATTGCCTTTTGTTTTAACTAAAAAGACCGATGCCGAAAAAGCGCGCTATTTGCGCGATTTGTTTAAATCAACTTATACTCGGGATGTCGTTGAGCGTTATAAACTAAGAGGAAACAATATTTTAGAAAACCTCGTCGATGTGTTGGCTTCCGATATCGGGACATTGACTAATCCGAACAAATTGGCAAATACATTTGTGTCAAACGGTATAAAAACAAACGAAAGGACAATAGCATCGTATATAGAATATTTGGAGGATGCATTTATAATAACTAAGGCACAACGATACGATATAAAGGGAAAGAGATATATCGGTTCACCGATGAAATATTATTTTTCGGATATGGGTTTACGAAATGCAAGATTAAATTTCAGACAGGTTGAGCCGACGCATTTAATGGAAAATATCATTTATAATGAACTGCTGGTGCGTGGATATAGTGTTGATGTCGGTATTGTTGAATCGTATAAAACGGACGCTAACAGTCAGAGGGTACTTGTAAGAAATGAGGTGGATTTCGTTTGTAATATGGGAAGCAAGCGATACTATATCCAATCGGCGTTTTCTATTCCCACCAAAGAAAAAATGCAACAGGAAGAGGCTTCTCTTAATAGGATTTCCGATTCTTTCAAGAAAATATTGGTTGTACAGGACAGAACAAAGCCATGGTATAACGATAACGGCTATCTTATTATCAACTTATTTGATTTTTTGCTCAATCCAAATAGCATGGAAATATAGTCTGCATAAAAATTTAGTAAATAATGTATTAAACAAATGATAATTCTATCAAAATCATTTTACTTTATATTTTTATTGTGATAATATATCTATCGTACTTTAAACGAGGTTCGGTCAATCTCCAAGTCCCTACTTGGTTTAAAGCGAATTATCTATCCAGCGAAGGAGGTTAAATCAATGGATAAGGAAACAAAGCAACAGATCATCGCAACTTATGCCCGCAGCGAGGGCGACACGGGTTCGCCCGAAGTGCAAATCGCGCTTCTCACAAAGCGTATTCAAGAGCTTACGGAGCACCTCAAAGTGCACCACAAGGACCACCACAGCCGCAGAGGTCTGCTTATGATGGTCGGACACAGAAGAAGCCTGCTCAACTACTTGAAGGATACGGACATCGAGAGATACCGCGCAATCGTCAACTCGCTCGGACTCAGAAAGTAAAATTAAAAGAGTGTGGATTTTTCCGCACTTTTTTAACGTAGTAACGTCAGCCGCCGCAACTTATTTCGCAAAATGGGGGGATTGACTTCCCTCATTTTGCACCTTATGAGTTTGCGCTCAAAGCACGTCTTGCGAGTAAATATAATTTGATTAGAATTTGCTATTCTCGCAAACGTGCGTCCCCGCGGGGTCCCCACAAAACGTCCCTGTTTTGAGGGGTAGAGGGGTTGACGTTTGGCGCAAAATTAAAAAATATAGGGAATGACGGAATTCCCAGAATAGGAGTAAAACTTATGGAAAGAAAAATTTTCAAAACAACTGTCGGCGGCAGAGAACTCGTCGTCGAAACAGGCGCTTATTGCGGTCAGGCAAACGGCTCGTGCGTGGTGCGTTGCGGAGATACCGTCGTTATGGTCAACGCTACGATGTCCAAAACTCCGCGCGACGGAATGGACTTTTTCCCGCTCAGCGTCGACTACGAAGAGAAGATGTACGCAATCGGCAAAATCCCCGGCGGATTTAAGAAGAGAGAGGGCAGAGCAAGCGATAAAGCTATCCTCACCTCCCGCCTCATCGACCGCCCGATTCGCCCCTTGTTCCCAAAGGGCATATACAACGACGTGACGGTCATCGCAACCGTTTTGTCCGTGGATACGAATATCCCGCCCGAAGTGTTCGGCATGATCGGCTCGTCCGTTGCGCTTAGCATATCCGACATTCCTTGGGCAGGTCCTACGGGCTCGGTCGTAGTGGGAATGGTTGACGGGCAGTACGTCATCAATCCCGACTCCGAACAGCGCGCAAAATCCAGACTTACGCTCAACCTCAGCGGCACGAAAGACGCAATTATGATGGTTGAGGCGGGTTCGGAGGAAATCTCCGAGCAGGAAATGCTCGGCGCTATCCTCTTCGGACACGAGGAAATCAAAAAGATTGTCGCGTTCATCGAGGGCATACAAGCCGAGGTCGGCAAAAAGAAGCTCGATATTGAGCTCGAACACGTCCCCGAGGACATCGACGCGGCGGTGCGCGCATATGCGGATAAGAAGATGGACTACGTCCTCGAAGCCTTCGACCGCTACGAGCGCGAGGCGAGAGAGGACGCGCTCAATGAGGACGTACTCGCTCACTTCATCAACGAGTATAACGACGTTCCCAAGAAGGTCAAGTTCATTCTCGACAGCCTCTACTATCTCAAAAAAGAGAAAGTCCGCGCAAAGATTTTGAATGACGGCGTTCGTCCCGACGGCAGAAAACTTACCGAAATCCGTCCAATTTGGTGCGAAGTCGGTATGCTCCCTCGCGTTCACGGAAGCGCCATCTTTACAAGAGGTCAGACGCAGGCTATGACGACTTGTACGCTCGGCACAATCTCCGAGGCGCAAAGGCTCGAAGGTCTCGACGACGACTACTACAAGAGATATATGCACCAGTACAATATGCCCGGATACTCCACAGGCGAGGCGAAATCCCTCAAAAGCCCCGGCAGACGCGAAATCGGTCACGGCGCACTCGCCGAGCGCGCTCTCGAACCCGTTCTTCCGAGCGAGGAGGAGTTCCCGTACGCAATCCGTACCGTGTCGGACATTTTGAGCTCCAACGGCTCGACTTCGCAGGCCTCCGTGTGCGGCAGTACGCTCGCGCTTATGGACGCAGGCGTTCCGATTAAAGCTCCCGTCGCGGGCATCGCAATGGGTCTTATCAAAAACGAGGAGCTGGGCAAGGTCGCTGTCCTTTCGGACATTCAAGGCTTAGAGGACTTCCTCGGCGATATGGACTTCAAAGTTGCGGGTACGTCAAAAGGCATCACCGCAATCCAAATGGATATAAAAATCAAGGGCATTGACGAAAATATCCTCACTCGCGCGCTTGAACAGGCAAGGCTCGGCAGGCTCGAAATCCTCGACAAGATGCTCGCAACGCTTCCCGCGCCTCGCGCGGACCTCAGCAAGTGGGCGCCTAAAATCGTGTCCTTCTCAATCGACCCCGACAAGCTCGGCGACGTAATCGGCAAGGGCGGAAAGACTATCAACAAGATTATCGAGGATACCGGCGTTAAGATTGACCTCAACGACGAGGGCACTGTGTTTATCGCCTCCAACGACGATGCCGCAATCAAAAAGGCTCGCTCCATCATCGAGAATATAGTGCGCGACGTGGAAATCGGCGACGTTTACGAGGGCATCGTAACCAAGATTATGGAAAACGACAAGGGGCAGTTCGGCGCAAGCGTCAACTTCGCTCCCGGCAAGGACGGAATGATACACATTTCCAAGCTCTCCGAAAAGCGCGTCGATAAAGTCACCGACGTCGTAAACGTAGGCGATATAGTCATCGTCAAGGTGATTAAGATTGATGAGAAGCATCGTGTGGATTTGCGCCTCAAAGAAGTTGTCCGCAAAGCCTAAGCGGTTTATTTAGCGAAATACTTTGTCAAACGCCTATCTCTTCACCGTCACGTACAATTTAGTACGTTAGGCGGTTTGAGATAGGCGCTTTTCGCGTCTTTTACTAAATATTTTCGCTTGGGCTTTGCGGACAATATTATTGCCTTACGCCATTTGATATTATCGGTTTTAATGTGTAGCCAAATATGAAAAAGCGCGTCAAGCGACACGCTTTTGTAGGGTTAGAACATAAAAACTACTCATACTTGCTTGTTAGGCTCTGCAATATTTTCAACAGAGATAATAGGCTCAGCAGGGCGAAGCGTTTTTGCGTTTTCATAATTGTCAAGCGCATACATAACAGCAGTTTTAATACTTTTAAAGTTTGTTACGCCGTTCCACCTGTGTCCGATAATTCCATATACGCTGTTAGATATTACAATAGTGCCATATTTGAATATCCTTTGCCAAATGGTTTGTATGCATCTCACCACCTGAATTTTGTTAAGCGGAATGTCTAAGTATCTATGAGTCAAAAATCCGCAAAAGTATATTATGCGTTTGTTTGTCACAACGAAAGTGCGAGATAGATATGTAGCTGTATATATACCGCATACAACAAAAAGGATAAATATAACTAAAACCACAATTAACCATCCAATGTCGTCGATAACGGTGGCGGCACTTACAGCGATTAGGATAATCGTTATTAACGCCGTTACTGCCCAAAGGATGATTATCGGGATTTTGGTGAAGGTCATTTCTTTCAAGATTTTTTCATCATCGTATAGAATATCGCTGATATGTTGCAATTTTGTTCTCCAAAGTGTTTTTTATTAAAGTTTAATCTAAAACAGGTTAACCGTCAAGAGGTTAGAAATAATTACATTATAATTTTTTTAATAATTCACAGGATTTGGTTGATGTATAGAAGAATAAGAGATTTACGCGAGGATTGCGACCTAAATCAGACAGCCGTTGCCAAAATGCTCGGAATGTCGCAAACCGGATATTCGAAGTACGAAACGGGGGAGAACGACGTGCCTACCGCGGTTTTGATAAAGCTCGCGGATTTTTACGGTACAAGCGTAGATTATCTTTTAGGGCTTACAAACAATCCCAAGCGAAATATTTAGCCGCTATTTCAGGGATAGGTAAGTTTTCTATTTTCAAAGTTATTAATGACTTTTTAATTATATAGTGGTATACTAATTTTATGTACGGTATTTACGGCGATATAATCGTGGCGGCGGAGAGGGCGCTTGAATGCTTCGAGGAGACGGAAGAACTCTTGGAATATCCCGAAGTACAGGCGGACAAAGCGTATTATTTGTCCGTCTTGTCAAAGTATAACGGACTTAAAGTTTTAAAGGACAATCTGACGGCGTTAAAGGCGGCTCTTGACGACGAGAAGGCGACGCTCGCACTGCTTGCCGACGCAAGTTCGGATAAGGAGCGCGACGCGGTGTATGCCGAATTGACGGCTTTGAAGAGGAGCGCGTCCGAATTATCCGCGTCGCTGTCCGACGCGCTTGGGTGCAGACACGCGGAAGAACGCGCGTACCTCCGAATGAGATTTAAAGAGGTCTCGTCGAAGTTCGGGACTGAATTGTTTGCGCTTATAAAGGCGGATATGTCGTCGCGCGGCGTGAAGATTTTAAGCGAAAATGCCGTTTCATCGAAAGACGGATACGTGCAAGAGATTTCCTGCATATTCGAGGGCGTTGACGTAATCGCGCGGCTAAGTCCGCTTTCGGGAGCGCACAAGGTGTATATAGCCAAGGCGCAATCCGAGGAGATTTGCTTTGCGGTTACGCCGTCCGCTAAGGCGGAAGCGGTGTCTGAAAACGATTTGAAAATAGACGTTTTCCATTCGAGCGGAGCGGGCGGACAAAACGTAAATAAGGTGGAAACGGCGGTGCGCGTCACGCATATTCCCACGGGACTTAGCGTGGTTTGTCAGGACGAGCGTTCGCAGTTGAAAAACAAGAGGCGCGCTTTGGAAACTATTGAAAAGCGACTCAACGAGATGAACGAGCAGGCTGAGAAAAGCCGCATAGAAGCCGACGTGCGCGCGCAGTTCGCGCATAAGAATACTCCGTTGTCGTTCGATTCGGCGCGGCGCACTTTGACGGATACGAGGCTCAAAGCGTTTTCGCAAATTCCGTTTCCGCTAACAAACGAGCAGTTCACCTCGTATTTAAACGGACTTATGGCGTTATGAACAGGATTACGGTTGACACAAAAAAGATAGCTTTATCTTCAAACCGAAGCGTTTATAAGACGGAGGGCTTCATCAATCAGACGCGCAAAGTGCTGGCAATCGACGCGTTTATTTCGCGTATAGCGGAGGGCGTATTCGGCGCGAATATCGAGCTTTCTTACGGCTGTCATACGGCGCAAACCGCAGACGGGCTTTATACGCTGTTTTTATGCCGCAGGCGCGCGGACGAGAGACTTGGCGAGGGCGATATAGTCTTTTACAAATTTCTAAGCGCAAACCCGTCGGACGGAGGCACTGACAGGCGACTCGGCGACTATATTTTGAACAACGACCAAATCGAAGTCGTTCTCAAAGGCGTGTCCGACGACGCAGTGACCGACGAGGACCTCACAAGGCTTTATCTCGTATCGGGTTCGGACGGCATAGTAAACTTTCCCTATCTCAACGAGACGCAACGCAGGATTGTTGAGACAGAGGACGCAAATATGCTCGTGCAAGGCATCGCGGGCAGCGGCAAGACCAACGTTTGCATAGAAAAAATCGTATATTGCGCCTGTCGAAATTATCGCGGCACTGTGCTGTATACGACCTTTTCACGAGGGCTGCTCAGCGAGACTCGCAATCGCGTGGAGTTATTTTCGAGAAATATCGACGGCTTTATCTCAGCATACGAGGGCGGGAACGTGGTGTTCCTCGACGAAAACCACAAAAAAGCGGTCGAAAACAAGTTGGGGATTTTATTTTCCGTGGACGAGGACTGCGAAATAATCTCCGCACTCAAACGCATTTCGACGTTTTTGAAAGAAAAAGTGGAGTATCGCCTTATCGAGGATATATACGCCGAGCTATTCCCAAAGAAGCGAGTCGCGGGCGAAAGCGTATTTTTAAATCAGTATCTCGGCGCGGGCAAAAACTACAAGCTGTCCGGCGCGCTCGACAGAATAAAGCACATTGCGCCCGAAATCATATACAAAGAGATTTACGGAATGATTTTCGGCAAGTACGAGCTTGAAACCCCGCAAGATATGATGGGACGGGACGAGTACGCCGAGGCGAGGAGCGACAGCTTTACGCGGCGCGAGTGCGACGTAATATACTCGGTTGCGACGGACTACGCGGAGTTTTTAAGGAAGCGCGATTACACGGATAACAACCTTATGAGCCGCGAGATTTTGAATACCGTTACGTCGCCGAAGTATTCCGTCGGCGTCATCGACGAGGCGCAGGATTTCACGCAAGTCAACCTTTGTCTTATGAAAAAACTTTGCAGAAAGCTATTCTGTGTAGGCGACGCGTTGCAGATGATAAATCCGTCCTATTTCAATTTCGGATATTTGAAGCGCATTATGTACGGCGACGTCACAGGCGTAAACGAATTGCGCCACAACTATCGCAGTACTCAGACGATAGAGAAAATCGCGGAAAAGCTCGGCGAGATGAATATGCAACGCTTCGGCACGCACAGCTTTGTATTGAAAGGCGAAAGCGTTCCGTCGCCTCTTCCGTCGGCGGCGGTGCTGGTCAAGGATAGAAGTTTTGCGCAATCGCTGAGCGACAGGAGATTTGAAAACGTCACGGTGGTCGTATCCTCGCAACAGAAAAAGGAGAAGTTGCGCAAGGTCCTCGGCAAGACCGAAATTCTAACGGTAGCCGAGGCAAAGGGTTTGGAGCGAAACACAGTCATACTCGCCGACGTGCTGAGCGACAATGCGGATAAGTGGAAATATCTGCACAATATGTCCCTCAACAGAAAGACTGCCGACGAGAACTCGGTTTTCAGATACTACTTCAATCTGTTTTACGTGGGCATATCGCGCGCAAAGCAGTATCTGTTCGTTGCCGAGTCTGACTATCCTGAGTTTTTCAATCCGCTATTCAACGAGTGTTTCGAGCGCATGAGCAAGGACGACGCGCTTGCGTACTTAAAAGATATTGTCGGCAGTTTGGAGATTGACGACGACGAGTTCATCGAGCGTATTGAAAAATTCTGCTCGCTCGAACAGTACGACAACGCGCGCAACACCGCCGACAGGCTGTCGTCCGAGGAACTGCGTAAAAAACAGCTTGTATATATATCCGTGCACGAAAAATATCTGCGCTACGGCAGGACGCGCGACGCAGGCGTAGAGTATTGGCGGCAGGGCATGGACGCAGAAGCAAGGGAAATGTTCACTCTCTCGGGCGACCAAAAGCTGTTTCCGCTTATGGACGCGTGCAAGCAGGGCGGCGGAGCGCTCGACCCCGAAATCGTCAAATTTTATCCGCTCGTCGAGGATAACGACGTTGCGAAGAGGATAATAATAGATACGCTAAACAGAGACAGCGGCGAAATCGCGGCAAATTTGAAAACCGCAAACGCAAGTCTTAGGAGGAAAAAACAATGAGCGAAATGAACGAAAATTCGATTAAGGAGCTTATAGACAGCTTTATCGCGTACCGCAACTTGATTGCGCCCTTGCAGGACAGTTTGAACTCTGTCGGCAAGGCGTACGAGGAGATCAGAAGCGACCTCGACAACCTCGCAAAGAGCTTTTCGGGCAATGCGGCGAGTCAGCTTGAAAAGGTGCATGCCACGCTCAATGCGCAGGCGAAAAGCGGACAGGAGCTTACAAGACGCATAGAGGAGTATGCCGCGTCGGGCGAGAAGTACGCGCAGTCGGTTGAAAAAATGTCGTCGAGTTTCGCAGAGGTCGTCAACAGGATAGATTCGCTAAGCGAAATCGAAAAGAGCGCGCAGGCACAGCTTGCGAGGATAGACGCGCTCATCGCTGACAAACGCTCGTCGTACAACCTCAAAGAACTGCAAAAATCGCTTGACGGCTACAACGTGAACGTCGAAAAAATCAGCGCGTTTATCAACAAGGATATAGCGTCCGTTTTGAAGCAGAACGCCGATAAAATCGAGGCAATTCGCAAGGAAAATCAAGAGCTGTCCGCGGCGGTCGCCGAGCAGGGCAAGGACATAGCTACGCTCATTGCGGAGTTTTCCGCTACGTCCGCGCTCCTCAAAAAGCTGGTCGAGGGCAGTACGGTCAACGAGGAGTATCTCTTTGACGCGTTCGACAAATGGGCGGCGGACAGAAAGGTGAAAATTAAGAAAAAATAACCGTCTTTCATACGCTAAGGCGCGTAAAAAATAGTCTTTGCGGTGCTTTTTCGCCTTATGTCACTTGATATAGCGCTGCTATACCGGCAATCCATAAGACAAAAAATCGCGCGCAAATCCTTACTTTTAACCCACCGGCGCATGTAATCCGATTATAAATAGAACAAAATAGTTAGCAACTTATATAAGATTATGGCAACGATAGAATTCGAGTTATTTAAAGCCGTCAAAAAGGACGATATAAAGGCGTTTGAAGGCTTGATGGAAAGGGCTCAGTGCGGCGCGTACCGACTGGGCAGATTTCCCGTGCTGTCGCTTTTGTATCTTTATAAGTCGCGCAAAATACTTGCCGAATACGAGGAGAATTTTTTGAAAATCTCCGCCTACGAGGAGCTGCGCGAGCCAATCGAGGTGTCGAACAGGTTTTCAAAAAAGGCGGGCAAGTGTCTTAGGCTTTATCTCGACGAGGTAGTATCTCCGCTTGAAATGCTCCTCATTTTGGATAGGACTACGCATTTGAAGCGCGTGTTCCCAATAGCAAAGCCGTCGTCGGCAATCAGAGGCAGACTGAAAGCTATATATTCCATAAAGTACGCGCTCGGGGTGAGGTTCGCAGGGGATGGCATATCGCTCGACAGACGACCGCTAAGCTATCGTGAAAAGAAAAAGTTGTCCACGATATGTATAAGCGCGATTTTGATTATAGCGATTGCAATCGGCGTACCCGTGACCACCGTCTCGCTTTTGCCGAAGTCTGAGGAAGGCATAGTAAAGACGTTCGAAGATATAAAATTCGGCGAAGATACGCAGTTTACGTTGAAAAACGACGTGCGCGTGCCCGAGCACTTCGTCGCCGAAAAGATGAACTGCTCGATTGCAGGCAACGGCAAAAAACTCGTTTTAGGCAAGGGCGCGTCGCTCGGAGAACTCAACGGCACGCTGTCCGATATGACGATAGAAAGCGCGGGCAACCCGATATTCACGTCGTTGACCGTTGCCGCAGAGATAAAAAATGTGACGATAAACGTCACCGCCGATGTCACGACGACGGACAGCAGTGCGTTCGTTGCGCTGACAAACTACGGCTTAATTGACGGCGTAACCGTCAATATCAGCGGCAGTATCAACGCGCTTGCAAAGGCGGATAACGTCGATAACGAAAACCCTGCGGAGCTCGCGTTCGGCGGAATCGTGCAACATAATCACTATAAATACAACAATCTCACTGGACAGATTTACAGGAGAGGCGCTGTCACCGATTGCACGGTGAATTACTCCGACTTTACGCTAAGCGGCGAGTCTGCGGCAAACGCGACGTTCGGCGGAGTAGTCGGACTAAACGATGGATATTTGGAGGATTGCACCGTAAACGGCGAAATAATCGCAGATACCTTTGACTTGGCGGGATTATGCGCTACTAATAATTTTGGCGTGGTGAATAACGTAAACAACGCAAATCTCGCGCAGACCTCGGCGGGCGAGTGGTATCCCAACACTGCGGGAATAGTCTTAAACAACGCGTATGGCGTGGAAAACTGCACGAATAACGGCAACGTCTCGGCAATCTCGACCTATGAAATAAGCGGCGAAAACACGGATGAACTCGACACCCGCGACGCAATAGTTGCAGGAATTGCCTGCATAAATACAAGTCAGATAAGCAAATGCACAAACTTAGGCAACGTCACCGCAAAGGCAAAGGGCATAGCGTACGGCGGAGGAATATCCGCGCGGTCGTATTCGCGCATAGCGTACTGCTCGTCAAGCGGAAATATCTCGGCAGACGCGCGGACGGTGTACGCAGGCGGAATAATCGCAAATAGCGAAGTGACTACTTCCGGACCGTACGTGTACTTCGGCACTGCGGAGTATTGCATAAGCGATGCGACGATAAGCGCTATCGCGCTCGACGACGCGTACGTGGGAGGCATTGCGGGTTGCCTCAACGAGCGAGCGTTTACGCAACAGTCCTACGACGAAAACAGAAATCCCGTAGAAACCACCGTTTATTTCGGCGGCGGTGTGACGAACTGCTATTTTATAGGAGAAAGCGCGTTTGCGGATTTCGGCGCAATCGTAGGCGTGTGCGGCGCAAACATTTACAAAACCAATTCGTACAGTTCCACTTCGGGCGAGAATTATAAAAATTTGAACGAAAACTTCTATCTGAATAAATTTTCAAAAGCAATCGGGGCGATAGTGAATTCGGACGGCGAATTTGCCACTGCCGCAGATAAGGGCGCGACCGCGGCAAGCCTCGAATATATCCAAAATTCCGAATATTACAAAGCCATTTTGAGTGAGCTTGCAAGCGATTAGTCGAAATCAATTCTGCCGAGTATAAATAAATAATCATCGCTTGACATATATGAGATGACAAATTATAATATAGAAAAGTATAAATTTTTAAAGTAAATTTTATTAGAAAAGTGTATTTTTACTATAATTAGTTAATAGTAAAAGTGTTGAGGTGATTGATGCTATATCGTAAAATAGAAAGTTATATAGAAAATTTTTTGCAGTCGGAAACCAACAAGGTGCTTGTTGTAGACGGAGCGCGGCAGATTGGCAAAACGTATATAATCAGACATGTTGGGAAAAAGTTATTTTCAAACTTTATAGAAATAAATCTTCTTCAAGATTATTTGAGCGATAAGCTATTTGCAAATACAAAAACCGTCGATGATTTTTATTTGCAGATGAGTATGATTGCAGGAGATAGGATGAAAGACAAAGAAAACACTTTGATTTTCCTTGATGAAATTCAGGCATATCCTCATCTTTTGACGCTTTTGAAATTTTTAAAACAGGATGACAAGTTCACTTATATATCAAGCGGTTCTTTACTGGGCGTTACGCTTTCAAAGACGACTTCGATACCTATCGGAAGCATTGAAGTTAAACATATGTTCCCTTTGGATTTTGAGGAATTTCTTATTGCAAACGGATTTAGCGCGTTTGCGATACAAGGTCTTTATAACAAGTTTGTAAATTTGCAAAGTTTGGATGAGCCTATTCATGCAAAACTTATGGATTTATTCAAGAAATATCTTTTAGTAGGCGGCTTGCCTGATGCGGTAAATTCATATTTGGCAGATAAAAACATTGTGAACGTCAGAACTATTCAAAACGAAATTCACGAGTATTATGCAATGGATGCCTCTAAATACGACAGCTCGAATAGACTGAAAATACGTAGAATTTACGATATGATTCCGTCAACTTTGGAAAATAAAAAGAAGCGAATCGTAGTACAGAATATCGAAGAAAAGAAGGGCAAACGTTACTGCGATTATAGAGATGAGTTTGATTATCTTATAAATTCCGGAATTGCGCTTGACGTGAATGCAATTTCCACACCTGTTTTTCCTTTGATTGAATCAAGCGGAAAAAATCTTTTGAAATTATATCTTAACGACGTAGGAATTTTGACAAATATTCTATATCATCATAACGTGCGAGCGATATTAGACGACCAAAGAAGTATCAATCTTGGCACGGTTTATGAATCCGTTGTGGCTTCCGAATTAAAGGCACACGGTTTTAAACTTTTCTATTATGATAACAAAGCGAAAGGAGAGGTTGATTATTTGATTGACGATTATGACGAACTATCGGTCGTTCCAATCGAGGTAAAGTCCGGAAAAGATTACACGGTTCACAGCGCGTTAAATCACTTTATGAAAACTGACGAATATAAAATTAAGAAAGCATACGTTTTATCCAACGAGAGACAAATCATGGTCAAAAACAAAATTATATATATGCCCATCTATTTCGTAATGTTTTTCGGCTGGGAAAACGTTAATGCGCAGCAGTAGAGCGATAGTCAGTCGAAATCAATTCTGCCGAGCACGAAATCAATAGAGCAATCAAGAGCTTTTGCAAGTTTTATGACGTTATCCATTGTGGGCTTGTTTTTCCCTTTTTGCCAATAATACATTGTGGATTTTGAGATCTCGGTCAATTTTTGCAACTTATATCTGCTTATTTTAAAACGGTCTAATAAGTATAAGAACTGTTTGCTAAACGGCGGGTACTCGTGATATGTTTTATCTTTATAGTTATCCTCAAATCCCAGCAAATAGTCCACGGAACAATCGAAATAATCCGCTATTTTTACGGCGACCTCAATGTCGGGTGTTTGTTTTTCCAATAAATATCTGGAAATAGTAGAACTTCCCAATCCTAACTTTTCCGAAAGCTCGGACTGCTTTAAATCATTCTCAATCAATAGTTCTTTTAGCGTATAAACAAAATTCGATAAATACATTTTTTAATTCCATAAAATGTAATGCTATTTTGAGTGAGCTTGCAAGCGTTGCCTTGTGATTTGGGGTCCCCGCAAAACGTCCCTGTTTTGTGGGGTAAATTTGCGCCGATTTTATATCCGAGTCCACGATTTAGGCGAGAACATAAGCAATATCGGCAAAATTTCAAGTCGTCCGAGGAGCATGTCGAGCGATAACACAATCTTCGAGAACGCTCCGTAACCCGCGAAGTTGCCCGCAGGTCCTACTGCGCCGAGCCCCGGTCCTATATTGTTAAAGCAGGATATGACCGCGGTGAAATTCGCCTCGAATATGCTTCCCGAAAGATTGGGCGTTTCGATTGATACGAGCAGGGTGGAGAGCGCAATCAAGATGACGTACAAAATAAAGAAGTTCTTTACGGACGTTATCGTTTCCTCGCCGACGGGCTTTTTGTCTATCTTTATCGCGTAGACCGAGCGGGGCGAGAGGGTTTTTCTGAGGTTCATAAAGGATGATTTTGATATTATCATAAGCCTTGACACTTTCATTCCGCCCGAGGTCGAGCCTGCCGAGCCGCCTATCATCATAACTCCGAGCAGTATGACCTGCGACAGCGTAGACCAGCCTGTGAAATCCGCCGTGCCGAAGCCCGTAGTGGACATGACCGAGGCTATGTTGAAACTGCTGTATCTAAGCGCTTCGCCCACGCTTGCGTAGGTATGTCGCAGGCACAAATCTAGCGTCACGGCGAATAAGGCGACGAAGTATATGATAAACATACAGCGGAGTTCCTCGCTTTTAATCGCCTTTGTGAATTGTCCGATGAGTATCATAAAATAGATGTTGAAGTTGACTGAAAAGATAATCATAAAGATTGTCAAAACGACCTCTATGCTTATCGAGTTATATGCCGCAATACTTGCGTTTTTCACGGAAAAACCGCCTGTTGACGCCGTCGAAAACGCGTGGCAGAAGCTGTCGAAAACGGGCATCTTGCAGGCGCAGAGGATAACTACGAGCAAAAGCGTCAGCGCAATGTATATCGCATACAGTATGCGCGAGGTGAAGCGCAGTTTGCTTACAAGTTTTCCGAACTGCGGTCCGGGGATTTCCGCTTTGGCGAGCGCGGTTGACATTTTGTCGCTGCTGGGGAGTATGGCTATTGCAAACACGAGTACGCCCATTCCGCCGAGCCACTGCGTGAGCGCGCGCCAAAACAGCAGGGATTTGGGCATAATTTCCACGTTTGTGAGGATGCTCGAACCAGTCGTTGTGAAGCCCGATATAGTCTCAAACAGTGCGTCTACGTAGCTCGGAATTGCGCCCGATATACAGTAGGGCATCGCGCCTATGAGCGAGATGATTATCCATACGAGTCCGCATATGGCAAAGCCGCTTGACGGACGCAGGTCGCGCTTATCCTTTGGCGGGCGCAGGGCAAGCCCGATGCCGCCGAGCGCGACGCAGACCGCTATCGCTATGCCGTACGCCGCTATGGTGTGACTCTCGTGATAGCCGAGCGCCATAAAGAGCGGGATGCACATAAGCGCTCCCATAAGCACACATATTTCTCCGAATACAAATGCGATAAGTCGATAATTCATAGCTTACAAATCAAGTATATCGTTGAGGTTTGCCAACGTAGTATCTTTGGTGACGATAATCACGTTGTCGTCTTTTTCGATTGTGTCCTGTCCGGACGGGGTGATAAGCGTGCCGCCGCGAATTATGCCCGCAACGAGCAGGTGTTTTTTGAGCTCCATATCTCTGATTGCAACGCCGAATTTTTTGAAGCTGTCCGTCGCGCGGAATTCCAAAACTTCGGTCGTGTGGTCGATAATCTGAAATATGCGCTGGACGGATTCGCTTTCCTTGTTGCCGATGATGCGAACGAAGCGGATAATTTGGTCGGCGGTGGAGTTCTTTGTGGATACTGCGCTGTAAATGCCGCTTTTTTGCAACATATCGTAGTAGCTGAGTTGGTCTATCTTTGTGATGACCTTCGGTACGTCGTGGGAGGCGGCGAACATACTCATAATGATATTTTGCTCGTCGAGACTGCTCAACGCGACGAACGCGTCGGTGTGGTCAAGCCCCTCGTCAATCAAAAGCTGTTGGTCGGTGCCGTCGCCGCAGAGTATTTCAGTCTTATCCAAAACCTCCGCAAGAGAGGTGCATCTCTTCTTATTTTTTTCGATGACTTTTGCGTGTATTCCCGCGCGTTCGAGCTGTTCGCAGAGATAGAACGCCGTGCGCGAGCCGCCTACAATCATAACGTTGCGCGCTTGTTTATTCCACCCGAGTTGCTTGAAGAACGCGGTGATATTTCTCGTAGTCGCGGTGAGGAATAGCCTGTCCTCCGCCTCTATCGCAAAATTGCCCGTGGGAATGATTGCCTTGCCGTCGCGCTGAACCGCGCATATAAGCACCTTGGCTTTAAACGACTTGCCGAGGTCTTTAAGCGATATTCCGACGAGAGGGGAGTTTTCGTCTACGCGGAACTCCACCAGCTCGACCTTGCCTCTGCTGAAATTGTTGACGGTGATTGCCGAGGGGAAGCGGAGCATTCGGCTGATTTCCATTGCCGCTTCGTACTGCGGGTTGACCATAAGGCTAAGCCCCAAATCGCCCTCGTTTTTGAAAAGTTCGAGATATTCGGGCTTGGAAGCTCGCGCAATCGTCTTTTTTACGCCGAGCTTGTTTGCTATGATACAGCAAAGTATATTCAACTCGTCGTCGGAGGTGGACGCGATAAGCAAATCCGCAGAGCCTACGCGCGCTTCCTTTAAAACCTCGCTGCTTGCGCAGTTGCCTATGACTCCCTTGACGTCGCAGGAGTTGATTGCGTCTTCGATTTTTTGGCTGTTTGAGTCGATGACTACTATGTTGTGACCCTCTTTCGAGAGCTGGTTCATAAGCGTAGTGCCGACCGAGCCGAGACCTGAAATGATGATATCCATAAGTTCCTTTTGTATGCGATTATAATTTGTTTGTTGATTGTTATATATTTAGCGTCGTGTACTCTAAATAGAATGCCCCCTCTTTCCCTACGGGCTTTTCTCCCACCACTCGAATAGGACGCTCCTCGTAGCTCGCTCTTTCTCTATTTAAGTATTCGTCGCTCGCGGGGGCGACAATCGGCGCGCGCACGTCGAGTATCGTCCCCTCATTATGCCACTCGTTCGCAGACCAAAAACAACACGGTCTGCTCACTTGTACTAATTCTGGTGCTTGGCACTCCCTTCCTCCGCGCCCTGCGCGTCGCATTCTAAGCTTCGCAACAGCTATCTATTTTGTTTTGCGCGGTAGCAGGTGAAAAATCAAGCTAAGTCTTTGCGTTTGCCCGAATTAGGGCGAACGCGTGACATATGCGCCGATTTTTCACCAGTCCTCGCGGTGATTTATTTTCACGTCGTCGTAGTATTCAAAATACTTCTTTTTGTACTGCTGAGTTTGAGCGCGCTGTCGTTTGAGCTGTTCGCGCGCTTCGCGTTGCGCGGCAGTGGAGGGTTCGTCCTGCGGCTCGTTCTCGGGCGTTAGCTTTATTTTTTCGTAGTCCATAGTTTGTCCTTACGCTTTTACTTTGCGTAAATAGCGCGATTGCATACTAAATTTCGATATGCTCCACGTCGGCGCGCGAGCTTCTGCGATATATCACGAATTTGCTCCCGATGGCGGTCACGGGCTCGCAGTCGAGTGCGTCGCAGAGCAGGGACATACTTGACTTTGCGTCGAGGTCGCTGTTGCGAAGCACCGCAATTTTTATGAGTTCGTGCAGTCCGAGCGCGCCGTCCACGTCCTTGATAAAATTGTCGTTTATGCCGTTTTTACCCACGTGGAATATCGGATTTAACGTCTGCGCCATCGAACGCAATTTTGCACGCTGTCCGCTTGTAATCATAAACGTTGCTCCTTTTTTTAATTTTGAATTTTTAGTTCTGCACGGCGATAATTTTAATTAGCATGGTGCAAAGCGAGCGATTTTGCGATAATATCGAGGCAAACGATCGCTTTAAGACGCGCTATTGAGATTATCGCCGTGTTATATAATAACACGATTGCATTTAGAATGCAATCGTGCGAGAGTAAATTGTATTTTAAACGTAAATGCGATACGCAGGGCGCAGGAGCGGGCTATGCTTGCTCGCGCGTTTCTAAATCCGTATCTTTTATTTTCCTCGGGCGGAGTTTGAGCGCCTGCGCAAGATAATATCCGCCGACTGCAACGCCTATTGCGAGCACGACTGCAAGCAGACACCACCATAGAGCATGGGATACGCCTTTGCCCGATTTTGCGCGTTGCCACATCTGTACTACGGCATCGTTTTTTTCGCCGAAGTCGCGCATAACGCCGAGGGTATCGTCAATCTCGGGGTATCTGCGCTCGTCTGCAAAGTATTCGGATACGTCGTACAAAATTACGTTGCCGTCGTTGTCCACCTCAAAAGGCTTGCCGTCCTCGTCGTAGGAGTAGCTTTCGACGATAAAATCGCAAACGTCCTCGTCCTCGCTCAGCAAATCCCTTGCCACGGCGGAGGTGTAGCCGACTTCCATAGAGTTGCGAATTCCGTTTATTGGGTTGCACATATATTCGATAAACATCATCGCGGCGAGCTTGTTTTTGACCGTCTTTGGAATCACCCAGCCGTCGTACCATATGTTGCTTGCAATCGGCGGGACGTAATAATCGAGCTGATAGGTGTCGGTGTCCTCGTCGTAGTCGCCCTCCTCGATTGCGAACATTGCGTCGCCGCTCCATGCGAGGTCTGCGTAGACGATTTCGTTGACCATATCGTCCTTGCCGAAGTCCACCTCGTAGCCGGATATGTGTTCGCGCTGTTCGGTGAGTACGCGCTCGGCGGCTTCGAGCATAACGTCGTCGGTGCAGTTGATGAGGTCCTGTACGGTGGCGTTCTCGTAGCCGTCGGGGAGCAGACCGTATTCGTACATATAGAATATCGCGGCGGCGTAACTGTCGCGCACGCTGTCCTTCATCAGAATTTTGTTTTCGAGCTTCTTATTGTTTTGCACGTTCCAAAGCACGCCCCAGCCGTATTCTTCGAGTTCCTCCTGCGAGACTACGCTCGTATTATACAGTATCCCGAGCGTCCCGTAGAAGTAGGGCACCATATAATTCGTCATATCGTAAGTATTGCCGTTTCCGTCATCTAACCCACTGAAAATGCCTTTTACAGCGTCTATGACGCTCGGCTCGATATTGCCGTAGCCGTCGGGATTTATACTGCTCATTCCGCTTAGAGTAATGTCGTACTGTTCGAGTTGAGGCTTAATTTGTTCGTATATATCGAGGTGGTTTTCAAGACAGCCCGCGAGCATGAGTTTTTGTATGGAATACTCCGACGGACATATCAAATCGACGTTCGCGTCGTTTTTGAGGACCTTTGTCATCATCGTCTCGTTTGTGTCGTAGGTGGTGTAGGTTATATCGAGCGAGCGTCCGGTGACCTCTTTATAATAGTCCGCAAAGTCGTCGCACATATTTAGGTCGATATAGTCCTCCCAGTTGTATATGACAAGCCTGTCGGTTGCGCCCGCTTCGCCTTTGTTGCAGGCGGCGAGGGTAGGAAGAAGCAGACACGCAAATAGCGCAATAAGCGAGGAAAGCAGAGCGGTTTTTTTAGTGATTTTTTTCATTTTGCGCCCTCCCTGTCCTTTTTCTTTTGCTTGCTGATTTTGACGAGGTTTATCGACAGCACGAGCGCAAGCACCGCTACGAAGATTATGCTGAATATCGCATACCAAAACGGCTCCAAGCCCTGCACGCGCGCGTCTGAGTATATGTAGGTGGAAAGCGTGTTTATGCCCGTTGCCGCGCCCTTGTTGATTTGGGTGATAATGAAGTCGTCCATCGACATTATAAACGCCATAGCAAAGCCGCTTACGATGCCGGGGGTGATGATGGGTATCATAACCTTAGTAAGCGCTTTAAAGGGATTTGCGCCGAGGTCGAGTGCGGCTTCGTAGATGTTGGCGTCCATGGATTCGAGTTTAGGCAGGACGTTGAGCACTACATAGGGAGTGCAGAACGCGATATGAGCGATTATCAACCTCAAATATCCCTCGGGGAATGCGAACGTCACGAAGAACACCATAAGCGATACCGCCATGACGATTTCGCTGTTGATGATGGGGAACTGATTTACGTTTTCGACAACTCTGCGCATGCGTTTGCCGAGGTGGAATATTCCGATTGAGGCAAACGTACCCATAACCGTTGCGATAATCGACGACACAGACGCGATGAGAACCGTGTTGCCGATAGCTCGCCAGAGGTCGGGGGATTTGTCGGAAGTGAATATCGCAAGATACGCCTTGAAGTTGAAGCCTTGGTCGAAGTTGAAGTTGGAGCTGTTTGAAAACGAGTATATTATAAGCAATATAATCGGCGCGTAAAGTATGGCGAGTATGACGAAGAGATACGCTTTTTCAAAGAAACCTTTTATCTTTACCATAACGACCTCCTTGCCGCGTTGCCTTGGCGGTTGAACTTGTTCATAATAAAGTTGGACAGAAGCACGAAAATGAGCATAACTATACTCATAATCGAGCCCACTCCGTACATGCCTTGCTCGAAACTCAGTTGAATAGAATCACCGAAAAGGAAGATTTTGCCGTTTGAAAGCAGTTGCGAAATGGCGTAGGTCGAAATGGTTGGGATAAATACCATTGTGATGCCGCTTATAATGCCGCTCACCGACAGCGGCAGGGTGGTTTTGACAAATACGGTAGCCCTGTCCGCGCCGAGGTCCTGCGCGGCTTCCGCATAGCTTTTGTCTATGCTCGAAAGGGTTGTGTGCAGGGGCATAATCATAAACGGAAGATAGTTGTAGACCATGCCGAATATGACCGTGCCCATGCCGAGTTCCACGCCCATTGCGATGAAGATAGCCTTTGTCGCAAGCGTGCGAATGAGGAAGTTTACTCCCATCGGAATGAGATAGAGAAGCACGATGATTTTCCCGCTACTCATCTTTGAGAGTATGTACGCCACGGGATAGCCTATCACGAGGCAGAGCAGCGTCGTAATTATGCCTACGAGCAGGGAATTCCCAAGCACCGTGAGGCTCGCAGACGATGAGAAAAACACTTTGAAGTTGTCAAACGTCAGATTGTTTTGACTGTCGAGAAAGGCGTTTACGAGAATGAGCACCAGCGGAATTATCACAAACAGCAATAAAAACAGCATATAGGGCACACTGAACGCTTTTTTCGTCAGGCGAAAGGGCTTGCGTTTTAGGGTTGCTTTCACTCTTGCGTGTCCTCCTTGTCGTCGTTAGTTTCGGCGTTTAATACACCCGCGAAGTTGTCGTCGGCTTCGAGTTTGGCGATTTCGTCTGTCAAAACGATTTCCTCTTCCTCGCGGTCGTACTCGTTTAAAGTCTCGTCCTCTACTACGGTTTCTACTGGCTTTTCGTCCTCCTCGCGCCTTTCGATGATAATCTTTTCGGGCGCGATTTTGATGCCTACGCGGTCGCCTTTGAGCCACTCGTAATCGGTATCTGCAAAGAAGTTGTAGTGGTCGTCGGCGGAGAGTATCGCTTGATAGTAACTGCCTTTGTATATGGACGAAAGCACGTTTGCGCCGATTTGTCCGTCCTCCTCGTCGTCGGTGATTTCCACGTCGTCGAAATCCACCTGCACCTTGACGGGAGTGCCGACGGGCAGGTCGGTGATACAAGCGAAATCCTCTCCGCAAATCTCGACGAGGTTCTCGCCCGTGATATAGGTGTCGATTTCGTTGATGATGCGCGTCTTGTGCATTATGTGCAGGTCAAACGGCTTGATATAAAGTCCGACAACGTCATCCGCGTCGTAGGACTCCGTGTCGTGCGCGACGAGCTCGTTTCCGCCGGCAAGCATTGTCACTTGATAGTGGTCGCCTTTGAAAACGGAGGAGAGCACCGTCGCCGAGATGAGCGCCTTTTGGTCGTCCTTGTCGAGGATTTTCAAGTCCTCGGGGCGGATTATGACGTCGATAGGCTCGTTCTTTTTGAAGCCCTTATCCACGCACTCGAAAACGGTGTCGCAAAACTCCACCTTGAAGTCGTCGAGCATAACGCCAGAGAGTATCGTGCTTTCGCCGATGAAGTCGGCAACGAACGCGTTTGCGGGCTCGTCGTAAATCTTTTCGGGGGAGGCTATTTGCTGTATCTCGCCAAGGCGCATAACTACTATTTTATCGGACATCGTGAGCGCTTCCTCTTGGTCGTGCGTGACGTAGATAAAGGTGATGCCGAGGCGCTTGTGCATATCCATAAGTTCGAGTTGCATATCCTTACGCATTTTGAGGTCGAGCGCGCCGAGCGGCTCGTCGAGCAAAAGCACCTTAGGCTCGTTTACGAGCGCGCGGGCAATCGCTACGCGCTGTTGCTGTCCGCCCGAAAGCGAAGCGACGTTGCGGTGACCGTAGTCTTCGAGGTCAACCATTTTAAGGGCGTTGTCAACCTTCTCTTTTATTTCGTCCTTGGTGTACTTTCTGAAAAGCTGAACGGCTTCGCCCTTGCGATTTTTCTTTGTGCCGTTGGGAATGGTTTTCAGTTTGAGCCCGAACGCGATATTGTTAAACACGTTGAGGTGAGGGAAGAGCGCGTACTTTTGAAACACCGTGTTGACCTGTCTAAGGTGGGGCGGAAGGTTGGTTATATCCTGCCCGTCAAAGATAATCTGCCCGCTTGTAGGCATCTCGAAGCCCGCAATCATACGAAGCGTCGTAGTCTTTCCGCAACCGCTCGGACCGAGCAAAGTCACAAACTCGCCGCGCTTAATGGAGAGGCTTGCGTTTTTGACGACAGTCTTGTCGTCGTACGTCTTGTAGACGTTTTTGAGTTCGATGATGTTGTCAACGTTGTTTTTGTCAATCATAGTCGGCACATATCCTTTTGTTTATTTTGTTTATTATCTATATCTGTTTGCAAGCATTGTATATAAATTTCATTTTCTGCCACTCGCGCGAAGCGCATCATATCATTTCCAAAAAGTGGGAATTGACTTCCCGCTTTTTGTGCCGCCAGACGATTGCGCTCGAAGTGAGCCTTGCAAAACTAAACTACATATTTGACGTTATGTATATTTTTGCAAGCGAGCGTACCGTGCTTGCACGGGGCGACACTCGGCGCAAATTAAAAAGTCGGCGGCGAGGCTACCCACAATATCACCGCTTTCTCGGCGGTGCGGTTTTCTATGCGATGCACCTTGCTCGACGAAAAGTAGAACGCCTCGCCTTTTTTGACGGAGTAGGCGGCTTTGCCGAGGTGCAGCCATATCGAGCCTTTCAGCACGTAGCCGAACTCGTCGCCCTCGTGCGGCACGTCCTCTTCGAGTATGGCGTGCGGCTCTATCGTCACGCGGATTGGCTCCATTTCGTTTTTCTGCGCGTTGGGGACAAGCCATTCGATAGTGTGACCGTCGGCGACCTTCTCGATGAACTCGGCTTCGGTGAACACGATTTTCTCGTCCTTTTCGTCGCTGAAAAATTCCGCAGGGGTAGTGCCGAGCGCGTTTAAAATGTCTTCGAGCGTGGCGATAGAGGGCGAAGTCAGTTCGTTTTCAAGCTGGGATATATATCCCTTTGTAAGTTCGCACCTGTCGGCAAGCTCTTCCTGCGTGAGATTGTTGCGCAGTCTAAGGCGTTTGATTTTGATACCGAGTTCCATATACACCTCAAACACGAAACGTGTTTTTTGTTTACCTCATCTAAACTTTTGCGGCGGTTTAGGCAAAAATGACGCGCGGTTTAGAAAGTTTCGGAATTTTAATCAAAAAGTTTAGCAAAACTAAACTTTTATCTTAATTGAAAGCATTATATACACGCATACGCACGCGTGTCAAGAATATTGTATAAATTTTTTCGACAAATTTTTTTTGAAAAAATATTGCGATTAGCCAATTACAGTTGGCTAAATATTTTTGTGACTAATTTATAATGCAATTACAAAAAATTGGAGGTAATTATGATTTGCGGAGAGAATACTTACAAAGTGATTGTTAAACTTTGTGAGGACAGAGGATTAAGTGTATCAAAGTTAGCCAAGATATGCGGAATGAATAAAAGGTCAATTTACAATATCAAATATTTTGTAAAAGTGAAAATTACAACAATACTTAAAATTTGCCAAGGCTTGGAAATTAGCACACAGGAGTTTTTTAACAATCCGATTTTCGCCGAGCCAATGGCTTGACATAAAGTTCTGTGTCATAGAGAGTAAATTTTTGCTTTGTCGATAATTGACTTTGAGGTATATATTGCTATAATTTACTTATGAGCTATTTTATAGTATTGTTATTTGTTTTGTTAGTCGGCGTGGATTTGGCGTATCTGTTTAAACGCGGGTTTGGACAGACTGCCGCGCTTACGAATTTCATCTTGATTTTTATGCTGTATCTCGGCGGACTGTTTTTAAATCTGAGGATTGCGGCATACGTGTTTTTGATATGCGCGGTTCTGCTTACGGGGTTCGTAGGGTACAAGGTTGTGCGCAACAAGGACTTGGACGGAATTAGAACGGTTGTGATAAACCCTGCGTTTTACATATACGCGATTATCGGATTTGCGTTGGGCTTTATCTTTTTGAGATACGAGACTTCTTTCACGGACGAGTTTTCGCATTGGGCGTTGGTTTCCAAAAATATGTTTTTGCACGACAACTTCGGCAATGTCGGCGACGTGACTACAATGTTCAACCAGTACGTTCCCGCGACGGGGATATTTATGTACGCGTTTCAGATTTTCGGCAGCGAGTTTTCAAACGGAGCGCTATACAGTGCGTTTAATCTGCTGTTATTGTCCCTGCTTTTGCCGATTATCGAAAGATTTGACAAGAAAGTCACTTGGGTTGCGATTTTATTTACCGTTTTGACGCTTGCGCTTCCCGTCGCGTTTAAGGCAAGCGTGTATATGACGCTTATGGTTGACCCGCTGCTTGCGATACTTTGCGCATACATATATCTTTCATACTCGCTCGACAAGGGCAGGTCGGACGGCTTTACGATTATAAATATCTCGCTTGCGTGCCTTGTGATTACACTTACAAAATCGTCGGGCTTGGCGTTTGGGATTTTCGGCATTATATTTATCTTCATCGACGCGCTTACTCGCGGGAGAGAGGGACTTAAAACTTTCTTCTCAAACAAAATAAATTTCGCGCTTGTGCTTTTGCCCGTCGTGCTTATTGCGTTTGCAAAGCTGTCTTGGTCGTGGTATGTGGATTTTTACAACGTGCGCGCCGGTTGGGAAACGGGCGAGATGACCCTTGCAAATATCTTGGAATGGATTAAAAATGCCAATCCTTATCAAAGCGCGGTCACGGCAAGGTTTTTCAAAAACTTCTTCGTAGGGAGCATAAAATACGACGGCGGATTGCAACTGCCTCAAATTTTGGTGCTTGCGGTTATCGCGGGTATAAACGTTTTATTTGGTTTCCGTACCAAAAATAAGGCGTTTGCCATTACGCAAGGCGTGGTCATGTACGTTATGGTCATCGGCTATGGACTTGTGCTGTTGCTGATGTATCTGTTCAGCTTTTCGTACAGGGAAGGGCTTGCGCTTGCGTCCTATCCGCGATACAACATATCAATGATGCTTTCTATCGTGCTCGTATTCCTCTATCAGTTTGCTGAGCTGTACGGCGTAGGGTGGAGCGAAAAAGACCACGGATGCAACAATCGAGAAACCCGCAAGAGATTGGTTAAACTCACTCACGCTAAATTCGTATCCGTCGCGGCGGTGCTGGCGGTGGCGTTTATTATCGGCGGATTGGTGTACGACCAAAGCAAGCTCACAAGCCCCTATGACGTTTGGCGCGAGACGCTTGCTACGCTAAACCCGTCCGAGGATAGCGTTTATATCGTTGTCACCGACGAGGACGTCGAAGCGCAGTCGCAGGTATATATCCGTATGCGCTTTTACGCCACGCCGTTGCAGGCTTCGGGTTACTTGGAGGGCGGCTCGTACGCTGAGGGCAGAGACGCCCAAGTTTGTTGGACTGGCAATCCGTTTTCTATGAAATTATCCGTGGATGAGCTGGCGCAGGAAATGTCAAGCTATACGCACGTCTATCTGCACGACGTGTGGGCGGAGTTCGAGGACAAGTACGGCGAACTGTTTGCAAGCCCTATCGAGGACGATACGCTGTACGAAATCACCTACGACGGCGGAAATCTAAAACTCGTAAAAGCGCAATAGTTTTTAGGCGCTCTTGCAAGGATAAATAAATTAGATAAATAATCAAATCAACTTATAATAAAGGAGCGCAACGCGCTCCTTTTTATATTTCGCATTTTAGAGTTCTCGTAAATGCCCGCTGTTTGCAGGGTTTATATTCGGGGTCCCCGCAAAATGCCATTTTGTGGGGTTACTCATTAAACTGTTCCACTTTGATACCCGCTTCCGAGAAAAGCTGCATAGAAAACTCGTCCGGATACGGATACTTGTACACAACGCGAGTTATGCCGCTGTTTATGATAAGCCTCGTGCAAATAGTGCAGGGCTGATGAGTGCAGTATAGCGTCGCGCCCTCTACCGATACTCCGAGTTTCGCCGCCTGACAGATTGCGTTTTGCTCGGCGTGTACGGCGTAGCATTTCTCTGCGCAAGTGCCGCTCGCTATGCCGAGCCTGTCGCGCATGCAGTAGCCCTTTTCGCGGCAGGTGGTTATCCCCGACGGCGCGCCGTTATAGCCCGTGGTGAGTATGCGCTTGTCCTTGACGATGACCGCGCCAATCGCTCTGCCTTCGCGCGCACAACTCGTCCAAGTGGACACAAATTGCGCCATATCCATAAACCTCTTATCCCATTTATCCATAATTCCCTCATACGCGCAAATCGCGCGTTTTACGTAATCTTTTTTGATAGTATCACATTTTTCCTTATTATTCAACAAGCGCTTTAAAATTGTTTCCAAATTTTTCAAAAAAACATTGCATAATATATTGACATTTGGCAACCGTTGTACTAAACTGTTAGCAATCAAGCACATAGAGTGCTAAAATCAAAAAAATATTAAATTCGGAGGCATTATATGGCAATCAAACCGTTGTTTGACAAAGTGGTCATCAAGGCAATCGAGACAAACGAAAAGACGGCAAGCGGGATAGTTCTTCCCGGCGCCGCCAAAGAAAGACCTCAGCTCGCTACCGTTGTTGCGGTAGGTCCCGGGGGAAGCGTCGACGGAAACGAAATCAAAATGCAAGTGAAAGTCGGCGATACCGTACTTTACAGCAAGTACGCAGGCAGTGAGTTTAAAATCGACGGGCAGGAGGTCGTCATCGTAAGACAGGCGGACATTCTTGCTATCGTAGAGTAATATCGTTATAAAGGAGGCTTAAAGCTATGGCAAAACAGTTTAAATACGGCGACGACGCAAGAAAGGCTCTCGAAGCGGGCGTAGACGCCTTGGCAAATACGGTCAAGATCACTCTCGGACCAAAGGGCAGAAACGTAGTGCTCGACAGGTCCTACGGTTCTCCGCTCGTCACAAACGACGGCGTGACGATTGCAAAGGACATCGTGCTCGAAGACCCGTTTGAAAATATGGGCGCGCAGATTATCCGCGAGGTCGCAACCAAGACCAACGATATAGCGGGCGACGGCACGACTACCGCGAGCGTACTCGCGCAGGCTATCGTCAAGGAGGGCTTGAAAAACGTAGCCGCAGGCGCAAATCCAATGGTGCTCAAACGCGGCATAGCGTTCGCGGCGGAAAGAGCCGTTGAGGAGCTTAAAAAGATAAGCAAGGACGTAGAGGATAAGACGGCTATCGCGCAGGTCGCGTCCATATCCGCGGGCGACGAAAGCGTCGGTCAGCTCATCTCGGAGGCTATGGAAAAGGTCGGCAAGGACGGCGTTATCACCATCGAGGAGGGCAAGGCTATGTCTACCGAGCTCAACGTCGTTGAGGGTATGCAGTTTGACAGAGGCTACGTCTCGCCTTATCTCGTCACCAATACCGACAAGATGGTTGCCGAGCTCGATAATCCCGTCATTCTCATCACCGACAAGAAAATCAGCAACGTGCAGGAGATTTTGCCTTTGCTCGAACAGGTCCTCAAAAACGGCTTGAAGCTGCTCATCATCTCGGACGACATCGAGGGCGAGGCGCTTACTACGATTATCGTCAACAAGCTCAAAGGCGTATTCAACTGTGTGGCGGTCAAAGCCCCGGGCTTCGGCGACAGGAGAAAGGCGTATCTCGAAGATATCGCTATTCTAACCGGCGGAACTTACGTTTCGAGCGACCTCGGCTACGAGCTTAAAGACGTTGACCTTTCTATGCTCGGCAGGGCGAAATCCGTCAAGGTGGACAAGGACAACACTACAATCGTAGGCGGCGCGGGCGACCCGCAGCAAATCTCCGCGAGAGTTGCGTCTATCCGCTTGCAGATACAGGAAACCACTTCCGATTACGACAGAGAAAAGCTCCAAGAGCGCGTTGCAAAGCTCGCGGGCGGCGTAGCGGTCATCGGCGTAGGCGCGGCGACCGAAGTGGAAATGAAAGAAAAGAAACTCCGTATAGAGGACGCGCTCAACGCGACTCGCGCG
Source organism: Bacillota bacterium (assembly GCA_023665365.1). GTDB lineage: Bacteria > Bacillota > Clostridia > Christensenellales > CAG-917 > CAG-475. Next base: position 83,712 of record JAMPEA010000003.1, read on the forward strand.
GCTGTTGAGGAGGGCATTGTCCCAGGCGGCGGAACTGCGCTTCTGTCCATAATCCCCGCAGTGAAAAAGGCTTGCGCCAAGCTCGACGGCGACGAGCGTACAGGTGCGACAATCGTGCTTCGCGCGCTTGAATCGCCTGTCAGACAGATTGCGGCAAACGCAGGCATAGACGGCGGCATCGTCGCGCATACGATTATCCGCTCGGGCAAACCCAACTACGGCTTCGACGCCGCAAAGGAAGTCTATTGCGATATGGTTAAGGCGGGCATACTCGACCCGACTAAGGTCACAAGAAGTGCGCTTCAAAACGCCGTTTCAGTTGCAAGCACTCTGCTTACGACCGAGAGCCTCGTCACCGACATAAAGGAGCCCGCTCCCGCAATGCCTGCTGGCGCGGGTATGGGCGATATGTATTAAGCCTCGGCAAATTGATACGAAAACTTTTGGGAAAAACAGGCGGTTACGCCTGTTTTTCCAATTTAATGCACTTGACAAGCGTTGTCTTAGTATACTAAGATTATTTAAATTATTTAAATATTAAAAAGTTAAAATACAGATGATTTTCGGAGGAAACGGTGAAAAAATCGAAGAGAATTTTGATATTATTTACGCTGATTTTGCTTGTAACGACGCTGATATTGCTATGCGCCTGCGGCGACAAAGACAGTAATAAAGTGACTTTGCAATACTTCGCGTCGTCAAACGGACATATTGACGGGGAAGCGAAGCAGATTGTCGAGCGTAATTCAAGCGGAAGTACGGTCACGGCAGTCGCGGACAGTGGTTATATGTTTGACAAGTGGTCGGACGGGGTACTTAGCGCCGAGCGCACCGATACAGACGTTGTTGAAGATAAAAATATAATTGCGCAATTTAAAAAAGTTGAAACGTATTTCGACGTTACTCTAAATTACGACCGAAACGATTTTGATATTTATGATAACGTTTCCGAGATGCGAATTGTAAACGGCGGTAAAATCGAATTGCCTACTCCTACACGTTTAGGATATGAGTTTAATGGTTGGCAAGATGATGATGAAAATCGTTATGACGGCGGTGAAAAAATCGAAATCACAAAAGATATTACTTTTACGGCAAGTTGGGAGATAATCGAGTATACGATAACTTATCATCTCAATGGTGGAACTTTGGAAAATCCTAAAACTAAGTTTACAATAAATGATCTCCCGTTTACTTTACCAATGCCCGAAGCGCAGGACGATAACTATGGTTTTGACAAATGGACAACCGACGAACAGGGTAAAAACGTTGTGCTTGACGATTATTTGTACGCCGAATACTTGAAAGATCTAACGTTATATGCCCATTATGCGGAAAGTTTAGAGCTTATGTCTTTTGATTATGCCGATAGTAACCACGATTCGTTAGTACTAAGTGGGGTGAGTAACGCAAGGTGTGTGGTAATTCCCGATACATTTAACGGCTTGCCCGTAGAACATATAGGTAGAAAGGCTTTTTTCAATCACACTAACTTGACAAGCGTTACGATACCGAATACTGTGTATTATATTAAAGATGAGGCGTTTTACGGTTGTGTAAGCCTCACGAGTATTCATATTCCCGAAATCCTAATTTGTGGTGACAATGCTTTTTATAATTGTTGTAGCCTGTCTACCGTGTACGTTGACTCGTTGGACATTGCAAATAGAGTGAGTCATCATCTATTCGACAGTGCAAAGGATGTGTATATTCTTGATACGATAGAGATTTACGAGGGAATTTATCCAAATCCATCAATGGAGCAATGGGATGTTGGACAAAGTTACGACTTATTTACAAACTCATTTGAAAAGCAAGCTGAGCCGGTTATTGTAAACGGACAATCGTATAACCATTACGTTCGCAAGAACGTCGAGGAAGAAAATCAAAATTAAAAATAAATATACAAGGAGATTATTATGGATCCAAGAAAAGTAGTTTCGCCGAAGGGCAAAGTGAGCAATTTACAGGTCATTTACGTAGACAAAGAGGGTGGATATTCGATTGCCACGCTCGATTGGGAGAACGTAAAGAGGGTTGCAATCCGTTGGAACGGAGCAAACGAAAACAGCAAAGGCTATCCGCACTCGTTCGGTCGTCCGACGTGGTTTATCATGCCAAAGCAAATAGCGCTTGCGTTTGCTATGCACACCAACAATTTGGAAATGGTGCAAAGTATAAAAGCCTGCGACGACTCTGCATTTTGCTGATAAGGCGGATTGATTGAAATCAGCGCGGCTTTTGCCGATATAAAAAGTTTACAATGCACCCGCCGATAAAGCGGGTGCATTTGTATTCGCCTATAATTTAGTAAATTATCGCAAGCAGTGCATAATTATAAGAAAAATTAGCTTGACAGATAGATATTTATACATTACACTTGTAACAATATAAATTTATATATACTATTTTAAACAAAACATATTTTTATAGATTTGGTGTCGGGCGTCCGACGCAATTTTTATAAGAGGAGGCAGGTATGAAGAGAAAAGTATTTTCAGCGGCATGTTTGATTATCGCGCTCGTGCTTTTGGTGTGCTTGGTCGCTTGCGGCGAGAAGCCCGAAAAGTACAACGTGACCGCCGAATACAATTCCGAGCAAGGCACGGTTGTCATTGCCGACGCCGAGGGCAACGTCAAGACGACGTTCGAGTCGGGCAAGAAAGCGGTCGTTACCGTGACGGCAAACGGCGGATATGCTGTTGACTCGTTCAAAGTCAATGACGAAGCCGCTCAGCTCAGCGGCGGCTCGTATTCGTTTGGCGTGACGAAGAATACCGTCGTCAAGGTGACGTTCAAGGTAAACGGGGGGGGGGTATCTCTTTCTGATACTGCTCTCAACAGCGTTAAAACGACGCTTAAAGTTTCGGGACAGTACATCTATACGAGAGAGGGCGAAACTCCCGAAATCAACAACGTTACGACGATTTTCGGAACGAACGCGGTCAACCTGTTGGAAACGACCCCGCAAGGAGAAGTAAACTACGACGACGTATACGTGGACAAAGACGGCAAGCTCGCAATGCCGTACCATACGTTGAACAATGAAATTGCATATCAGTATCCCGCGGGCGACGAGGATTTTGCCGAGTACGGCAATCCGTTTAAGGCGCTCAGCGTAGCGGATTTCGAGGCTACTGCCGAACCCGACGTTTTCGCGCTCACCGACGCAAGCAAGATGAAAGTAGCCGCAACCGCAATCACGGGATATAACGAGAGTATCGCGTCTTTCACCGTCACGGTCGAGGACGACAAAGTGATTATGATTGACATCACCACCGAGCGTATCAAGCGCGGCAGTGACGAAAACGAATTTTATTACGTTGCTACTTATTCGCTTTCCGTATCCGATTGGGGCACTGCGGAGGTGGACTCCGACAAACTCAATCCCTATGCGACAGCTCCCGAGCATACCGCTCTTAAAGAAGCTCTTTCGGCGGCGTACGACGCACACAACTATAAAATTCACGTTTACGAAATCGAGCCGTATTCCGATTACGAGGACGTAGAATATTACACCTATGTGACCGATACGGCAATCTACTACGACTGCTTGGATTGGGAAGAGGGCTACGTCGAGATGGGCGATGCGGTGAAATCCGTCTATCCTTTCGATTACGACCCCGAAACGTACGTTGTCAACCTCTATGACCCCAGCAAAAACTTCCCGACGTTGAGGTCGATGCGCGCGAGCTTCAACAAATTTAACGATTTCGCGCCCGAGGTGTTCGAGTATCAAACCGAGCAGGACGGCTCCGTTACGTATACGTTGCACTACGACGTGAATACTACGGATAACGTTCGCAACGTCCTCTTGAACTTCGCCGACGGCATCGACGTGATAAGGCTTTACACGGGCTATACCTACGACGTGATTATCACCGTCAAGGACGGCGCGCTCCATCAAGTGGCTTTGTCCTATTTGGTCGGCGACGCGTACGTTATCCGCACGCTTACGTATTCGGACTTCGACAACACTGCGATGCCCATTAGCTTTGACAACTGCCACAAGGTGAGCGTCTTGGACGAGTATGCCGGCACTTATACCGACGGAACGATTACGTTGGTAGTGGACGATGAGGGCATTACAATCAATGGCGCTGATTACGACGTGACCGATTACAGCATCCAGTACGACATGTTCACAGGCGATTGGAACGGCGGCGAATGGTATATCGCAAGGACAAGTTTAAAACAACTCGTCCTGCTCAATCTCGATGAGGATATAACCTACGTACTTACGAGCACCGCAATCGACCCCGTTGAAATCCCGAGCGAGTTTGTCGGCGTATGGAAGGGCGAAACCAATTCCAACGTCTCCGCGTTCGCGTACGGCAAAATCGAGCTTAACGGCAAGATGCTCAAAGTGCTTTCCTACGACGAGAAAGAGGGGCTTTACGCCATTGACGGCAATTATACCTATCGCTTCCTCGCGGACGAGATAGAGGACGAACCCGTCGTCAGCGTGATTGTGTACGAGGACGGCATATCGTCGAGCGCCTACGTACTGTACAAGGACGACCAAGCCGTGCTTATCCCCGAGGTTTTAGTAGGCACGTGGGAGAAAGAAGAATATGATCACGGATATTTATATCCTACAATTTATAAAGCTGTTGTAGGCTTGACAACTGTGTCGCTTAATTTTGACGGCAATGTCCCGACGGTTACGATTGTTTCGATAACAAACAATGGCTATACAGAACTTACGCTTGACGTAGATGGTGTTGAATACGGATTGGCGGAAGGCTATTCTTCAAGTCAAATTGAAATTTACTCAATAGCAGAACGTTTTAGTGTTACATTGGATAAAGTCGAAGAAAGCGAAGTCCAACCGCCCGCGGTTGAAATTCCAGACACTTTCTACGGCACTTATGCAGGTAGTGACAATAAGGGAACTCAATATATTGTAACTATAAGCGAAAGTGGCATTGTTGTAAATATCGACGGTGTAGATTATAACGCGGTCGTAACTGAATATGGTTCGGAATATGATGAGCTTCTTTTTGAACTCAATAGCGGAGAGTATTGTATTACTCACGATGATTTAAATCCTCTTGCAATATATTTTGCAAATACTGACTATGACAGTTATGCAAATTATATTTATGGTACTTTTGCCCCGTATGTAGAAATCCCCGCAAGTTGGTATGGCACTTACTCGTATGATAATGAGGGCGATTTATATACAGTAAGTATCAGTGCAAGTGGAGTTGCAGTGGAAATAGGCGGAGTTGAAAAAACAGTTGTCGTATTATCGTATGATAGCTCATTTGGCGGCACTATTACCATAAATATGGATGATGAAGACTATTATATTGCATACAAATCTCAGACCGAAATGTATTTCAATAACGATGATTTTAGTGTGAATCTTATTTTAGTAAAATCTTCCGATAACGGCGGTATCGAAATTCCCGATAGTTTTATTGGAACATTTGAGGGAACAGATTATATAAACAGTGTACCCGTACAAATTATAATTACGCAAGATGGTATCGAAGTTTCTATAAACGGCGAAGTAAAAAGCGCAAGTGTAGAAAAAATTGAAGAAGTTCTTGGGGTAGTGGACTTTTATATAATTGTCGACGGTATGGAATGCAAAATTTATAACACATCAGGTAACAGTTATCTTTTCAGTTCTGTTACAGACGATGGCGAATCCTTGTATGCAATGATATCCAAGCAAGCGTAATAAACGCTCGTCATTGCGAACGTAGTGAAGCAATCCAGACCCAAAAGCTGTACATTCTGGATTGCTTCGCCAACAAGTTGACTCGTAATGACAATTCTACTAAAATAACCGACACAGGTTGTGTCGGTTATTTTTTGGTATAATGTGGCGAAAAGCGTCGTAAACTTTATTATGCGAAAGGCGGCAAAGGAAAATATCATCGTCGTATGCACGATTGTACTGTGCTTTATGGTGACTATCGGGCTATGCACGGTGCTTTCGGGTGGGGGAATACTCGGGGTATTTTCGGCGAGCAAAAGCGCGGACAGTTGCGCTTACGCGGTGGCGGTCGGCGGATACAGCGATATGACGCTTGCGCGTTCGACGGCGGATTTAATAAAAAATCGCGGAGGCGCGGGCTACGTGATTGGCGGCGACAGCATAGAAATCATATACGCCGTGTATCCCGACGGCGACAGCGCGAAAAAGGTGCTCGACGGGCTTGGCGACAACAGCGCGTACGTAAAGGAGATAAGCATAAATTCTTACGATTTGAAGTGGGCGAGCGGAAATATCAAAACAGCAGCGCAAACGGCGCTAGGCTATTATAATAAGGCGTTCGACGCGCTTTACGACACGGCGAATTTGCTTGCGGACGGAAGCATAGGCGCTGAGGACGCTCGCACGAAAATCGGCGTTCTAACCGCGCAAATCGGCGATATAAAGTCAAATTTTTATCAAAGCACCATTGACGTGGACGACGAAAACGTCACAAATATCAAGCTCGCGCTGATAACCGCGCTTGCGCTTTTGGACAACGTAAAGACGACGGGCACGACGGTGCAGTTTGTGTCGTCTATGCGCTACGCGCTCGTGCAGTTGACGCTGTGCAGGCAGGCGTTATAATCGGCAGTCGGATAAGATTTTTCTTGCTATAATTTATAATATAGTTTATAATGTCAACTATGGCATACACTTCATTATATCGAAAATATCGTCCGGATACGTTTGACAAGGTAATCGGGCAAGACCATATCGTGCGCACTCTCAAAAATCAGATTGCGCATAACAACGTCGGGCACGCGTATATCTTCACGGGCACGCGCGGGACGGGCAAGACTTCGGTTGCAAAGATATTTGCAAAAGCGGTCAACTGTTTAAGCCCGATAGACGGCTCGCCCTGCGGCAAGTGCGAAAACTGCGTTGCGCTTTCAGAGCCGAGCAATTTCGACGTGCTTGAAATCGACGCGGCGTCGAACAACTCGGTTGACCAAATCCGCGACCTAACCGACAAGATAAACTTTCCGCCGACGGTGGGCAGATACAAGGTTTATATCGTAGACGAAGTGCATATGTTGTCCAAAGCGGCGTTTAACGCGTTGCTCAAAACGCTCGAAGAGCCGCCCGAGCACGCGATATTCATACTTGCGACGACAGAGATACACCAAATCCCCGCGACGATACTTTCGCGCTGTCTGCGGTTCGATTTTAGGCTGATACCCAACGGCACGCTCGTAAAGCACGTGAAGTACGTGTTTGACGACATAGGTGTGAAGTACGAAAACGAGGCGCTTGACCTCATCGCGTCGGCGGGCGCGGGGAGCGTGCGCGATATGCTGTCGGTGGCGGACACTTGTGTGAGCTACTGCGACGGCAATATCACCTATAACGGCGTGCTGGAAGTGCTCGGCGCGTCCGACCCAAAGAAGTTGCAGGAGCTTGGCAAGGCGATTGCCGACGGCGATACTGACGCGGCGTTAAAGACGGCGAGCGCGCTATGCGACCTCGGCAAGAGTATACCCGTGCTTGCAAACGACCTTGCTACACTGTTTAGGAACGTGCTGTTTATAAAGACTTGCACGAGCGCGAGGGAACTGCTCGCACTGCCCGAGAGCATATACGGCGAGCTTTCGGAGATGGCAAAAAAATATCCCGCGAGCAGGCTTATGAGCATTATGAAAGCGATGAGCGGGCTCGAAGGGGAGTTGAGATATTCCGTACAGCACAGGATACTTTTCGAGGGCGCGCTGGTGGCGGCGTGCTTAGGTGTGGAGGACGGCGCAAACACCGCCGACCTGCAAGCGCGGATAGCGCGGCTTGAAAAAATCGTTGCGGGGCTGAGACAATCGGGTTTTAAGTCCGCACCTGCTATAAAGGACGCGCAGCAGGTGTGGCTACACTTAGCGTCCGAGCTTAAAAGGCGGAGATATAACGTGATTGCGCTCGCCTTGCAGGAAGCGAAGTTCGAGCTTAGCGAGGAGGAGTTTCGCATAAACGTTCCCGACCGCGCTACGTACAACTTGGTGAGCGAAAAGGGCAATCGTGATATGCTTAACGAAGTTTTTAAGGCGGAACCTATGGCGCAGGGGCTTAGGCTTGTAGTCAGCGAGGTGAAGCATATCAACGAGGATAAAGCCGTGCCCTATATCAGAGAGATGTTCGGCGACGCGGTGGAAATCGAATAGCAATCGGCTATATATTATATATACTAATATATTATAATGATATAATAACAATATAGAAATTTGGAGGAAATAGCAATGGCATACGGCGGATTTGGCGGAGGCAATATGCAACAGCTTATGCGTCAAGCACAGCAGATGCAGAGGAAGATGCAGGAGGCGCAGGAAAAGATTGCCGAAACGGAAGTGACCGGCGCGAGCGGCGGAGGCATGGTCGAGGTGATTATGACCGCAGACAAGACGCCTATTGCGGTGTCGATAAAACCCGAGGCTGTCGACCCCGACGACGTGGAGATGCTCGAAGACCTTGTGCTTGCGGCGCTCAACGACGCGATGAAGCAAGCCGACGATATTGCAAAGGAGCTTATGGGACCGCTCGGCAACGTGGGCGGCTTGATGTAAGGGCTTATGAGATATATCGAACCTCTTGCAAACTTAATAGCGCAACTTGGCAAACTGCCGTCCGTAGGCGAAAAGACTGCGGCGCGCTATGCCTATCACATACTCAACGCGCCCGATGAGGAGGCGGAAGCGCTTATAGACGCAATCCGCATGGTCAAGCGCGAGGTGCATTTTTGCAGTGTATGCGGCAACTATACAGAAAACGACGTTTGCGACATTTGCGCCACGCGCGACAAGAGTGTGATTTGCGTCGTCAAAGAGCCAAAGGACATCGTTGCGCTTGAAAAAGTCAAGGATTTTAAGGGCGTATACCACGTGCTCGGCGGGGTTATCTCGCCGCTTGAACACGTAGGGCCGGACGATTTGCGCATAAAGGAACTTATAACAAGGCTTGACGGCGTGGACGAGGTTATCCTTGCGACAAATCCCGACGTAGAGGGCGAGGCGACAGCAATGTATCTTGCGCGGCTGATAAAACCGCTTGGGATAAAGTGCACGCGCATAGCGCGCGGCTTGCCGGAGGGAAGCGTCATCGAATATGCCGATGAAAGCACTTTGTCGCGTGCGCTTGCGTCGCGTATAACGCTTTGATTTCATTCGTCATTGCTTCGCAACAAGTTCGCTCGCAATTTTTTTAGTTTGCGTTGCAAGTAAGATTGATGGCAATGGTGGTTTTGCAAGGGTGAATACACTGTAATTTTTTTGCAAAATAATATACATAGAATATATAGTTCTATGTATATTTTAGGAAAAATTTGGGGCTGATTTCGGCGTATATGCGTACTATCTTGCGCAAATGTTTCAATTCTATTGACAAAAATCGCGGATTTACATAAAATTAGGGTGTTGTTATAATGTATTTTGTACATAGAACAACATATTCTATGTATATTTGGGAGGAGCATATGAGCAAGAAATGTCCGAATTGCGGATACCAGGAATCTGACGACTCAACCGTTTGTCACATATGTGGTTCGGCGCTCGTAGAGGATAGGTCAAACGACGACTTCAACTACGACTTTGGAGAGCAACCTGCGCAGTCTGTCGGGACTGGTTACGTCGGGGCGATGAACAACGATTTTAACGTAAACGCCGCGAACCTTAACGGAGTCCCGATGAAAATCAGCGACGTCAAGGCGATGAAGTACAAGAAGAATTTGTATTCTTGGAGCACCTCGCTAATCGTCATCTGCGTGCTACGATTTGTACTGACGTTCCTTTCGCTTGAAGACGTGCAAGATTTAAAAGAGTTGTTACCTCTGTTTGAGGGGGATATGCTTTACGCTCCGCTTAACGGCATCGTGACGGTTTTCTATTTCGCGCTCGTCGTGCTTGTGCTGTTCCTTGCGGCTTCGATAGTGCTGACGGTGTTCGCGCAAAAGGTGAATAAGTGTCCAATACCGCCGCAGGATGACAAACTGTTTGAGCATAGCAAAAAGGCGTTTTACGTATCCATCGCAACGACTGTCGTAGTCGTGTTGTATTTCATCCTTGAAATCTGTGCACTTGTTTACGACATGCAATTAAGCGAATTGGTTGACGCGTCCTCAAACGCTGCGGAGCTTGCAGGCTCGATTGTAGTGGATATATTGTTGGTAGTAGGAGCGATAACTTGCCTAATAAGCTCGCTCAAACTTTCAAAGAGCAAGCAGTAAAAGATTACGCTTGTAATAATAAACAACGTAAAATTCGCATTTTTTAAAGCTCCCACATATAAAAAGTGAGAGCTTTTTCTTGTCTAAATGCCTTATTGTGCTTATTATTTTTTGAATTCTTTTCCGGTTATGAGATAGTCTATTGATACTCCGAAATATTTGGACATTTGCACGAGCAACTGGAAGCTCGGCTCGCGCTTTCCGCTTTCATAATAGGACAATGCTTCGCGCGTGATATTTAAATCAAGCGCGACTTTTTGTTGTGTCAAATTTTTTGCTTTGCGTATCGCTTTTAATCCGTCCATATCTCTTGACAAAAGTGTAACAAATTGTTAAATTTATATCGTAACATTATGTTACACATTCTAATTGGAGATATAAAATGGAAAAGAAATTTAGTTTGGTTGCAATAGTCATAGTATTGATTGTTTCCGTAGCGTTTACGCTTGTAGCTTGCGGAGAGAAAAATAATGATAAGCCGACACCTATTCAAATGACAGAAGATATGACGAAAGAAAACATTTTAGAGTTATTACCGCAGATAGAAAACCTTACATATGAGTTTGAATGCGGAGACCCCCAATATCATTATACCTATCAAATGAAATTGTCGAAGAACGGATACGTGCTTAAATATATTTATGATAAGAGCGAAAGCATTGCCGTATATTATTTTTCAGATGAAACGGAAACTATAATAGAATATAGCGGGGCTAATTGGCATAAGGTTGTGCGTCCCATTGAAAATGAGCAGGCGGACACATTAAACAGTTATGTCGATTATATTAAAGAGTGTTTAGAAAACAATTATGAGTGGAGAGTAGAGGACGGGAAATTGATTATCGTCGACCCAAATGGAAATCAGCCTATGAACGGAGAAATAACATTTAAAAATTTTAATTGTACTGATATGGAATTTAAATATTATTTGTCGTTAGATATAGAATGTTAAAACGAGGATGAATAAATCAAATAATAATTTAAGCGCACGGAATATCGTGCGCTTTTTGTGTGGTTTTTGATAAATAAACGTATTCTAATCGAGTATTTTATTTGATGACGCTTTCGATGAACTTGTCGAAGGCGGCTTGACCTTGCTCGTCGTTTTTGAATACGGCGGTGGTGTCGAGGATGCGCTCGCAGGCGGTGTTGATATAGTCGGTCACTGCGTCGCTGGCTTTTTTCTCGGGGCAGTTTGTGCCGAGGTCGGCGGCGAGCTGGGCTATCATTCCGAGGTGTTTATGGAGCGGGTGCTTGTCGTCGGCAAGCGCTTTGAAATCGAGCGGAGTTTTGCCCGTGAGAATATCGCGGATTTGGGTTGCCTCGTTAGCGAGCCTGCCGGGGAGTATAAACAAGCCCATAACTTCTATTATGCCGATTGCCTCTTGCTTGATATTGTGCAAATCCTCGGCGGGGTGGAATATCCCGAATGGGTGCGCCTCGTCCGTGCGGTTGTTGCGGAGTATCAAATTGAACTGATACTCGCCGCTTTCGTTCACGGAAGCGATGGGCGTAATTGCGTTATGCTGAGTTTTTTCGCCGTTAATTTCCGTAGAGCAGAGAATATTTACGCTCTCGTCGGAGTAGCAATCCCAAGCGTTATAAAATCTTTCTACGGCGTTTTGTACCTGTTCGCGGTCTTTGCCCTCGATGCGCACGACAGAGTTGTACCAGTCAACGATTGACACGTTCACGTCGGGACAGCCGCTCATCAGATAGTGCTTGCGCGCGGGGCGGGAGAACACGGGCAGAACCTTCTTTCCGCCTTGATAGTGGTCGTGCGCGAGGATAGAGCCGCCTACGATGGGGAGCGACGCGTTTGAGCCTATAAAGTAGTGCGGGAAGAGTTGTAAAAAGTCGAGCATGCGGCGGAAAGTTGCGCCGGTTACAGCCATCGGGCGATGCTCCTCGCATACGGCTATCATATGCTGCTCGAAGTATTGATAGGGGGAATATTGCATAAACCAGTTTTCGCCGTCAAGCTCGAATGGAATAGTGCGCAGAGTCTGTCTTGCAGGTTTTGCCATATTACCCGACCAACCGACGTTTTCTTTGCAAAGCATACATTTGGGATAGCCGCCTTGCGCGAGCTTTGCGAGCCTCACTTGCTCGGGTGTCTTTTCGGGTTTTGCGAGGTTTATTGTGACGGTGATATTGCCGCGCTTGGACTCGTGCTCCCAAACGATATTTTTGTCGAGGTCGGGGCGGCGCAGATACGCGCTGTCCTCGCCGAGCTTATAGAGCATATTGCACGCGCTTTCCACGCCCTCGTAATGAGCCGTGTCGTCGAACAGTTCGATGACGCGGGAGGGAGAGGGAGTGACGACGCCCATCAGCTTTGTTTCAAATAAAGACTTTTCGTTTTCGTCGATTAGCTTTTTGCGCACCGCGTAGTCGGTGAGCGCGTCGAGAACGGCGTATATTTGATAGTCCTTTATGTCGCCGTCGTGCGGTTCGGGCAGTTTGAGCATGTCGAGCAGGATATTTTCCGCATAGCACGCGTCGTACTCGTCGAGATACAGATGCTTTGTCGCGTAATCGATAAGACATTTTACGTTTTGCTTTGCTAAATTGTCATAAGATATTCTTGCCATATAAAACTCCGAATATTTCTCCAAAAAAGTAAATCAAACTATAAATCAATTTATGCCGAGAGTTTGCATTTAATCCGCAAAAATTTCCCAACCGAGTAAATTGTAGCATTTTCCTTTCGATTAGGCAAGCAAATAGAGTATTTTGTTTGTATTTATTGCAAATATAATAGCGCTATGCTATAATATTAGACAATTATTCGGGATGGTAATTATATGAATACGATTGACGTTTTTGCGGATAATGCGGCGTTCGAGGCTACGTGTAAAAGAGTGTTCCACACCGACGGCGAGGCGCAAAGAAACAGATTTAAGTATCTTATCGACGCTCACAGGGAGTGCTTCGGCGTGCCTGTCGAGGAGTTTTATTCTTCGCCGGGGCGCATAGAGATTATAGGCAATCACACCGACCATAACGGCGGAAAGGTGCTTTGCGCGTCGATTAACTTCGATACGCTCGGCGCGGTGTCGTCGAGAGATGACGGCATAATCGAAATCAAATCCGCAGGCTATCCGATTATAAGAGTGGACGTGAATAATCCCGAATTTTCCGTGACGGAGATAGGCACGTCGCTTGCGCTCGCAAAGGGCGTTGTGGATTATTTTGCGCGCTCGGGCAAGAGAGTCGGCGGATTCAGCGCGAGTATGACCGCAAACGTCCCCAAGGGGTCGGGAGTGTCGTCGTCGAGTTCTTTCGAGCTTATCGTCGCCGAGATTTTAAACGTCAAATACAACGGCGGGGAGCTTGACGCGATATTTAAGGCGAAAGCCTCCCAGTACGCCGAAAACGCGTACTTCGGCAAGCCCAGCGGACTTATGGACCAAAGCGCAATCGCGCTCGGAGGCGTAAATCTGATAGACTTCGGCAATCTCGAACAGCCTAAGGTGAAAAGGGCGCATTGGGCGTTCGACGACCTCGATATATACGTCATCTCAACGGGCGGCGACCACAGCAATCTCACGGACGATTACGCGGCTATACCCGCCGATATGAAAGAGGTCGCAAGCCGCTTTGGCAAAAAACTTCTGCACGAGATTTCCCGCGAGCAGTGGGAGCGCGAAAAAGCTGCCGTTAGGAGCGAGGTAAGCGCGCGCGCGTATCTTCGCGCAGAGCATTTCTTCGAGGAGAACGAACGCGTCGAAAAGGCGGTTGAGGCGATAGACAGCGGCGACGAAAAGGCGTTTATCGACATAGTAAACGCGTCGGGGTTGAGTTCGAGATACAAACTGCAAAACACGTATTCGGCGCGCGGCGGCAATCGCAATCTCGAAAACGCGCTTGACAAAGCAGTCGGCATCGACGGCGTAAAGGCGAGCAGAGTTCACGGCGGCGGGTTTGCGGGGACTATACTCGTACTCGCGGATAAAAACGTGTGCGGCACAGACGGAAAACTGCGAGCTATGTTCGGCGCGGACAACGTGTTTAAACTCGCCATACGCGAGGACGGCGCGACGCGTCTAAATTTGGAGTAACTATGGATTTTGTAAGTACGATTTTAGCCACCGCGAATGACCCTACGACTGCGTTCAGCATAGGGTCGATAGAAATCAAATGGTACGCACTTTTCATCGTGTGCGCGATGATACTCGGGCTTGTCTACGTTTGCGTGGAGTGCAAAAAGATAAACCTCAACACAGACGACGCTATCGAGCTGTTTTTGTGGATAATTCCGCTTGCGATAATCTTCGCGCGCATACTTTACGTTATCCCAAATCGCGTGGACGAGTACTTCCCTTGGCACAGTTGGGACGACTTCGTCCACTTTATCGCAATATGGGAGGGCGGACTTACAATCATCGGCGGCATAGTAGGCGGAGTCCTCGGCGGCATTTTCTTTGCGATAAGGCACAGAAAACAGTGCAATTTCGGCAACGTGGCGGATTTGGTCATCGTGCCGCTGTTTACGGGGCAGATTATAGGACGACTCGGCAACTTTGTAAATCAAGAGGCGTTCGGGCTTCCCATAACCAATCCGCATTTGCAGTTTTTCCCGTTCGGCGTATACATAACGCGTCCGCAGGGATATTCGGCGGAGTATGCGGACATCATCGAGCAAAATAGACCCGGTTGGTTTTGCGCAACGTTCTTTTACGAGATGGTTTGGAATTTCATCGGGCTTGTAATTTGCTTTAAGTTTTGGCAGTCGGGCAAAAACAAAAAGTACCCGGGGCTTATGCTCCTGTTCTATTTCTTTTGGTATCTGCTCGGCAGGCTTTGGCTGGAAAACCTGCGCCTCGACTCCTCGCACTCGACAAAGGTCGCGGCTTCTATACTTTGCTCGTTGATTTCCGTGCTTGCGCTTGTGCTTGGAGTGCTGTACGTGCTCGGCGTGAACAGCAGACAGTCCTATAAGCGCGTCCGTTCGCTTGCGCTCGCGGGAGAACTCGACGGCGCGGCGCTCACCGAATACGACGTAAAAAACTATCTGTTTGTCGAAAAAGTGCTCAAAAACCCCAAAAATCCGCTTAAACTCATATACGGCAAGGAAGAATATATCGCTTTGGATTTCGCCTCGCTCGAATATTATCGCGTGCCCAAGCATTACAGGCGCAGGTTTAAGGAACTCAAAAAATCCGAAGCGTTTTCAAGATAAGGAGGCAATTATATGCGCGACTACGTGACCGAGCGCGTAAAGATGAACAATCTTACTCTGCTCACCGACCTCTATCAACTGACTATGATGAATGGCTACCGCATCTGCGATATGGATAAGCGCAGAGCGGTTTTCGACCTGTTTTACCGCGGCGCGGGCGGATACTCCTACGCGATGGTTGCGGGGCTCGAACAGGCGATAGACTATATCTTAAACCTCCGTTTCGACGACAGCGATATAGACTATCTGCGCTCGCTCGGGATATTCGACGAGGACTTTTTCAAGGCGCTCAGAGAGTTTAAATTTTCGGGAGATATAAAGGCTGTTCCCGAGGGGACGATAGTTTTCCCATACGAGCCGATTATGACCGTCAGCGCTCCGCTTTGGGAGGCGCAACTCGTGGAGACCGCGCTTTTGACTTTCATCAATCACCAGACGTTGATAGCGACGAAGGCTATGCGTCTGAACGAGTGCACGACCAAAAAGATAAGCGAGTTTGGGCTTAGACGCGCGCAGGGCGCGGACGCGGGCGTGTACGGCGCGCGCGCGGCTTATATCGGCGGAGTGCGCACGACGTCGAACGTCGTTGCGGGCAAGCTGTTCGATATACCCGTGACGGGGACGCACTCGCACAGCTGGGTCATGTCCTTTGACAGCGAACTCGAAGCATTTGAAAAATACGCCGAAATCTATCCCGACAAATGCCTTTTGCTCGTGGACACCTACGATACTCTGAAAAGCGGAGTGCCCAACGCCATAAAGGTGTTTGATAAGCTAAAAGCCGAGGGACACAAGCCGCTCGGCATTCGTCTCGACAGCGGAGACCTTGCCTATCTCAGCCGCAAAGCCCGCGCGATGCTCGACGCGGCGGGGCATAGCGATTGCCTCATCTTTGCAACAAACGACCTCGACGAGGACATTTTGCTTGCCCTCAACAACCAGGACGCGAAAATCGACGTGTACGGCATCGGCACAAAACTGATTACGAGCTATCAAAACGCGTCGCTCGGCGGCGTGTATAAGCTATGCGCGCTCGAAGAACACGGCGATTTGATACCAAAAATCAAGGTTTCAAACAGCCACGAAAAGACGACCAATCCGGGCGTGAAGAAAATAGTGCGCATATACAAAAACGGCATGGCGCAAGCCGACTTAATCTGCCTTGACGACGAAATTATCGATACGGGCAAGCCGCTTACTATATTCCATCCCGAGCTTACCTACAAGAAAACCACTTTCAGCGACTTTGAAGCGCGCGAACTTATGGCGGATATATTCAAGGGCGGCAAGCTCGTCTACGACCGTCCCACGCTCAAACAGATTGCCGAAAACGCGGATAAGAGTATAGCGGAGTTTTTCCCCGAGTATCGCAGAGTCGTCAATACACAGGTATACAAAGTGGACCTATCCAAGCGGCTTTGGGATTTGAAGCAGGAGCTTTTAAACGCAAGCGCAAAAGCGTAGAAAATATAATAAATTACGCAATCAAGCGAGGGCAACCTCGCTTTTATATTTGTTTTGAATTGCGGAAGCGGGATAGCCTCGGCAAAATTTTAAAAGGCGCAGTATAATCAAAAAAACTCATTATGCGTTTTAAAATCCTAAAATGCGACAGCGAGCAGATGTCATAATCATCGTATATAAATGCGAGGTGCGTATGAAAAGGAAAAACAAAAAATTTGCGAGATTTGCCATAAAGCACAGGGGTTACGACGTGACGGCGGTGGAGAGTTTTATCGCAAACGAGCAGGCGCGGGCGGACGAAGTGCAACTGAGTCAACGCGAGCGCATAGTGGCGCTAACCGACGAGTGCAGGCGGCTTGAAGAGGAGCTCAGCGAGCTTAGAGGCAGGGAGGAGCAAATCAAGTCGGCGTTTATCACGGCTACGCAGAACGCGGACAAAATGACAGCCGACGTAAAGGCGAGATACTCTGCGGAGCTCGAACGTCTGCGGCTTTTCAGAGCCAAGTGGACGTCCGCCTATGACCAACTCAAAGAGCGCTATCATTTCGACAAGGACGCGCTGAATATGGAAAGCGTTGCGGTGACTACTCAGTTGGAACTGCAAAAGTTTTTGATGCAGGATTTTTCATTGAACAAGGGTTGCAGTACGGACGAGATGGAGGATTATTTTCGCAGTGAAGTCGAAAGACTGACGAACCAGCAGATAAACGAACAGAAAGTGAGCGCAAAACAGCCCGTATCGGGAGTGACGGAGTTAAAGGAAAAAATCAAAGAGGCGGAAACCCGCAAGAAAGCGCAGAGCGCAAAAGAGGCGCAATCTGTCGCGTTCTCGCTTGAAGACGCGCTCAATCCGACCGAGAGCTTAGAGGATATTTGCAGGTCGCTTGGGCTAAACTCGCTATAATAGCATAGACGTACGCAAAAATAGCGTCCATAACGCGGGCGCTATTTTCTTTATTTTGTTTTTTCAGATATTTACAGTAGACTATTGCCGTGTTTATGAGTTATAATTAAAATTAACGGATTATAACTATTATCTATATATTTATATTTATATAGATAAACGTGATAATATAGGGCGGTTTTGCTATGCGGCGCATTGCCGATATACTAAAACGTCTGCGAAAAAGCGGCAAACAGGAGGTCGTATGCAAGAAACGAAAAAATTCGATTGGATTAAGAAATTTCAAAGCATGGAAAAAGCCCAACGGATAAGGTGGATATATGCGGTGTTTATCGCGCTGTTTACGGTTGCTATCGGGATAGCGATAATCTGCGAGGCGGCGGATATATATTACAGCGGCAAGGGCTCGGGGGTGATATACAGCCGCGAGATTGTAGGCGCGCGCCTTGAAAAACTTGCGATTCCGCTGATAATCTATCTCGTAGCGGTGATAGCGGGGGTGATATTCCCCATACACGAGGTGAAAGCCGACAACCTAAGCGAGGAGACGGTGAAGAAGCTAAGGGAGCGTATGCCTGCAAGCGGAGAGGGCGAGGAGTACGCCACGGCGCAAAAAGCGTATAAAAAATACGTGTGGATAAGAAACGGCGCGTGGCTGTTTGCGATATTGTTTGCGCTGGCTTGCGGGATAGCGTCGCTTTGCTACGTGGCGAATACGGCACATTTCAGCGGCGACGACATATCTGCCGAGATACTTAATATGGTGCGGCTTGTGTTGCCGCTTACGCTCGTATCGCTCGTACTGCTTGCGGCGGCATCTATTGTGAACGGCGTCATCGCAAAGAGGCAGGTTAAGGAGATGAAAACGCTTATCCGCCTCGGCGAGGGCGAAAAAGAGGAGTCCGTCGCAGAAACTGCACTCAACGAGGTGAAAACCGTGACGAGGCATCGCGCGACGGTGTGGACGGTGCGCGGAGTCGTGCTTGCGATAGGCGTTGTGTTTGTGATAGCGGGCGCGCTTAACGGCGGCGCGCACGACGTGCTTATAAAAGCGATAAACATCTGCACAGAGTGCATAGGATTAGGCTAAGAGGAGGGACGGAAAATGAGAATTGCGATTATTGTAGTAGCTTGTCTCCTCGCGGCGGGGCTAATAGGGTTTTTCATTACGCTGGCGTGTGTGAAATACGGCTTGCAGAGGAAGCACGGCGCGCCGAGGAGTGCGTTTTGGAAGAATATAGGCGATTGGTTTGTAGCGCATAAGCCGAGCAAGCGCAGGCTGATACAGGTGTACGCGGCGGTGCTTTTCAACGCGAATATAAAGGGATATATATCGGGCAACATATACACGAGCGAGACGACAAAGTATATGTGCGTGCCGAGCTTAAACTGCTATTCCTGCCCGGGGGCGGTGGGGGCGTGTCCGCTTGGGGCGCTTCAAAACGCGCTTGCGTCGAGCGGAACTCGCGCGCCTTACTACGTGCTTGGGATACTTGCGATATTCGGCATAATGCTCGGGCGCACGATATGCGGCTTTTTGTGTCCTGTGGGACTCTGCCAAGAGATACTTTATAAGGTGAGAACGCCGAAGCTCAAAAAGAACAGGGCAACGAGGATATTCTCATATTTGAAATACGTGATACTTGCGCTGACGATAGCATTGCCGATAATCTACGGCGCGTTTGACATTCCGCTTCCCGCGTTTTGCAAATACATATGTCCGGCGGGCACAATCGAGGGCGCGGGGCTGTTGCTTGCAAATCCGAACAACGCAGGGCTGTTTGCGCAGCTCGGACCGCAGTTCACTTGGAAGCTGTCGCTTGCAATAGCATTGATTGTAGCGTCGGTGTTTATATTCCGCTTTTTCTGCCGCTTTATATGTCCGCTTGGCGCGATATACGGATTTTTCAACCGCTATGCGCTCATTGGGGTCAAGGTGGACGACAACAGCTGTATAGACTGCGGGCTGTGCATAAAGCACTGCAAAATGGACACCAAGCACGTGGGCGACCACGAGTGTATCAACTGCGGCGAGTGTATTTCCGTTTGTCCTACGAACGCCATAAGTTGGAAAGGCTCGAAAATATTTTTGCATAAAAACGCGATAGGGGAGCAAGCTCCGACGGTCGCGCCGCTTGCCGTAGAGAACGGAAGCGTCAAAATCGCGCAGGGCGGATTTGGCAACGGCGCGTTTGATAATTCGGCTGTGTTGGCGGATATGAGCTCCGCGGCGGAGGCAAATGCGCAGATGACCGTCTGCACGCCGATTACGGCAATCGAAGCGGAGGTCGGCGTTGACGACTTCAAGCCCGCGGCGACAGTCAAGACAAAGCGTCCCAAGAAAAGCGCAAGATTTTGGGTTGAAGTGACCGCTTGGGCGCTTGCGCTGGCTATACTTGTGACCGCGCTTGTGTGCTACAACTTTGTTGACGTTGAAAAGCCTGCGTATATTCCCGACGCAGAGACGGGCTACGAAGTGGGCGATATTGCGCCCGATTTCACCTTGAAGCTGTATAACACAGACGGGGACGAGACGTTTAACCTCTACGAGCACAGGGGCAAGCTGGCGGTCGTAAACTTTTGGACGACCTACTGCACGCCTTGCGTACATGAAATGCCTTATTTCAACGAGCTTGCCGAAAAGTACGCGGATAAGCTGTCGGTTGTTGCGATACACGGTCGCGCGACAGAGAACGTACAGAAGTTTATCAACAAAAAGGGCTGGGCGGACTACACGCTGAGCTTTGTGCAGGATAATTTGACCGATGACAAAAAGCCGATAACGTACAACATGTTTGGAGGAAGCGGCGCATGGCCCAGCACCGTCATCATCGACGAGGAGGGCAAAGTGCTTTACAACAGCATCAAGTCGTTTGAGAGCTATGAAGAACTCGAAGCCTTGATAAATAACTTGCTTGCGGATAGCGAAAGCTAAGCGAAATAAAAAACCAATAAAAACAGCGGCGGCACAATGTGCCGCCGCTGTTGGTTTGTTTAGATAACCTTTAATAATTATTCGGCTATCAAATAGAATTCCCAACCTGCGTCAACGTCAAGCCAATCCGTAGGGTCGGCATTGTGATAAAGTTTTAAATAGCCTGTTTCGGAATTGAACTCCACTTCATCATAAGTTACTGCGCCCCTACCGTTTTCGGCAAACGTATAAGCTTCTGTGCCTGCATCTTTTGTCCAACTACCCGATTTTATAGTCTCATATTCATTGTCTTGACCAAGTTCGGATATTGTAAAGGTGCCATTCTTATTGACAGTGAGTCTATATGTGTCTTTGCTGAGAGTAACTCCCCAATACAAGTAATCGATGTTGCGATTTGCAATGTCCCCACTTTCATCATCAAGCTCGAATAATGAGTGAAACTCATACGCGCCTACAATTTGGTCGACTGGGGCAGGTGTAACGTAACGATACAGCGCGAATTTCCAATAATTTGAAGGGTCTGCGGAAGTATCGTTAAGAATACCGCTAAGAGTATTGCTGTTGTGCTTTGCGAATTTTTGGAGGAAATCCATAAGCTCAGCAGTGAGGCAATAAGCACCGTCATTGTTGACCATAGCGGCATAGCAGTTATCTTTATCAAGCGCTTCCGGCACACTATAAGTATTTCTTATGCCGTATTCGATCTTATAGTCGTAGAAGCCTCTTAAAAACAGCCTGTAATCGTTGTAGGTGTTGCCTTTGGTTTTGTCTGCCAAATCATCGGTAGAGGTAACGTTGCAGATAAATGAAATACCTGCGATTGAAGTCGCAGAAGTGTTATTAGCAAGCTCATACCATGCAAGCGAGGCATTCTCGCTCCAAGTATCGAGGGGCTTTGTAAGCAAAACGTAAACCACGTCGCCACTTTCGCTACCATAGTGATATTTTCCGTCGGTGTCGTTGTACACTATATTGGTGTCGTAGCCTACAAATTCAAGCTCTTTGCCTGCTTCGGGTTCAGCCTCTTTTACAAGATTGTCGGGAGCCTTAACTTCAATAGGTCCAACGTTTGCAAGTCTGCCGCCTTCGCGTGCGATACTTACTTGTAAAGAGACCGCAGCGTCGGATTTTACCTTAATGCCGAGGTATATTGTGTGAGCGCTTAAATCTCCGTTAAGATCTTCTGTGACCTTAACTGATGTTGTAAAGTTTTTCTTATACTGGTTATCAGCAATGGTAATGGGCGTAAGACTTGGAGGATATACGGAGTCATTTAATTCATGGAACAAACGACCTTCCGATATTGTAGAAACATCGATATACGCCTCTGCATTACCCAGTGTAGTAAACGTATAGTAGCCGCTTTGTGTGGGGGAGAACTCAATTACTGCATGGTCATTGCTGACGGTTGCGTCTATTGTTCCCGCGACTCCGCTATGTTTAACATAGCTGTCGAGCGGGACGACAATGACAAATTCAAACTGAATTGTGCTTTGAGTGCCGACAGGCTCTTCGCCTACTTCATTCGATACGCGGAAGTAATACGTTTGATTTGCTTCCAGTGCACAAGTAGAATATCCGCCATACATAGTGTTGCTTGTGGCGCTCAAATCGAAAACAGTGCCCATGTTTATAACAGGAACGCTGTTCGATTTATAAACGGTGTATTCGCTGGTCAAACTTCCTGTGGTATACGAGAAGTAGAATGATTTGCCGACGGGGACAGTAGCGCTGATTTTATATGCGCTTTGCGCGTGGTCGATATTGTACGTATCTTTTTGATCGTTGTTCAGTGCGGTTACGACTTCCTCGATGGGGTAGATGGTGATTGTCATTTCCTTGACGGTTGCGGTCAAGTTCACGGTATCGGTTACGCCGCTTGTAGGGTCGTATTTGCTATAATAACCCTCGGAGTTGCTCTCGTAGATATAGCCTTCGAGCCCGAGACCTACGACTTTCACGTGATAGTTGTCTTCTTCCCAGAATAAATAAGCCACGCCGTTTTGGTCAATGTAAACTTCGCTCTTGCAGTTGCCCGTGAAGTCGCACATAACGACCGCAACCTCGTCCTGATAGAAAGCAGTTCCGTCGGGGTTTTTAAGTCTGACAATATACGAGTCCTCCTGTATGAGAGTGATAGTTTTGCTGCGATTGTCATCGGTGAGGGTGTAAGTCCCTTCGGGAACTACGTAGTGTTTGGGGAGATTTGAGAGCGAAATTACCCATTCGCCGCCGAGATTGCCGAACGACGCTTTGCCGTCCGCACCCGTATCTTCCGAAGTGTCGATGCCGTCTTTGCTCAACGTGACCTTTACGCCTGATTGAGGTGTTTCGCCAATCTTGACTGTGACGGAATAGCCGTTATCCGCGGGGGGCTTGTCGTCTTTGCCGTCGTTACAGGCGACGAGCGTCAGACTGAGCGCCAAGCACAGTGCAAGAATGACTACGAAAATCAATTTCTTACGAAATTTAGCCATATTGTTACCTCCATAAAATTTATAATCTTTTAGTTTATTACGTTAAGAGCGGTGGTTCTCATCGTAGGTCTTGTAGTACCAGCACATACGCAACCACTCGTTTTCCAAAGCCAGTTCGCCCTCGCCGTCAATCATAGCGTTGACGCGCACTTCGATAAACAGTGTCAAAATTTTGACAATTTGCTCATTTACCTTGATGAGACCGTCTTCGGGACCTTGATGCTCGGGGTCGGCGATATAGTCTTTGAGGATTTGAGTGTAATCCTTATAATCCGCGCCGAAAGACGTCAATACCGCTTTGGGATCGTACGAAGTTATAACGGGATTTCCCTCGGAGTTCAACGTGGTGATATAGTTGACCATATAGCGGAAGTCGAACACGCCGTAGTCAAGCTCCTTATTATTGTTGTTCGGGTCGCGGAGTTTTTGGTCGAGTAGGGTGGTGATTGATTTTGAAGTGACCATTGTATCGTACTTGACGTCGAGATATACGAAGTCGCCAAGCACACCGTTGGAGTTTTTAACGCGATAGTATCCGTCCTCGCCTATGCCGTATTCGATTGCATTCATCAAATACAAGTCGCCTACGCGGTTGCCGTTTTCGTCAACGTTAAAGGTAAACAGGTTGTCGCAAGCAGGGGTTAGCACCGTCGCGGTATCGCCGCTAACGCGAGTGATTTTGAAATCGAGGTCGCCCATCACTTGCAATAGAAATGCCACTTGAATGTAGTATTTTTCGCCTGCATGCATATAGCGATAGATTGTGAAGTTCTTCTCGTTTACGCCGTCGCGGATAAACCTCGTATCGCCGTCCTCGGTGTAGGCGTGGTCTATGTCGTGCGTATCGTCGTAAAGCCAGGCTTGCGCGCCGTTTTGCGAGTCATTGGCGAGAAGCGACTCTATCTTGTAAAGTCCGTTCTCGGGAGCGGTGAAGTTGTAAATCGCAAACGGGTATGGGATTGTCATGCGGTTGAGGTTTGCTTTGGTGACTGCGCCGAGTTGCAGTTCAAGCGAAGTCTTTTCGGTTATTCCGATAATCGGGTTGCCTACGAAGTTGCCGTCGTCACCGTAGTGCGAGTAGAAATAGCACGCTTCCAGCCACTCATCCTCATGATAGGTAGCGCCGTTGGTCTTGTTAACCTGTTTCATAAACGCCACGATGAGGTCGTAAAGCTCCTTATCGACGGGTAGGAAGCCCTCGATGTCCGACGAGCTTGCGGTTTGCAAGTACGTGCCTAACGTCTTGCGCCAGTCTTTTGTGACGCCGTTCACCTCGAATTCGCAGTCGATAGCATAATCGCCCGTGTTTGGGTCGAGACCGTACACGAGGTCGTTTATCGAATAGATTACGTTCCAGCTTGTCAAATCCATCATGCTGATGAGGAGGAGCGGCGAGTTGTCTACGCCCGCGTATCCGTTGTTTTCAAGCGTGTCGAGCTTGACGTGATAATAGCCGTCCGAGCCCATCTCCACGCCCGCGTAGTAGGGGAACCTCGTCGCGTTCTGCGCGGGAGTGCCGTATGCCGCTGAGCGCATCATATCCGCAGGACCTACGATGTCCTGCACCTCGGTGAAGCGCACGTTTTTGATATAGATAGTGTCTTTTCCGACGTTGCTGCTGTCGTCCTTAACGTAGGACATAGAAACGTCGTGCGTGCCGTCTGCGAGGTCAACGTAGGCGTAGCAGGTCTTCCAGCCGTTGGATTTGCCGGAGATTTCTGCCGCAACCTTGCCGTCCCAGCCGACCGTAAATACGTCCGTAGATTCCGACTCGCAGTAGTAATCGAACGTGAACACCTTGCCCGCAGGAGCGGTGACAGTCGCGCAGATGACCGCAAAGGAGCTTGCTCTGTGATAGTTGGTGGAGTAAAGCACCTTTTCGCCGTTTTCTGATACGCCGTCCACTACGCCGAGCAGGAAGGGCCACGCGTAGTCGCTGTTAGTGCCGGTGTAGGGGGAGTAAGTGACAGTTGTGCCCTCGTTGAACTGCGCGTTGATAGTCTCGGCGACAGCTTGATAGTGCCCCTCGGGGGCTTTGACGTCGGGCTTTGCCAGCTCCGTGGTGATTGACTCGCTCTTGTGCGTACCGGGCTCGAAATCCTGCACGTAGTCGTCGTCGATATACTTGTCAATCATATGTCCCCAGTTTTCGGCTTCAAGGATAGCGCCCGATTCGATACGCGCGACTGCGCCGTAGCGGTCGATGATGATTGTCACGGGCCAGCCCGCGAGAGGCTCTTGACCAAGCCCGAACTTGGTTGCTAAACCGTTGGCGTCGCGCATCATCGGGAAAGTATAATTATAATTATTTGCGAAGTTGAAAATCTTTTCTTCCGTGTCGCCGATGCCGCTGAAATTGCTAAGCGCGACGATTTCGATGTCTTTTTCATATTTTTCGTAAGCCGACTGAATGGCGGGCATTTCTTTTACGCAATAGGAACATTCAAGCCCCCAGTTGTTGATGATAATCATCTTTTTGCCCTCGGCAAATATCTCGGAGATAGTCTTGTCAAAATAGACCGTCACGCCGTCGTCATCATAGTAGGAAGTCGTAAATTTGTAATCGTGGATAATATCGCCGATGACGTATCTCGTGCCCAAGCCCGCGAGCGACGCGTCGATAGGCGAGGAGGTGAGTATAAGCTCCGTTTGAGTGACAGAGCTTGACAAAACGGCGGGTACAAAATCATATCCGTCCTGCAACGTAACCGGCTCGACGGTGTAGTTGCCGACTTCCAAACGGGCGCGGAATACGCCTTTATCGTCGGAGTAGCCGGAGGTTTTCAGATTGCCGTCGTCGTCGAATACGAGGACCGCCTCGTTTTTGAATAGCAAACCGCCCTCGCTTTTCACGGTGACGTTGTAGGTGACTGTGTTGCCGTATACGAGATTGATTGTTGCGTCGGGATGCGCGCTGTCGATGGTGGCGGTGCCGTTCCAGACGTTGTAGTCGGGCAGTTCGTTCAAAGTGATTTTGTACGTGCCGTAGTTGAGGTTGCAGGTTGCTTTTCCGTTCGCGTCTGTGGTGGCAGTGCCCTTGATGGCGTTGTTTGAGTCAAGATAGTTGACGACTACGCCTGCCGCGGGATTGTGGTCATTGTTGATGACAGTCACGGTGGAGGCGATTTGCGCGACAGACAGCCTCATCGTAAACTTGCGGAAATCCGGCTTTGCGGTTGCTTCTGGGAACGTCAAGCCCTCGTCGTAGCCTTCGAGGAGCACTGTATACGTACCCGATGCGATTTGCGCCGTAGCAACGCCGTCAGCGCCTGTGACTGCCTTGCCTTTGACTTTCGAGCCCGCGCACCACTTGACCGTCACGCCCTCTACGGGCATATCGTCCTTGACGACGGTGACGGTGTAGTCGAGTTTTTCGCCCTCGTCCTTATTGCACGCCACGAGAACCGTTGACGTTGCAATCACGATCATCACGATGAGCAACAGTGAAACCAAAAACTTCTTTTTCATGAAAACCTCGCTTGATATTGAGTGCCCGCAAACGCGTTATTTGCGGGGTAAATTTGCAACTATATATTGTTTAGTATATATATAATAAACCATTATATTTATTTATTATAGTCAACTTTACCACAGCTTTGATAATCTGACAAGCGAATTATGCAAAATTATTCAAATTTTAATGTTTAGATATGTATATAAATGCAGAATTTATGTATAAAAATTTATCATTATAACATAGATATATCCGTTTAGATTGCCGATTTTGTCAAAAATAGTTATGCAAAAGATATGGGGATATATTTTCAAATTTGCATTTTTTTGATTTTAACGTTTGAGCGCAAGCATAAAAGGTTGACTTGTCGCAAATAATGACCTACAATAAAGTCAGTTTCAAAAAATCAAAATTTTTAAAGTTTTGAAAGTGAGGCGTATATGAAAAAAATCGAAAGAGCGGATTATTTAAACCACCTGATAGACTTGTGCGGCACTCCCGACATAAAGATAATAACCGGCATCAGGCGTTCGGGCAAATCCGAATTGATGAAATCGTATATGAATTATTTGGTTAATACTAATAAGAACGCGAACGTGATATTCGTTGATTTTTATGACATACGATTTGACGAATTAAAGGAATACA
Organism: Bacillota bacterium; assembly: GCA_023665365.1. Taxonomy (GTDB): domain Bacteria; phylum Bacillota; class Clostridia; order Christensenellales; family CAG-917; genus CAG-475. The sequence continues at coordinate 110,969 of JAMPEA010000003.1, forward strand.
AAAAGCTCAACGATTATATCGAGAGTTGCTATATAGAGGGCAAAGACAATTTTGTATTTATCGACGAAGTACAGCTTTGCGCAAATTTCGAGATAGCGGTCAACAGCCTTTACACGAGCAGGAAATATGACATATATATAACGGGGTCTAACGCGTTTTTGCTGTCGAACGACCTTGCGACGCTATTTACAGGTCGATATATAGAGATACACGTATATCCGTTTTCGTTTAAGGAGTTCTGCGAGTATCACGATGAGGAGAGCAACGTAGAGAAACTATTTGCCGATTATGCGGTCAAAGGAGGGCTTGCGGGTTCGTACGTATACAGGAACGAGCGCGACAGAGTGCGCTACGTTCAAGACGTATACACTACTATCGTAAGCAGGGATTTGGTTTCAAAATACAAAATCACCGATACGTACGTTTTGGAGCGCTTATCCGAGTATCTAATGGACAATATCAGCAATTTGACGTCGCCGAACAAGGTCAGCGATACCATGCAAAGCGGCAGAATTGCAACCACGCACGTCACAATCGCAAAGTATTTGAAATATCTATGCAACTCGTTTATGTTTTACGACGTAAAGCGTTACGACATAAAAGGGAAGAAGTATCTAAGCACTACGGAAAAGTTTTACCTATCCGACGTAGGCATCAGATATGCCGTACTTGGCAACAGAAACTTGGATTATGGCAGGCTGTATGAAAACATAGTTTTCCTTGAACTTATGCGCAGGGGCTATGAGGTATACGTCGGCGTTCTATATCAAAAAGAGGTTGATTTCATAGCCAAAAGGGGCAACGAGCAAATTTATATACAGGTGAGCGACAACATAAATCATCCCGAAACCTTTGAAAGGGAATACTCGCCGTTGCTCGCAATCAAGGACGCATATCCCAAGATGATAATTGCCAACACGAAGCACGAGGAATATTCATACGAGGGCATACGCGTAGTAGATATTGCAACTTGGTTGTTGTCTTAGCGATAGAAATAAAGTCAGTTTCAAAAAATCAAAATTTTTAAAGTTTTGAAAGTGGAATTTTTTGCCCAAAAAATATACATAGAATATATTGTTCTATGTATATTTATATTATATAAGTATTTTAATTTTAAGTAAAGAGTCAAAATTTGTCAATACATTTCAATAAAATAGCTGTTTTTATGTGATTTTTAATGTTTTTTTGCGCCGTTTTTGCCGAATTTGCTTCCAATTTTCCCCTCAAACGTACATAGAACAATATATTCTATGTATATCGAGTGCACAATAACTTATCGCGCAGAGGGCGTGAAATTTTCAAAGAGGGTGATTTATTTTGAAGTCAATTAAGGGTTATGTTTTTATAGTTTTGGTGTTGATGGCAAGTTTGGTGCTGGGGTGCGCTATACCTGCAAGCCTTGGGCTTGGCGTAGCGGGCGCGGCAGACAATCAAGCCACTGCAAGCGTCGCAAGCGACGCGGTTGCGACACCCTCGGCAATCACTACCAATGCGGACGGTTATGGCGAGCTTGAAAACGGCACAAAATATTATTATACCGACGTTGACAAAATAGACGCTTTTCGCGCAAACCCCTCATCGAAGACGGATTATTCATCGCAAGAAGTGACTATCAATTCATCAAATCGCGGCACTGCGGCTAACCCGTACGTCATCAGCACTGTCACCCAGTGGAAGCAGTTCGCGGAGGATAGCAATGCCGCAGTTGCAAATAAAGTATTTGTACTTGGCGCGGATATTGACTTTGGCAGTGTAGCTTCAAATTTTATACCAGTCCCAAATCTCAGCGCAAAATTTTACGGGCGCAATTACATATTGAAAAATATTACATACGACTTCAACAACAACTATAACGGAGGCGTTTTTAGAATTACGGCAGATACGGCAGTCATAGCGGATTTAGGTGTTGATAATTTAGTCTTTACAAACGTAAAAAGACAAGCAGGCGGAATAGTTGCAAATAATAAAGCCCCCGTGCTAAATTGCCACGTTCGCGGACGTATTTCGGGCAATATTGAAGTTGAGTATGGTACTACCGGTGTTACTTATGACTACGGCGCAGGCTGTGGGGGGATAGTCGGAAGAAACTATCAAACCACAAAATGTGTAACGATTTATCGCTGTTCGTCTTTTATGAATTTTAATATTGCAAGTTCGGGAGCGGGACCTGTTGCGGGTATTTTAGGCAGTGTAGGAGATACTACGGGCGGTGTTCACGTCTATGATTGCTTTACTATAACAAACAATACTTTTTCGGGTAAGGATGCAGTTTGGTTTGGCGGAGTTGTCACTTATGATAGCGTGGGCTATGATAATAAATTAATCAGCCTCACAAATCAAAAGCTTGAAAATGTAGTATCGTTTTCAAAAATACAGGACAATGCGGACGCGCGTCACTCGGCAGGTTCTCTTTTTAACGGATGGGTGAATACGTCAGTTACATCGGGTCCGTGTACAGCAGAAATAGATAGCATTGATATCAAAAATACATACACAGCAGGCAGATTGCAGGTTACAACGATGGGCGAGAAAGATATCTACGCAAATTTATTTTATAATAATAACAACAATTTTAGTCGTGTCAACTCTGTGATCGGTTCAAACATAAATTGGTATTGCGTGAATCCTTATGCTTCATCTACTAAAATACCAACAGATTCCATTGAGGTGTTTATTCAATTAGGCACTTCTTCTACTGCGACTAAGCAATATAGCAATAGAAGCACTATGTACAGTGCAGTTCAAACCGATACAAATTTTAAAGACGAGATTTGGGTGAACAAGAGCATAATTGACGATGCGTATATGACCCAAACAAACGTAGATCTAACAACGGGCTATACCATTGAAAATTCGCCCGTGCGCAGTAGACTTCCTATACAAGTGCAGTATCGCAACCGCACAAAGACAGGTTCTAACGTATTGATTACGGGCAATGACAATAACTGGTTTGAAATCACCTCGCTCGGTCAAGCGCTTGCAGACCCCGATAATACAGGTGATAATAAAGCAGATTCCAATCACGTTTTCGAGGGTTGGGCTACCGATACGGACGGCAACAATATCGTCACAAACGTTGACGGAATGAGGGGTAGCGTCGTCCTCTACGCCACTTGGAGCGTCAAAGACGACAGCAAGATATTAGCAGTTGCCGATAAGACCACCGAGGTTTACGGCGGCAATATAAAACTGAGTGTCTCGGCAACAATAGATAAAATGTCATCTTCAAATATGAAGATAACGTCGTATAAGTGGTATAAGGTGGAAGATTCTACGCCTGTCGGGACAGACTCCGGCTATACGGTTAGCACGGTCAATCAAAGCGGCAAGTATTATGTCGAATACGTTTTACACGACGAAAGCGAGCCGCTATGGCGACACAGCGGCACGAGCGGGCAGGTTGAAGTGACCATTACGCCTACGCCCGTATATTATCAATCAATGAGCTACGGCACAGGTCAGCACCCTTACGTAGGTATGCCTATGGAGGATTTGACTCCAATGCCCGTCGTGACTTATCCCACTTCAAGCGGAAATAAGACCGTCCCCGGCACGGCTATTTGGGCGGGTAACGACCTTTTTATCGACGTTGCAGACGAGGATATAGACGGCGACTCGGTTGCCGACCTCAAAATGAAACGTAAGTTTACGTTCACTCCCGACGACAACAACTATCAGACTCTCACCGATTACGAGGTCGAGCTTGACGTAGAGTATCTCACTATGTCATTCAATTTGCCCGGCACGCTCGGCGAAATAAAAGCCAATCTCGAATACAATCAAAATTACAGCTTCCGCAACGTTGCCGAGCTATTCGACAAAGCGCATCAAAGTTCAACCATAACTTTGCCTAACGGGCGAGTTCCGCAGCTCAACGTAAATAAAATGAACTACAAAATAGACGCATTGCGCACAAATAACAATGTTGCCTATACCAACGTCAAGGATAATATTTCTATCAACGTCGAGTTTATCACGGGTTCATATACGGTGACGTTTGACCCCGACAATGGCACTGACGTGACAGTGCAAACAGGTTTTACCTACGGGCAGATGGCGATTAAGCCCGACAACCCCACCAACGGAGTGATGATGTTCCTCGGTTGGTACTACGACGTGTACGACGACAACGGCAATAAGATAGACCCCGCAAAGTGGGATTTCAGCGTAAATCGCGTTACAGAGGACACCGTACTCACCGCACACTGGTTAAAGGCGGAAAGCCTCGACCGAATAGAGGTCATCGCAAATAACTCCTCTTATGCCGCGCTTCAACCCGTCAAGGCAGGGGATTTGACCGTCACCGCCGTCTTTATCGGCAAAAACGACTTAAATCAAAACGTGGAAATGCCAGTCGTCCTCTCTTGGGACGAGTATAAGGATAATATCGAGTATCTCGATAACGTTCTGCCTACCGATAAGGTCTTGCACGTCAATTCGACCGCCGCTCCCACGCGCGTAAAGGTCAGCTATTCCTACACAAACAACGGAACGACCTACAACAAGGACGATACCGCAAATCTCGTCGTGACGCAGGTCAAAATCGATATTTCCGACTTGGTTATCGACGACGACCAATACGCCATATACGACGGAACGGTCAAGGACATCGTAAAGCCCGACCTCACCGCAGTGCGTAAACTCAACGACAAAAACTCGCAATATATTGATGATATTACTTATACATATTATAAAGACAGAAATATAGTAGATGCCGATACCGTAATCGAACGCGGCGTTTATAACGTACTCGTAGGCTTCTATTCAAGCAATCCCGATTTCAAGGTTGACCCAGTCTCCGTTACGTTCACTATTCAGGACGAGGACGAAGTTCTGTCCGTCACTTGGGATAGCACTACGTTCGTCTACAACGGCAAACAACAGTATCCTACGCCTACCTTCAAAAAAGCCAACGGCGATACCGCGACCGTCAAATACACCGTCAGCGGCGTGGACAACGCTATCAATGCGGACACCTATACCATTACTATTACGCTTACAACGGGCGGTTATTCCATTAAGTCCGGCGAGGAGAGCACTAACTTTACAATCACAAAAGCCTCGCTTGCCGCGCCCACGCCCAAAGACGCGGACATTATCTACAAAGGCGAAAATATCTTCATCGCCGACCACCTCGACGGCTTCAATCCCGACATTATGGAGATTGTAAGCGTCGATAAAGGTCTAAACGCTGGCAACTATTCGACCGTCATCAAATTTAAATCCTCCGCCGCGGGAAATTGCTCGTGGCAGGGCGGCGGCGCGACCGTAACAGTCAAGTGGGAAATCAAAAAGGCTACCGCTATCGCGGATTGGGGCAGTAACTATAAGTTCGTTTGGGACGGCTCCGACCACCATCCCGAGCTCGTCGGCATACTCGACGTTTTCACCGTTGACCAGCCCGCCGTGGATTTGACTAAGCTCGTCTACGAGGGCGATATCAACGTCGCCGATATGGGCGCGTACACCATCACCGTGCGCGTGCCGTCATCCGAGGATTGGTTCAAAAACTATACGCTTGAAAACACCTCTTACGACTTCGTCATCGTCCCCAGCGACAACGTCGAGCTCGTCAGCGTCGTTTGGGAAAACCTCGTGCTCGTCTATAACGGCGAGGTGCAAGCCCCGTCTTATACCGTCGTGGATATGGACGGAAATCCTGTTTCCGCAGACGTGCTCGCTTCAATCGAGTTCGATATTCCGCTAAGCAAGTGGGCGGGCGACTATACCGCCAAGGCAAACGTCAAGGCGGGCGCTAACTACTTTATCCGTAGCGGCGGCACGTGCGCGTACAAAATCACCACCGACGCGCAGGGCGCAGGCGCAGACCCCGGCGCAAACGACGGTAGCGGCGACGGCGAAAACTTTATCGATAAGCTCCTTGCAAGTCACTTCCCGCTGTGGCAGGTTGCTACTATGGCTGTCGCGGGAGTGCTGTCGATTATCTTCATCGCAAAAGCCGCGCAGTACGGCAGTCGCGCCAAAAAAGCCAAGGGCGAGGCGAAAAAGTATAACGCAAAGGCTTATGCCTCTATCCTTCCGATTTTCTCAACCGAAGCCGTCGCTTTGGGGCTTTCCAACAAGATTTGGAGTATCATTGCATTCGCTGTCGCGGGCTTCTGTCTGCTTATGCTTGTCGTCATGCTCCTAAACCGCAGTAGGTGGAAAAAAGCCGAAGCCGCTATGGAAGCCGCTATCGAAAACAGCGAACAGCGCAGAGTCAAGGCGGAAAAAGAAGAGCGCGAAGCCGAAAAGCAGGAACGTATCGCTTTCCAAGAGAGAATGGTTCAAGTCGGCGGGTCTGTCGGCGCAGGCGACAGCAGTCTCTTCGAGCAACGCTTGCTTGAAATGGAAGCCCGCCACCGCGAGGAAATGGAACGCCGCGACGAGGCTATGAAGATGATGCTCGCAAACCTTATGGGCGGCAGACAGCAGGGCGACGACGGCTTCGCTTACGCCGCCGTTGACGATACCGATATGCTCGTACAGCGCGTCATCGCAGGCTTGCTCCCAGCTATGCAACAGATGATGCCCGAGGCTACCGCATACCTCGCCGCTCCGCAGGAGCAGAACGACGAACTTATTTCACTCGTCGAGGAGCAAAAAGCGCTCATGGAAGAGCAACGCGCCATCGTCGAGGAGCAAAACGACCAAATCCGCAATATGGCGGAAGCGCATAGCGAGGAAATGCAAGCTATGTCCGCGCAGATAAGCGAACTTCAAGAACAGCTTGCCGCCGCTATGTCCCAAGAGCACGCCGACGCCGTCATCTTGCCCGATAACAACGACGAGCTTATGGCTGAAATCGGAGCTTTGCGCGAGCAAATCGCAAACCTCGGAGCACAGGCGGATAACTCCGACTCCGATGAGGTAGCCGCAAAGATAGACGCGCTTCAAAAACAAATCGCAAGCCTCAATAGCAGCGCAGTCCCCGCCGAGGTTGACGTGGACGAGATTGCAAACAGGGTCGCCGAGCGTATCCCAACTG
>JAMPEA010000040.1 GCA_023665365.1 Bacillota bacterium
AAAGCCCCGTTTCTTCGTCGTCGTGTACGCTTAGTACACTAGGCGACTTGAAACGGGGCTTTTCCGCGCCTATCATCTAAATTACAAGGTTTTACGAGCTTTACATTTTTTCTCTTCTAACCTCACACAAAATTATCGCGTTTTACGAGCTATTTACTTACTTTCATACACCATAATTTTACAAGGAATTTTTGGATTTCAATTCATATAAAATCAACTTTTCAGTCATCAAAAAAATTTTTCAATCTTGACGAAATTCGATTTTGGGTTGATAATATAGTTGACCATAAGGAGGGCTTTATGAACACTGTTATCACCATTTCGAGGCAATACGGAAGCGGCGGCAGACTCATCGGAAAACTGCTTGCCGAGAGGTTGGAAATACCTTTTTACGATAAAGAAATTATCTTGCAAGCCGCCGAAAAAAGCGGACTCGCCGCGGGCTTTATCGAGGAAAACGAACAGAAGCGCAAGTCGTTCGACCTCTATCCCGTGGCAAACGTGAGGTGGGGGATAGCTCCCAACAGCTTTGACAGTTTCGAGGCGAAAATCTACGCCGCGGAAGCCGACGCAATCGAAAACTGCGCCAAGCGCGGCGCGTGCGTGATAGTCGGACGTTGCGCGGATTACGTGCTAAAAGGCAAGGCGAAGTGCCTAAACGTCTTTATACACGCCGACGATGACGAGCGCATAAGGAGAGTTATCGAGGAATACAAGGAAGCTCCCAACGAGAAGAAAGCGCAAAAACTTTTGCGCGACATCGACAGAAACCGCGCGCGCCATTATGAATATTACACCGATGCGCATTGGGGAAAAGCGTCCGAGTACGACCTGTGTTTAAACAGCTCGTCGTTGGGGGTCGAAAAGTGCATAGATATACTTGCGGCGACCTATCGCGCCTACGATGCGGAATGAAATTTAACTGTTTAGAATACCTAAAACGCCAAGCAAATTGCTTGGCGTTTTAAAATGATAAATATTTGAAGTTTATTCTGCGCGCACGTCGAGTTTGCCGTTTTTATCGGCGTCTACGACAATAGTCGCGCCGACGCGCAAGTCGCCTGCGAGGATAGTGCGGGCAACTGCGATTTCCACATTGCTCTCGATATATCTTTTCAGAGGTCTTGCGCCGAACGTCACGTCGTAGCCGCCGTCTACGATAGCGTCTTTTGCGCTGTCGGTGACTTTGAGTTTAAGCTCCTGCTTGGCGAGGCGTTGCGCAAGGCGGTCGAGCAAAAGGTCCGCAATGCCGTATACTTGATTGCGGGCAAGCGGAGTGAAGAGAACTCTGTCGTCGAGTCTGTTTAAAAACTCCGGACGGAAGGTGGATTTCAAAAGCGCGTCCACCTGCTGTTTTGCGTCCTCTGTGATATTGCCGTCCTTGTCGATATTGTCCAAAATAATGCTGCTTCCGATATTGGAGGTCATTATTATTATCGTATTTTTGAAGTTGACGGTTCTGCCTTGGCTGTCGGTGATTCTGCCGTCGTCGAGCACCTGCAAGAGTATATTGAATACGTCGGGGTGCGCCTTTTCGATTTCGTCGAACAGCACGACGGAGTAGGGCTTTCTGCGCACGGCTTCGGTGAGCTGTCCGCCCTCGTCGTAGCCCACGTATCCCGGAGGCGCGCCGATGAGCCTCGACACGTTGAATTTTTCCATATACTCCGTCATATCTATGCGGATTATGTTGCGCTCGTCGTCAAAGAGATAGGACGCAAGCGTCTTTGCGAGCTCCGTCTTGCCTACGCCGGTCGGTCCTAAGAACATAAACGAGCCTATGGGACGATTTTCGTCGGATATGCCCGCGCGCGAGCGCAAAATTGCCTCGCAGACCGAGCTTACGGCTTCGTCCTGACCGATGATGCGCTTATGAAGTTCTTTGTCGAGGTTGAGCAGTTTTTCCTTTTCGCTCGACATGATTTTCGTGACGGGGATACCCGTCCACTTGGCTACGATTTTGGAGATTTCGTCCGCCGTCACCTCGTCGCGCAGGAGTTGATTGTGCTTTTTGGATTTGCTCTTTTTTTCCGCTTCTTTCAACTTTTCGAGGAGGGGAGGGAGTTTGCCGTACTGCAACTGCGCCGCAAGCCCGTAGTCGCTCTTGCGCTGGGCTTCCTCTATCTCAGAGTTGATGCGGTCTATCTCCGCCTTTGTGTCCTGCACGGCGTTGATTGCGCTTTTCTCGTTTTGGAGTTGCGCTTTCATCTCGTTGAACTTGTCTTGAAGCTCGCTGAGTTCGTGCTTGACCTTTTCGCGCCTGTCTATCGAAAGCGTATCCGTTTCCTTTGAAAGCGCGGTCTCCTCTATTTGCAACTGCATTATTTTGCGGCTGATTTCGTCCATTTCGGTGGGCATACTGTCGATTTCGGTACGTATCATAGCGCAAGCCTCGTCCACGAGGTCAACGGCTTTATCGGGCAAAAATCTATCCGAAATATATCTGTCCGACAGCGTCGCGGCGCAAACGAGCGCGCGGTCGTGAATTCTAACGCCGTGGAAAATCTCGTAGCGCTCCTTTATTCCGCGCAAAATCGCAATCGTATCCTCGACGGACGGCTCGTCAATCTGCACGGGCTGAAAGCGACGTTCGAGGGCGGGGTCTTTTTCGATATACTTGCGATACTCGTCAAGCGTTGTCGCGCCTATACAGTGCAACTCGCCTCTTGCGAGCATCGGCTTTAAGAGGTTGCCCGCGTCCATACTGCCTTCGCCTTTGCCTGCGCCTACAATGTTGTGAAGCTCGTCGATGAAGAGAAGCGTCCTTCCGTTTTGCTTTTTTATCTCGTTGAGGACGGCTTTTAACCTCTCCTCGAACTCGCCTCTGTATTTCGCTCCCGCCACGAGCGAGCCGAGGTCGAGCGCGAATACGTGCTTATCCTTTAAGCCCTCCGGAACGTCGCCGCGCACTATACGCTGTGCGAGTCCCTCGGCGATAGCGGTCTTTCCTACGCCCGGTTCGCCTATGAGAACAGGATTGTTTTTGGTCTTGCGCGAAAGTATGCGAATGACGTTTCTAATCTCGTCGTCGCGCCCGATTACGGGGTCGAGTTTACCCGTGCTTGCGCGCTCCACGAGGTCGTAGCCGTACTTGGACAGCACGTCATAGGTGTCCTCGGGATTGTCGCTCGTCACCTTTGTGGTTTTGACCTTTAAAAGCGCTTCGTTGAACTTGCTCTTTGTGAGCCCTACCTTTGCAAACGCGGCTTTGAGCCCCTTGGTGGGGGAGTCGAGTATAGCGCCGAAGATATGCTCGACGCTTATGAAATCGTCGTCGGAATTTTTTCTGAGTTTATCCGCCGCAGAGAGTATCAAAGTGGAATCGTTTGCCATATAAATCTGCTGCGCTCCGCTTCCCGTCACGGCGGTGAATGACTTTATTATCCTATCGACTTCCAGTTGCAGTTGCAAAGTATCCACTCCGCACTTCGTGAGGAGCTTGGGAATAAGCCCGTTGTCGTCGTCAAGCAGGGCGTAAGTCAAATGCTCGGGCGCAAGCTCCTGATTGTGTCTTTCAATCGCAAGAGTTTGAGCGGCGTTGATGGCGTTTATAGCCTTTTTGGTATATTTTTCAGTATCCATAATCCTCCTGATTATTAACAATATTTCAGATAAATATTTAGCAGTCTTTGTGTTGGACTGCTAACAGTTTATATCTAAGTGTGCTAATTGTCAACGGTTTATTTAAAAATTTAACTTATAAATAGCTAATTTACAAAAATCCCTCCGCGAGCCGCATGGTAACGGGGTTGCGTCGGGATAGTTAAAATCGGCGTTTTTAGGCGTAGAATAAAATCAAAGTTTTCCGAACAGAGGGTCGAGATAGCCTATATTCAGATAGGCGGAATATTCGTCGTAAGTATAGGGTTTTCCGTTTGTTATGCACCAAAGTCCCGTTGTGACAAAGCCGCCCGCGAGATAGTGAGTGATAATTGGCAAAGGCGCTTTTATCGTATATCTATCCGTGTATTTCAGTATGAGATTGCCGAGGGAAGTCGAGATAGATTCCTCAATAGCGGTGATGACTTTTCCGCACATATTGTTTTTTACGACGTTTGCGACGCGATTGCTGTTATTTTCAAAAAAGCGAATAGCCGTCTCGAAGAATGAGCGCAACGCCGCCTGCGGAGTATCTTCGTACTGCGTGCGTTTTGCAAAGTCCGCATACAAGTCGCGTTTTAACTCTTCGAGCGCGTATCCGAGCAGGCTGTATTTGTCCTCGAAGTGCTTGTAGAACGTGCCTCTGTTGACCATTGCGGTGTTGCATAAATCCATAACGCTGATATGCTCGATAGAGTCGTGTTCCATCATATCGAGCAGAGTGTCGGATAGCAGTTTTTTGGTGCGTAGAACGCGCAAATCTTCTTTTGCGGACATATTTTGACCTCCTCACGATATGATAATTTTATTTTACATTATTTTCGCCGCTTGTCAACCAACTTCGTTGGATAGGAACGAAAGCCGATGAACTCTATAAGAGTTTGAGGTGGGAATATAACATTCGTTTCAATCACGCGAAGAGTGCGTTGGATAGGAACGATAGCTTAGGATTTCTACAAAGCATATGGTCGAGTATTACTTCGTCTGATTGGAACGGAAGCAGATGAACTCTATAAGAGTTTGAGGATGGGAATATAACATTCGTTTCAATCACGCGAAGCGTGCGTCGGATAGGAACGATAGCTTAGGATTTCTATAAAGCATATACGTCATTGATTACTTCGTCCGATTGGTTAAAATCTTTTAATAAATTAAATATCTTAAAGAAAGTTGCGAAAATATTTGACATTTGTATTTTTTATATTGTATAGAATAAAGGCAGTATACTCTAAAAGTATATGAAAGGTGATTATGAAAGAGAAAATGTCAAAAGCTCCCAGAGCCAAGGGCGGGCTGAAAAAGATAGCTTCCGCGATAGGCGAGTATAAGGGCGTATCGATATGGACGTCCGTCCTCGTTGCTATCGAGGTGCTGTTCGAGGTGTTTATTCCGCTGATAATGGCTCAAATCGTGGACGTAGGTATGAAAGGCGTTGCGCCCTTCCAGTTCGTTATGAAGCTTGGTACGCTCAGCGTGCCGCTGTTCAAGATAGCCGACCGCACCGTCTTTATCGTGGTATGCGGCGTGATGATGGTGGCTATGGCGCTTTTGTCCCTGCTTTGCGGAGCGTTGTCGGCAAAGTTTGCGGCGACGGCGTCCACGGGATTTGCAAGAAACTTGCGTCAAAAGCTGTTTTACAAGGTTGAAAATTTCAGCTTTAAAAACCTCGACCGCTTTAACACGGCAAACCTTGTGACGAGGCTGACTACGGACGTTACGAATATGCAGAACTCGTTTATGATGATTATCCGCATACTCGTCCGCGCGCCGTTTATGCTTATTTTGTCGCTTGTAATGTCGATTACGATAAGCCCCAAGCTGTCGATAATCTTCGCGGTCGTCCTGCCGATACTTTTAATAGGGCTTGCGATAGGGATTAAAACGATATTCCCGCGCTTTGAAAAAATGCTTTATAAGTACGACGAGATGAACGAGTCCACGCAGGAGAACCTTATCGGGATACGCGCGGTCAAGGCTTACGTCAGAGAGGACAACGAGACCAAAAAGTTCAAGAAGGTCAGCGAAACCGTACAGAAATTGCAGTTCAGCGCGGAGAAGATTATCGTCATCGTATTTCCGTTTATGCAGATACTCGTATACGCGAGCATAATTTGCATAGTGCTATTCGGCGGACAGGAGGTCATAAAGTCGGGCAACAACCCCGCGAACGGAATGTCCTACGGCGACATATCGGCGTTTTTAAGCTACGTAATGCAGATACTCATGTCGCTGATGATGGTGGCGATGGTGTTTATGACAATCGTAATGTCGCGCGCGTCGATGGACCGTATCGTAGAGGTGCTCGACGAAAAGATTGACATAGAGGACGGCGAAAACGCAAAGGACATCGTACCCGCCGACGGAAGCATCGACTTTGACAACGTAGACTTTTCCTACAAGAACGACGAGAGCGTGCTCAACCTTGAAAATATCGATTTACATATAAAGAGCGGCGAAACGATAGGCATTATCGGCGGCACAGGTTCGGCAAAGACGACGCTTGTACAGCTTATCCCGCGACTTTACGACGTACTTGACGGAAGCGTCAAGGTGGGCGGCGTAGACGTGCGCGATTATAAAATCGAGAGCTTGCGCTCGGCAATCGGAATGGTATTGCAAAAGAACGTGCTGTTTTCGGGCACGATAAAGCAGAATTTGCTTTGGGGCAATCCCGACGCCACCGACGAGGAAATTTATCACGCGGCTAAGGTTGCGCAGGCGCACGAGTTTATTACGTCATTCCCTAACGGCTACGAGACCGACCTTGGGCAGGGCGGCGTAAACGTATCGGGCGGACAGAAACAGCGTCTGTGTATCGCGAGGGCGCTACTGAAACATCCGAAGATTATGATATTGGACGACTCGACGAGCGCGGTCGATACCGCGACGGACGCGTCCATACGCGCGGGGCTCAAAAATGAGTTCGGCGATACGACCGTAATCATCATTGCTCAGCGCATTTCGTCGGTCGAGAGCGCGGACAGGATTATAGTGATGAGCGACGGCAAAATCAACGCAATCGGCACGCACGACGAGTTGCTCGCAAGCAACGAGATATACCGTGACGTGTATCAATCCCAGCAAAAGGGCGACGACGGGGAGGTGAGCGAAAATGCCTAAGCAAATGAACCAAACTTCCGGAAATTTCAAAGCCAAAAGCCCTGCAAAGACGTTCAAGCGCATTTTGGGATACCTCAAAAACTACAAGGGCTCGCTCATATTTGCGCTCATCTGTATGATTGCAAACGTCGTAGGCAACGTTGGCGGCACGTTTATGCTGTCCATAGTGTTTGAAAAGTTCATTCTGCCGCTTGCCGAGGGCAATCACGTGACGTTTGGGGCGCTGACGGATTTGGGCGCGCTCGGCGGGATTATAGCGATAATGGCGGCGATATATATCGTAGGCGCGGGCTTGCACTACGTATACAACTATATCATCGTGCGCATAACCACGCGCGTACTGCAAAACGTCAGAAACGAGATGTTCGAGAAGATGCAAAAACTTCCCATCAAGTATTTCGATACGCACACGCACGGCGACATAATGAGCCTTTACACCAACGATACCGACACATTGCGCGAGCTTTTGTCAAACGGACTGCCTAACATAATCACGAACACGCTGACGCTCATAGGCGTATTTATCGTTATGCTTGTGCTGTCGCCGCTTTTGACGCTCATATCCATAGCGATGCTTGTGATAATGCTGTTTATCGTGAAGTTTATAGCGGGACGGAGCGGAAGGTATTTCGTAGGTCAACAGCGCAAGATAGGCGCGATAAACGGCTATATAGAGGAGCACCTCGACGGGCTTAAAGTCGTCAAGGTATTCTGCCACGAGGACGCCGAAAAGGCGGAGTTCGACAACTTTAACGGCGATCTGAAAGAGGCGTCGCGCAAGGCGCACACGTACGCGAACGTGCTTATGCCGATAATGGGCAACCTGTCCTACGTGACGTACGCGATAACGGCAATCGTCGGCACGTTGCTTGCGATAAGCCATATCGGCGGAATGACTTGGGGCGGACTCGTGCCGTTTATGATGCTGTCGCGCCAGTTCAGCAACCCGATAGCGCAGATGGCTCAGCAGATGAACGGCGTACTTATGGCGCTTGCGGGCGCGGAGCGTATCTTTGAGCTTATCGACCAACAGCCCGAGGAGGACGACGGCTACGTCACGCTTGTCAACGCCAAAGAGGACGAGTGGGGCAACCTTGTCGAGACGGACGAGTATACAGGCATGTGGGCTTGGAAGCACTTCCACAAAGCCGAGGGCACAACGACCTACGTCAAGTGGAACGGCGAGGTCGAGTTTGAAAACGTATCGTTCGGCTACGTGCCCGAAAAGACCGTGCTCAAAAATATCTCGCTCGTCGCAAAGCCGGGGCAGAAAATCGCGTTTGTCGGCTCAACGGGCGCGGGCAAGACTACGATAATCAACCTCATAAACCGCTTCTACGACATCGACGACGGCAAAATCAGATACGACAATATCAATATCACAAAGATAAATAAGGCGGATTTGAGGCGTTCTATGGCGATGGTGTTGCAGGATACACATATGTTCACAGGCACCGTCAGCGACAATATAAGGTTCGGCAAGCTCGACGCGACCGACGAGGAAGTCGTCGCCGCGGCAAAGCTCGCAAATGCCGATTATTTCATACGCCACTTGCCGAACGGCTATGACACCGTGCTCACCGGCGACGGCGAAAATCTGTCGCAAGGACAGCGTCAGTTGCTTGCAATCGCGCGCGCCGCGGTCGCCAATCCTCCCGTACTCGTGCTTGACGAAGCCACGTCCTCAATCGACACCCGCACCGAGCGCCTCATCGAGCAGGGCATGGATAGCCTCATGCAGGGCAGAACCGTATTTGTCATTGCGCACCGCCTCTCCACTGTGCGCAACTCCGATTTGATTTGCGTGCTCGAACACGGCGAAATCATCGAGCGCGGCAACCATGAGGAGCTTATTGCGAAACGCGGGAAGTACTTCCAGCTATACACTGGCGCTTTTGAATTGGATTAAAAACCTTGTAATTTGCGTTGATACTGCGTCAAAGGCACTTTTGCTCGCAATCACGTACTACTTGTACGTTGGGTTGCTCGCAAAAGTGCTTTTCCTTGTCTGAACGCAAATTACAAAGTTTTATGTGTTACTCGTTAGGCAGTATGTGCAAACGTCTCTTTCGCGTCACTCATCTCAATATCGCGTTTTAATCCAGTTCAGACTGATTGAAAATTACAAGGTTTTAACGCGCTTATTGCGAGCCAAAATATGGCTTCCCCTACGGGGTCCCCGCAAAATGTTATTTTGTGGGGTGAATATGAGGGGAAGCTCCGCAAAGCATAAGCGGAGCGGTGATGAGGTGAGTTTTAAAATTTTCACCTCATCCGTCACTACGTGACACCCTCCCCATATTCACCCCACAAAAAAGGGACGTTTTGCGGGGACCCCGATATACCCCATCAAACGCGGAGGTTTGACGGGGACCCCATAGGGGAGGGCTTTTTTTGGATTGTTTTGTTGCTATGTACCTCGCAATGACGGCTTGTATAATTTTACCGCAAATTCCCCCTTAAAGAATAAGGGGGCAGGGGGATATGAGGAGTTTTCAGGTAA
>JAMPEA010000041.1 GCA_023665365.1 Bacillota bacterium
TAGCCTGCATTTCCTCGGCGGACGCGCCCTGCACGACGGTGGTATTGCTTACGGGCGTAATTTTTTCGGACACCTTTTGCGCGAGGTCGTCGAGATTGACGTTGCCCTGCGATACGGGCGTGATTTTTGCGGAGACTTTTTGCACGATTTCATCTACATCCAGATTATTTTGCGGGATATTTGCGCCGAGTTTTTCGGCGACTCTATCGGCGATAGCCTCAATATCGCTTGCGCTCTGCTCGTAGGCGGGAGCGGTCAAGTATGCGGTAGTTTCGGGCATCATCTGCTGTACGGCGGGGAGCAAGCCCGCGATGACCTTTTGCACGAGCAAGTCGGTATCATCAACTGTGCCGTAGTACGGCATATCGCCGTCGTCCTCGGGAGTTCTGCCCATCATACGAGCGAGCATCATTTTCATAGCCTCGTCGCGTTGAGCCTGCTCTTCCTCGCGGCGAGCCATTTCTTCGCGGTGGCGTTCTTCCATTTCACGACGGCGTTCCTCGTCATCGCGGCGTTGAGCCTCCTCGCGCTGACGGTATCTTTCCTCCATTTCGAGGAGACGCTTTTCAAAGAAACTGCTGTCGGGATAGCCGCCCTGCATATAAGGAGCGCCTTGCGGGAACTGTCCGCCCGGAACGAGCGCGTTTTGCGCGGCGTTAAACTGCGGATAATTGGGATTTACACCCTGCGCTTCGTCTCTTGCTCTGAGGGCTTTTTTCCACGCGCTTCGGGTGATTAGCGCGACTATGAACAATAGCAAGGCGAGTCCTGCGAGCGCGAATGCCATGATACTCCATATCTGATTGGAAAGCCCCGCGAGCACTACCTCTGACGAGAATATCGGCAACAATCCCGCGACTTTGACGGAGTTCTTTTTTCCGACAATCTTCTTTCTGCGGTTGCCGTACTGAATGGATTTGATGAGGAATATCAGTGAGAGGAGCGCGCTGACCGCCATAGTAGCTACCTGCCAAAGCGGGAAGCCCGAGTTGATAAACTCCTTGATTTTGTCGAGGAAAGAGGGTTCTTGTGGCGGCACGTAGGGGTTATCGGGGTCGTTAAAGACGGTGAAAGTGAGGGTTACGGGGTCGCGCGAGCCGTCGTCCCAGCAGTAGTTCACGCCGTCGCGGAAGCGGATAATGATTTGATACTCACCCTCGTCGGTATAGGTAAGCCCACCCTGCATAGTCATATACGCGTCGTTAAAGCCGATGACGCCGAAAGTGACGGGTTTGCTCGTATAAGGCAGAACGTCGTTTTCGAGCGTAGGTTTAGCGACCTGCACGGGCGGATTATTTGGGTCGGAGGGAGTGGAAAACTCAGCGAAACTCTGCACTCCGTCGGCGGTGCGAATGATGACGTTATCGCCGAATTTACTGCTGATAGCGACGCGGAAAGAGGTATTATGCGAGGCGCGCACGAAGTCGAGCGTGACGGCGTTTCCCTCTACGTCCGTATATACGGCGTTTATGAAATCGAGTTCGGCTTGATTTTGGACTAAGGGCGCGGGGATAGTCGCACTGCTCCAACCCGAAACGTTTATGACGAGGGGGTCCACAGTGACGCTCGGAGTTGCGGCGAAAATATCGTCGTCGTCCCAACTGACGTTATCGCCCAAGCCCGCGACGAACTGACACACGAACGCATAAGTGCCGATATTTTTGGCTACGAAATCAGACGTAGGATTATTGTTGTATTTGGCGTTTATGGTGAAATACTCCGCCCAGCCGTCCGCGATGCCGAAGAGTTGGAGCAAGTCGATATTCTCGTTTGAAAACACGATATTTTCGCCGTCATAAGCGGGCTTATTCAATTTGAGTTTTAGAATATGCCAAGAAAGCGAGCTATCCTCTTTCAGCTCTGCGGGGAGATTGAAGTCCATGAAATCCGACTCGACGAGCCCGACAAATGAGAACGAGGCTAAATACGGTTTTGCCGACGGCGAAACATTGCTTTCCTGCGTAGTTCCGCTATATTGCAGCAGTGATTTGACGTAGGCGTGCAAGGGGTCGGAGGTATCCCATCCGACAAGCTCGACTTTTTGCGTTTTGACCTCGCCGCCCTCGCGCAGATAGGTGAAAGGATTATCGCTGTCGTAATTCCATTTAATATTGCTTAAATCGACGGTTGCGGGATTGATAATCAAATCGACAGGCTCGCCGTTTGTGATGAAGTAGTCGTCAACGTTGACGCCGCTATCGGCTTTCAAGGCGATTTGCACCTTATAATTACCCGCGTGCGCGGGCGCGCCGTCGAGTGTCTGCCCCGCGCCGTTGATATAGGATATGGTGAAATTGGTATCGGGATTGAGCTTATCCGACGTAAACGTCACGTCCTTTGCCGTTCCGTCGAACGTGAACGTCGTGTCGGACGTAATAGTAAGCGTAATAGCCGTTCTGTTTGTGCCGAGCGTAAACTTATGCGGATTATCCTGCGAACCAACGACGTAGTTCAACACGCCTGTCTTGACGACGGCGCACACTCTGTATTCTTTCGCATTGCCGAGGTCGATAGTTATATCTTCGAGCGCGATAGGCGTACCCGTCTGCGTAGCCTCGTCCCATTCCTCGAACGTATAATCTACGAAAGTATCGAATTTAGCGGCGAGTTTAGGTCTTGTTGCCTGCGTGCCGTTGTAGTCCTGCGCGACCTCGATCCAGTTGTTCGGCGAGGTGTTGATTTCCTGCGGAGTAATATTCCAATCGAGCGTCCAAGGGAAATCCGCGCCGCCGTCGGGGTCGTTGTAGATATAGGTAGTTTTGTCGTTTCTGTTGGGAGTTATATAGTTTTTGGTATCGCCGTTTGCGAGCGTTGCGATAGCGGTATAGCCGCTTGCGCTTACGTCGGATTTTGCGTTTGTACTGCTGTAAGAAGCTGTGAGATTTTTAGGCAAATTCTGCAAATTGACGTATTGCATCGCCTCGTTGTATATCAGCTTAGTCGGGTCGTAATCCCAAGTGACGCCCGACAGGTCGTACTTCGCCTGCGTTATGCTGAATTTGAGGTCGTAAGCGGTCTTTGTAAGCTCCTCATAGCCGGTCATGGCTTTGAGATTTACGGTTACGGTATAGTTTGTGCCTACGTCCTTAGCGGCAAGCCCAGTGCCCGAGTAGCCGTTTGTACCCTTAGCGGTGTCGATTTCCACGCCGTGGGAGCGCAAATCGGTTTCGTCAACGCTGAACGCAAACGTACTGCCCGTATACGTATACGCGAGGTTTGTTATATCCGATAAAACCGTATTATCCAACTTCCAAACGGGATTTGAAAAAGTGACCGCGCGCCCGATGATTTTTAACGTCTGCGTAGCCGCGTCGTTTGCAATGGCGTAATTGGAGTTGTCTTGGGAATTTGATAGGCTTACGCCTAAGGCGTAGTCCCCGATTTCCAGCGTAGGCATAACCACAGTAAACGACTTACCGTCAGCAGACGTTTTCTTTTGCGCATTTAGCGAAACAGTCGCCGACGGATTGGACGTTTTGTAATAATATATATTGAGTTCCACGCTGTCGTCGGCGAGGCTGTCCTCTGCTACCGTTATCGTGGGCGTATCGTCTATTCTCCACTGCCAAGGATTTGTTGCGGACGAGTTTATCGTCACGTTTAGCGAGAGTTTGGTTATTTCGAGATTTATAGTCACCGTGCGCGACTTATCCGTGCCGTCCTTCCACTCATACTCATTGCTATCCTGTACGGTTACGGTGACGGTGTACTTTTTTGCGTCCTTGGCGGTTAGCGTGCCGTCGGACGGGTCGTAGGTCATTCCATTATCCGCAATCACGCGAATATTATCGTATGACGTAAGCTGAAAGCTCTGCTCGCTCCCGTTGTACGGCTTAGTTTTAGACATAACGTCGGGGACTGTGACTTGCGTCTTGCCCTTTTCATAGGTAGTTGTGCCCGTTATAGCGGACGTATCTATCTCATAGTTGCAAGGGTCGGGCGCAGTGATAGTCGGCGTGACGCTGTAAGTGCCCACCTTATCCGGCTTGTTTGGCGGATTAAAGGTGTAGCTCGCGTTTGAATATTTTATGCCGATTGTGGGCGCAAGCGAAGTCCCAACGTCGTTTGGCACTAAACCCGAAGTCACCGTCGCTTTTATAAACCCGTCGTCGCCTTTGGATAGGTTTACGGCTATCTTTTTCTTACTTATCGTAAATCTAAACCACCGCACCGTACCGCTTTCGAGGTGTTCATTGTCGCTTGTATCAGGCTTGCCGTCAAACTCAATCGTTCTTGAGTCTCTGCCCGCCAATTTTGCCTTTGCGTTTTCCTCGTTCTGCCAACCTTGCGTAATCTCGGCTTTGACCCAATAGACGTCCGCATCGTGCGGCGCGTCCACCGGTACGTCCTTTGAGGTATAATATGTCACGCTCATTCGGCTTTCGCCGCCCTCATAATTTACTGTCTCGCCGTTGTTTTTGTCCTCGCCGCTGTATGCCGCCGTCGTTCCCTCATAGTTCTTTTCCTTATACCAATCGGGAGCTTTTCCCTCGGCGGCAAGCGTAACCAAGGTGTGGTCTTTGCCATCGTAGTCCATCGGCGTAACGTCGTCGGGATTTTTAGGCGCACCTGCCGCACCCAACGTAGCGGAAGTCAAATTTAGATGAATTGCGGGGCGTATGCCGTATTCGCCGATTATACCGCCAAAGTTACAATAAACGCTGGCGCCGACAAGGATCATACTTACATTATCGCTATATGCAGACCTTAACCAAGAGTAACCGTTATTAGTGCTACTATTGCTATTAAATCCTTTCTGCTCGTTTGAAAGCTCCCAAAGTCCAGTTCCACCTTCATACTTGCCATCCTTGGAATGCACCTCGTATAGGCTTGGTATCCACACAGTGTCAGTCTTCCAAGCAGAGGATTCGCCCCAGTTATCAGCAGTATCTTGATAGGTTGAATTACTCGTGTTTTTTTGACCGCTACCCTGCCAAGCTATATTTTCGGGCTTGACTATATAAAGGTCGGAGAAATCTTCTTCATTCGACGCGTCGTCCATAAAGAACGCCAACGACGCATGGCTTTTCATCGTTGTCCTTATTTGCGCATTATTATAGTCGACCCCTGCGTTCGATTGGTTAAATCTCGTTCTCGCGATTGGCTCATTTGCATATAACGTCGCGACCACCGAATCTACGCCGTCAATGTCGGTGAGCGTAAGATAGGACACCATCCAATCTATGCCGCCGAGCTTAAACAGCACGCCCTGCGTCTTTCCCTTATTGTTCTGCACGTTTGATCTTATCTCCGCCGCAGTAGCCACCTGGCCCGCTTTTGAGTTGAGCCAATCCTTTAAGACTACGCCCGAGGGAGATATAGCCGCAACAAGGTCGTCCATAACCTCCTCATTAAATTCGCTAAGACTTGAAGTCCACGCCTCTGTAAGCGCGCTTCCGTCGCCTTTTGAGCCTACGCTGTATGCGTTAGCGGAGTTTGCGGTGTTTAGCGCACTCGCCGTATCTGCCGTAAATATATCATCTAATATCCACAAATCGCCGCAGGAAAAAACGACGCTCGTCATAACGATCGCAAAGATAAGTATGATTATAGCAAATATTCCTACCCTCTTTTTTCTCGCCATTTTGACCTCTCTTTCCGAACGGCAAATATTCATAGAATATATTGTTCTATGTATATTTTTGAGCAAAAACAACGCTGAAAACGGAAAAAATGTGCGGTTAAAACCTTTAAAATTGCATAAAAACACATGTTTTTTTAAAAAGTATTGACAAAATTTAACTCTTTACTTAAAATTAAAATACTTATATAATTGAAATATACATAGAACAATATATTCTATGTACATTTTCTTTTATATTTTATCTATGTATTTTTTCTATCGCGCCAAAATATTCGCGTAAAATCCTTGCATTTCGTCCTTTTTATGATATAATATTTACGTCTTTCGGGGGCATAGCTCAGTTGGTAGAGCGTTTGAATGGCATTCAAAAGGTCAGGGGTTCGACTCCCCTTGTCTCCACCAAAAAAACGCGCAAGCGGTTTTTTTGTACAAGGGGTGTCGGTGCTTTCAGCACTGCGCGCTTCGCGCTAAACCCCTGCCTGTCAGGGCTGACGCTCCCTTTCGCAAGTAAACTTGCACGCTCGCTATTACGGAAGCCCCAAGGCTTCCTACGACTCCCCTTGTCTCCACCAAAAAAACGCGCAAGCGGTTTTTTTGTACAAGGGGTGTCGGTGCTTTCAGCACTGCGCGCTATCGCGCTAAACCCCTGCCTGTCAGGGCTGACGCTCATTTATGCGAAAATTTATTGATAGATTTACGATTATATTTTCGGTAGCGGTTTTTGCAATTTCTATGCCGCTAATTTGGGGCGCATTATATCCTCTTTTATATAAATTACCGTTTTATTGGGCGAGCGCTATAAAATACACTCTTACGTTCCTTGTCGTTATTGCAGTTTGCTTTGCCCTGTATCGTAAAATACCGTTTACCCTAAAAAGTAAAAAACTTTTCAAAGGGCTGTTTACATTTGGGCTGGTCGGACTGATTTGTGCCGTAATGGCTTTTATATTCAGCTACGATACGCCCGATATAACGCCGTCTGTTTCAACGGTTATTGGCTTTATCTTCTATAATCTTGCAATAGCCGTTAGCGAGGAGTTTTTATTTCGCGGTGTTATTTTCACTCAAATGCTTGATAGTTGGAAAAATAAAAAAGGGTTTGTCTGGGCGGCAATAATTTTATCTTCGGCAATATTCGGATTAAGACATTTTCTTAATCTCGTAACCGCGCCTAACGTGATAATAACCACCATCGGACAAGTTCTTTTTACTTTTATGGCTGGGTTTTACCTTTGTGCGGTTTATTTAAGAACACGCAATATTTGGATTTGTATTATAATTCATTTTTTAGAAGATTTCTTTACGGGCTTTTGGGCAATAGTTTCGACATCTGCGGCTACTGCTCAAACGGTTGACGGTACAGTAGAGAATATGTTTTTGCTCGTTTCAGTCCACTTGGTCTATGTTATTTTTGGTGTTTTAATGCTGAAAAGCAAAAAGTGGCAATATCAACCGCTTATCGAAAATAAAGAAACGCAACAAATGCTATGACTTACCACTTAGCATATATCAATAAACCGCAAAACATAAATGTATCCCACAAAATGCAATTTTGAGAAAACTCCGTGTTTACCCCGCAAAACAGGGACGTTTTGCGGGGACCCCAAGTCGTCATTGCGAGCCAATTTATTGGCGAAGCAATCCAGAACGTCACTTTTTTACTCTTACTTAAACTTGCGTTAAACGTATCGCCCTACCGCCAGTTAAAGCAATCAGTTTTACTGCCGTCAAGGTGAAGTCATTCGCTACGATGATGAGCGGTTTTGTGAGGCGCTTATCCGCCGTAACAGTATAGCCTGTGCAAGCCTCGCTTACGAGTCCGAGCTTACGGAGCTTTTCCAACGTCACGCGGTTGCCGTCTTGGAAGTTTGCATCGATGTCATCGAGTTTAACGGTTTCAATTACGCTATCGTCAATGAAATCTACGTTCTTGGTTTCTATGCACTTTTCGGCGGTTTCGTCGTCGAGAACGTCGCAGTCGTGGACGTGCATAGTCTCGCACAAGTTCTGCTTATATTGCTTATTCGTAAGCAACTTGTTATGCTTCAAGGTGAAGATAAGCTCCTGTATGCCTCTGTCCGTGTAGCGCTTTCTCGCTTCCATGTTGAGGTCTTGGAACAAGGCAAGGATAAGCTCTTCCGCCCTTGTAAGCGCGCGGTCTGAACCGACGCGGACGTACAGCGGAACGTCTACAAAGCGAGGCTTATCCGATACGTCCTTATGATGATAACGACGCGCGTCGTACTCATAGGGCTTCAAAGCAAGCCACAGTTTTATTGAACGCTTAGCTATGCCTATGACCGCTACAACCTGTCCTTGATAGCGTATCTTTTCTACGCGCTTGCAAACGCGATAGGTTACGCCCTTTTGCGAGCAGAATAGGTTTTTGATTGCCGCGTACCACTCGCGGTTCTTCTCCGAGCTTTCTTTCAAACGCATACGGAAGTTTGGCGAGGATTTGCGCACGGTGCCGTCTGCTTCGATGATGACGGACTCAACAAAGTTGTCGTCATCGTCCTCGTCTAAGATGCTGTCCCACTCCTCCTCGTCGTCGAAGTCGTCGTCATCGAGTTCGTCGGCGGAGACGTATGCCAAGCTGTCCATGCGCCTGCGCATTTCTTCCATTTGCTCTGCCATAGCCTGCATTTCCTCGGCGGACGCGCCCTGCACGACGGTGGTATTGCTTACGGGTGTAATCTGAGCGGTCACTCTATGTACGATTTCATCTACGTTGACGGGATTTTGCGAAGTTGGGATACGCTCGGCGACCCTTTGAGCGAGGTCGTCTACGTCAACGGGATTATCGTTTTTACTCTCTTTTGCGAGCTGTTTTTTGAGTCCTTTCACCTCGTCGAGGAGCGCGTCGTATTTTTCGTCATCATCGGGTGAAATCTTAGCGGAAACTTTTTGCACGATTTCGTCCACGTCAACGGGGTTTTGCGGGATATTTGCGCCGAGCTTTTCGGCGACTCTATCTGCGATAGCCTCAATATCGCTTGCGCTCTGCTCGTAGGCGGGAGCGGTCAAGTATGCGGTAGTTTCGGGTATCATCTGCTGTACGGCAGGGAGCAAGCCCGCAATGACCTTTTGCACGAGCAAATCCGTATCATCGAC
>JAMPEA010000042.1 GCA_023665365.1 Bacillota bacterium
CGCACACTATATCCTCCTCTCCGTTGTTGAGCACAAACGTCACCGTCTCGATTCCCCCGCTGCCTCCGCTTCCCGTGTCTTTATTTACACCTTTGTATATCCCGAACCCGACAGCTCCGCACACAGCCAAAACCGCCGCAACTAAAAAAATAAGGCGCAAGACACTCTTCTTGCTACCAGTCGTATCGCAACCTCCACGAGTCATTGCAATAACCCTCCATTTTGTCCTTTCTTTCGTTCTAACTTTCGAGATTTTATCCCCGAAGGCTACATTAAAAGATTACTACATTCCCTTCTATTTTCGCAACTGTTTTCACAATCTTTTTCAAAAATTTTCCGTTTTTATTAAAATTTTTTCATTATGTTGCATATTTAGAAAAAATGCGCGAACTCTTTTGCATTTAAAATCGAAGTTTTGAAAAAATATCGATAAATACAAACCAAACGAACGCCCCTCTAACAGAGGGGCGTTCAACAAAAATTAACAATATCTGCTGCTTTTTGCCAAAAACTCCTTATATTTATTGTAATCCACATCGATTACGGGAATAATGCTTGCGTAGGCATCTACGTGAATATGTCTAAACACGTCCTCGCTGCCTCTGTCGGCAAAAACCAAATTACCTTGATTATCTTGCACAAAGAAATATCCGTCGTCCGATTGGTCGGATAAAGGCACTTTGACGAGGGCATCTTTTAATTGAAGATAATTTTTTTCATGCTCGATAGCGCGTAGGTATCTTACGACATTGCCTTCGTCGTCGGCTTTAATACAGTTGAAAAAGCCGTTGCTGAATTTTATATGCTTTGATTTAATCGCATCATCTTCGGCTTTGCTTTCACGTGCGGCAATAATATTATCATTTATGGTTTCCATTGCATTTTTCGCAAGAGAAACGCACGTAGCGTCGTACAATTCGTCCGAAACGAGGATAGCGCTTATCGTATCGCCGCTATATGCAAACACTTTCCACTCTACGTCTTTGCCGTTGACGACGTTTTCGACTATGCGGCTGCGCTCCTTTAAACAATAGTTGCGATTTATCAAGTAATCGTCTAATAAAGCGTCTATTTTTCCCGTTTCGTCAGAAGCGCATCCCCAAGTAGCAAATACGTCCTTGAAAATACTGTTTATAAATAAGTCGCCGTCTATTTCATCGCCGCTTACAATTTGATGTATGCTGTCGTTATCGAATGAAGTGGTGAAATGATTGACGTTCTGCAAAATTTTATTAAGTTCTTTCGGATGCAAATCCAGCAAACGCCTTGTCGCATTATTGAGAAAAGTATTTAAATCATCGACTTTCACCTCATCCAACAAAACAAAAGCCACGTCGAAATCTTTCCGCTCTTCTTTGAGCTTTTTATACATATCGAATTCTTTTAAGCACGCGGAACTGAAAAGGAAATTTGCGCTGATAAAATACAAAATACCGCGACAGTTTTTGTTTTCTACAACCTCTTCGACCTTATTTATCCAGTTCTCACCCGTTTTCAGTTTTACGTCATACCAAAAATCGGCACCGTATTCGTTTAATGCCGTCAAAGCCTTTCCTACATATTGCGCGTCCTCGTGAGAATAGCTTATAAACACATAAGAACCCCTCGGGTCTTTTCTATCTAAGTACGTCTTACTCATACTCCCTCCTTAACGACGGCGTCGTAGAATTTTGAACAACTTATCAGAATAGGATAAGTTATCCATCTTGTCTTTTCAAACTTCTTGGGAGCAACGTAGAAATAGCGTTTGTTAATCTCATACGAGAAGAAAGTTATCACGTTATACTCTTTTTTAGGCAAATACTGTTCGCTTTCGTAGACGGTAAACGTATTTATTGTAGTGTTATCTACGTTCACGCGGCTACTCGTATGCGTGAGCACTTGCGGATAACATGAAAATTTGACACCGCCCACGTCGTCGCCTTTGAAAAACCGCAATAACTCCGTCACTCTTGCGACGAACTTCTGCTGTTCCCCGCGACATTGAGACTCATCGTCCAAATCGCATTGATAAATATTTTCCCACTCTCCGTTATCCTTGCGCTTTTTTTCAACCAAATAACACCTTTCGTTAGCTTCGTCAAGGTATATATATCTTTGCAATGCACGCGTGCTCACCATCTCTCTGCCGAGCATTATGGAAATCTCTGATTTCAGTTTTTTTGCATCCTTTATCAAATCACTGAACAACGTATAAAACGACGGATTTTGGTCCAGTTTTTCGAGCTTTTTCTTTGCTCCGTTCATAAACGCGCTTTCTATCGCGTTTCGACACTCTGCAATCATCTTAGGGCTCAACAAAGACATTTGCCCTGCCTGAACCTCGTAATTAAGCTGCTCCTGCGTGCATTTTGCAAGACCATAGTAATACGTCAAAATAATTTTGAGCGCATCGCGCAAAGTAGAACGGACGTCCACAATCGAGCTCAAACCGCTTATAAGATCTATGCGGCTTTGTATGCTGTATACGTTTCCGCTTGGGTTGACAACGTGCTGTGATTTATCCTTATCGAGATTTTCAAGGCAATACACCAAAGCGTCCGTATATGCTCTGATTTTAAATGGTTTAAGCGTAAGCGCCACAACCGAATCGTCCTCATCCGAGTCGTCTAGGTTGAGCGATAGGTAATCTATCGAAGCATTGTAAAACTCTCTACGAAACGCTTCAACCTCCTCGGGCTTGAAATCGGAAAATCTCTTTTTCAACTGCTCGTTTACCTTTGAAAAGAGTTCGTCATAACTATGAGAATTCAAAAAGACGAATTTCGCAAATATCTGAGGCAGAATTTCTTTGCAGCCGACAACTGAAAACAGTATCGTCAGAATGGAGATTATGTCCATATGACTTACGCAATCTGCGCGCAACTCGTTTTTAAATTCGATTATCTTATCCTTATTGCAAGGTCTTTCTTTGGCGTTGTACTTGCACCCTATGCCCGTACAAACGCAATCGCCTTTACAAATATCGAAGTTGTTTTTTATAACGGGCAAGATATAATTCTCTACAACCGTATTTTGTTTATCGCTTGCTATCACAGACATTTCGAGCGCGTCCATAACCGACGCGGCAAGTTCGCCGTAATATTTATAATTTGCCAAACCGTTGCAGAACGACTTTCTATGTCTTTTTCTCAACAAATCGCCGGTAATATACGAATAAAACATGCCGATACTTTTTGTCTCGATTTTTTTGTCGCGGTCCTTATCGTCCTTCACTTCCGGAACAACTACTACCTTAACGACCTCAGCCGTATCGATGCCGTTTAAAGGAGTATAATTGAGGCGCAGTATTTCTCTGTCGTTTGGGAACGAAAGCTCCTCTATGCTTCTCAAAAATAAAAAGGTAGTATTGTTATATTGGTTGACATATTTCGCCAAGGCATATTTTGAAGGATATATATTGTTGTCGATTTTAAACGAGCACGGCGTTATACCTGATTTTTCATCACCGTATTCCTTGCTTTCCACAATCTCCAAATCGCAAATAAAGCTCAGTTTTTTGCACAGCAAATACAGATAATAATTGGAATCCGCTATTTTTCCTCGCGTCTTGAAAGACGATTGCCTCAACTTTTGAATGTGCTTGAAAATATTTATGTATTCGTCCGTGTTTTTATAAAACTCCGTATGGTGTGAAATCACGTCGAATTTATTGCGGAAAGACTTATTTGCGTCAAGCCCCAAAGCGATATTCAAAAACACAAATCTCACGACGTCGTCGGTAACGTTATAAGTATTGTACAGATTTTCGACGGTATGCTTTATGCGCGATTCGCAATTCGACATTGCAGTCAAATTCAGCGCCGTATATTTTGAAACCAAATATGCAAACGCCAAATTTACGACGCGATTGAACATCGCCTCACGATATATGGCATCCTTTCTCAGGTGCTTTTCAAGAGTTTTCAGTTCTTTCTCATACTCATTATCATAATTCGTATCCGTAAAAAAGTCGCAACCGAGCACGATTTGTCGCACGTATTTATCCTTAACTTGACGGCACAAATCGATTATTCTGTCAGTATCGTCCTTTTCAAATATGATGTTAGCATTATCTTGCGTCATAGCTTTTTCCTTAACTGTATTTTACAATCAATTTGGCGAGTTTTTGATATTTTTCCTTTGCCATTATCTCATCCTCTGTAACGCCGCCGAGTTTGGCTAAACAACACTCTTGCCATTTAAATCTGTCTACCTCGGGTATGCCCGGGACGGTGCCGTCTTGCATTTCCCAAATAAGTTCGACAACTCCGCGGGTATCGTTTGCCTTTGTATCCATCTCTGCGCGAAATTCACTAAAAACCGTATCCTTGTAATATGCGGGATAAAGTTGCGAGTCTATTTTAATTTCTTTAAACGGCACAGCGGACGGACAGAATATTATCATTTTTTCGTTGCGCTCCTGCGCCCAATTTATCATCAGCTTTTCAAAGCAAAGACGCGTACCTATTTCGAATTGCACGGACGGACGCATACAGCATACTATCAAGTTTGAATTATCTAAGGAGAAGGTTGCCATATCCTGCGTGCCCGACGGAGTATCGAAAACCACCGTGCAATCGCAACGCTCCATAATATCGAGCGCGGCGCTCAAATTTTTGTTTTCGCTGTGACTTTGGCTGTTCATCGAAAATACCGTACTCCACCTTAAATACTGTTCGTTAGGAGTCACGTCCGAGCGGAGCAACAATACGGCATCGTTGTCAATATCTTTTGTGAAATAATGACCTACCGGCACAAAATATTCGTTGAGTTTCGGATAGGACGTCCAATCCTTGGAGTTCCCATTATAATTGAACGTAGCCGACGATGCGCGCACCGCCAAGCCCTGCAAAGACACCTCCGCATCATAATTGCTTGCGGAATTCTTTATAAGCATAGACATTCCGTAGCTTTCTGTATCGGCGTCTACGATAATGAGCGGCGAATTGCGCTTGGGCCGTTTTTCCTGTATCAAATAATACAATGTGTTGAGCGTGGTTGTAGTTCTACCAGAGCCGCCTTTGTACGAAAAAAATGAAATTACCGACATATGTTTCTCCTTTAAATTTGAACGTTAGTTATTTTTGTTATCCGTGCCCATCGACATTGATGCCAAATAGGTTATGAGATTTAGCATAAATTTAGAGCTGTTGCCGTTTTGACCGAACACGTTTCTTATTATAACATCATGTGCGTTTTTCTGTCCTATCGGGTCTCCTGTTTTGAGGAAAGCGTTAAGCTGGGTATTATTTTCCATTGAAAGCAAGGACAGCAGTTGCAGTTTTTCCGAAACGTGCACCAATTTCGAGACCTTCACCGCATCCGTATCTTTATCAAATGAATTCAGCTTGTCGATGACCTTATCGCGATTAACTCTTTCGCTGCTATCCAAACCGCCGAGCAGATTCTCGTCCGTGAGTTGCTCGTCCACCAAATCAATCAGTCCGTTGATGACAAGGCGCGCAATGCCCTTGCACAGCTCGCGGGTTTGAGCGATATACTCGTCTCTCCACCTAAGCTCGTTGGTATACTCGTTTTCCTTATTGCGCAATGCGGTGACGGCTTTTTCCTGTTCTTGCTTTATCGCCCTATTTTCAATCTCGCGCGCGCGTTCTTCGCTTGCGATAAACCGTTCTTCATACTGCTCGTAATAACGATAGAAAGAAATCAGCGCGTCGATATAGTAGTAGTTTGTAATTGCATTGTATCCGTCTTTATCCCAAACCCAACTCGAAACACCGTTTTTGCGCTTTTTGTTTCTGATAATGTCTTTAAGCGACTCCGTCATCTGCTTTTGCGGATATCTGACGACGTATTCGCTCATCAAGTTGTTGTTTTTGAGCATAAGGGGCAAAAGCGGAACCGCCGCCATATTTACCTTGCGCAACTGCTTGGCAAGCTCGACGTTTTCATCGTCAACCTTATCGGAGAAATCAAGAATGTAGCTGTCTATCTTATACAGCAATCCCTCGCTTTCGATTTCGTTATAGCATCTTTGAGTATTCTGTATTGATAACTGGAAGATGTTGAGCATTTTGTCGTACTCATCGGGATTTGTTCTTTCGAGCTCCGCGTCGTACGCCGAGTTAAGAATAATACCTATGACAAACAGATTGTTGAAAAACGCATTGTTATGGCTACTTAAACGCACAATCTCCATATCGACTTGCGTGCCGTCCTCAAAGCACGGTCCCTTCGCCATATTCTTTTTGAAAGGCACTCTCGTCCTATAACTGCCAAAGCCCTCATACCACAGGGTTTCAGCCAGTTCCATCGTAGACTCTTTAAGCGCCGTGAACGCCGCGGATCTGTCTATCTTTGCATTGAATTTGTCGATGCGATACGTCAAGGGTTGACCGTTGTTGATTTTATTGTAAAGCAAATCCAATTCGGCAAGTTCACTCTCGGACAGATTGCTCAAATATGCGGCAAACTCTTTAAAATTATTTTTAACAAGCCAATTTATAGTTTTTTCAAGTGCGGATTTAGAGCCGAAATTGACAAAAAATCTATATTTTCCCGCAATTTCGCCAGATTCCGAAAGTTGCTTTTCAAAATATCTCAACTTGCCTATCGTGTTATCCTGCCTGTCGAATCTTTTGTATAAGCCCAAATAAACGGTAGAGGCAACGTATGAGAAATAAAGCGACGGGTCTGTTTCGTCGTCGTCCATATCTTTAAACGACCATCCGAGCACCTTGTCGCCGCGCATAATGATACAGTCGCAGGTCACTTTTATGCATTGCAGATAAAGAGTACGCACCGCCTCTCTGACCTCGTCAACCGTCAAAACTTCGCCCAAAGTATTTTTAATATCCCACTTGACCTTTTTGTAAACGCTTGGCAAAGTGCGTTCGAGACGGTCCAAAAACGCTTCTATCGAATCGGCGGCAAGGAAAACCCAGCTCGCGCTGTCGAGATAGCCGTTTTTCTTCCAACCTTTGCTGTCGTCTTCGAGAGTTGCGCTTTCATCATAAAACGGCATACTTGAAAGCAACACCTTTCCTCTTCCGCCGTACACGCCGTCGGGATAA
The DNA here is from genome assembly GCA_023665365.1 of Bacillota bacterium. Taxonomy (GTDB): domain Bacteria; phylum Bacillota; class Clostridia; order Christensenellales; family CAG-917; genus CAG-475. The sequence goes on from JAMPEA010000042.1 coordinate 7,017, forward strand.
CACTCGGCAAGCAACTTGCATATGGAATCCGTCACGACGTTGAGCACCGTCAATTTATTATCGGGAAGCGCCTTATCGTCTAAAAGCACGTCCTCAAAAGATACGCCCTCGACGTCGGTTTCGCCGCTGTCTTTCAAAAGCGAAATTTCAAACAACAACGCAGACAGCGACGGCGCAAGCGAAAGCACGCCGACGTCTTGCATTTCGTCCGACATAAACAATCCAACCGCCGCGCGACGGCTTCTGCCGCTGTTTGACCTATATCCGTTTTTTATAAGGTCTTGTATCCATTCTTTTGCGGCGACGCTTTTCCTCTTAAATCTTCTGAAAATTTGATTTCCTTCGACGCTTTCAGCCAAGCTGTCAAATTCATCGCCGTTGTTCTTGTTATATGAATCGCTCATATTTTCCTCCTTCGGATTTTAAATTAAATTTATGGGTGCTTGTATTTAAATTCCCCTCCGTACTGACCATAGTCGTTGCCTATTTTGGCGTATATATAGCGCAACGGCTCGCACACTACGTTCTTAATCTTAAACAGGTCGCCATTTTCATTTAGCGTTTCGCCAAGACAAAAACCCGCGCAATGTTCTTTTGCTATACAACTTTGGCACTCGGGAAGATTATCAAGCGTCCTGCTCTGCAATGCCGCTATCTTTTGCGGGAAATATACGATCCGATTATTTTCTTTATCGTATTTTCCATAAATAAAAGCATTCATTTTGCCTTCTTGATTACTGGTGCACATCTCGCAAGCCGACACGTATCCGTCCATCGTCAAATGCGGCATAGGCAAGCAAGATCTGCAATTATAGCAAGTAGGACCGTCGAAGTTAGTTGTAAAATTACTCTCGTAAAATACTCCGAGCGATTTGGCATATTCCCTTGCTTCAATAAACTTCCTTGCAAAGTGCATATTGCTTATAGGCTCGAAAGTTTTATCTTCGGCTTCGCTTACGGGAGCAAAAATCGGGTCCACCCAAATATACCTTATTCCCAAATCATATAGATAAGCTATGCCCTCTTCTTGCCTGTCGATATTGTAAGTCGTTATGGTACTGCGCACGCCAACCATAGCCCGCTTATCTTTTAAATCTTTGAAAAACTTTAAATTGCGTTCTATGATTGGCGACGTGGGCTTGCCCGTCTTTGTCACTCTAAACATATCGTGAGTGTCCGGCAATAAGTCCATAGATATCCATATTTCATCCATGTTGTATGCCAGCCACTCAGCCAACTGCAAATTAAAGAAGCCGTTGGTCTGTATCTCGCAATTTATGTTTGGGCGAAATTGCCTTGCGTATTCGCAAATATCCTTTATAAGTTGAGGTTCTGTCGTAGGTTCGCCGTCGCCGAAAAACCTAATGCCGTTCACGACGCCCGTTGCAACGTATTCGTCAATGCCGCATTTGGCAAAATCCAAATCAAGCGTATTGTACTCTGCTTTTCGCGCGCCATAACAATACTTACAAGCCATATTACATCTCGAAGTCAACAAAAAAGAAATGATTTTTTTATTGCAATACGGCAAAACTTATCCTCCTACAACCGCTACTTCAAAAATTTGCACTTATTTGACAGAATTATATAATAAATACA